>NZ_JBIAJH010000004.1:287748-296194 GCF_042871845.1 Streptomyces sp. NPDC005533 | reverse complement strand
CACAACAGCGGCTACCCCATGCCAGCCACACCCGACTCCCCTGGGTGTCCCGATCTTACGAATGACCCGAATCAACCCACGAAGAAAGGTATGGAACACCCCCATGAAGAACCCCACGAACGGTGGGCGCCGCGGGCGTCACCGCCGTCGTTGGACCGCGACCGGTCTGCTGCTCGGTGTGCCCGCCGTCCTCGGGCCGTATCTCCTGTTCGTGCAGGAGGACTCGCAGGCCGCGACGGTCGACGGCAACGCCTACTACCGGCTGGTCTCCGTACGCAGCGGCAAGGCGCTGGACGTCAACGCCTTCTCCACCGCCGACGGAACCCGCATCCAGCAGTGGACCGACCAGAACACCGCCAACCAGCAGTGGAAGCTGCGACCCACCGGGGACGGCTACTACGAGCTGGTGAACCGCAACAGCGGCAAAGTACTGGGCATAGCGGGCGACTCGACCGCTCAGGCGGCCGCCGCCGAGCAGCAGACCGACAGCTCCTCCACCTCCCAGGAATGGCGGATCGACGACGTGAGCGGTTCCGACGCCGTCGTCCTCACCTCCCGCAGGAGCGGCCAGGTCCTGGACGTCTCCGGAGGCTCCGCGGCCGACGGCGCGGCAGTCATCCAGTACGGCGGCCACGGCAGCACCAACCAGCAGTGGAAGCTGGTGCGGACGGCCGAGAGCCAGGCGCCCGGGTCCGGACCGTACACGTGGCGAAACGCCCAGGTGGTGGGCGGTGGTTACGTCACCGGGCTGGTGTTCAACCCGCGGGAGAAGGGCTTGCTGTACGCGCGGACCGACATGGGCGGCGCCTACCGCTGGGACAGCTCGGCCGAGCAGTGGATCCCGCTGACCGACTGGCTCGGCGAGAAGGACTGGAACCTGCTGGGCATCGATTCGCTGGCCACCGACCCCGTCGACCCGGACCGGCTCTACCTCGGAGCGGGCACTTACACCAACGAGTGGGCCGGCAACGCCGCGATCCTGCGCTCCACCGACCGCGGCCGCACCTTCCAGCGCACCGATCTGCCCTTCAAGCTGGGCGCCAACGAGCCCGGCCGCGGGGCGGGCGAACGCCTCGTGGTCAACCCCTCGGACCCCGGTACCCTGCTGCTGGGCACCCGCAAGAACGGCCTGTGGCGCAGCACCGACCACGGCGCGACCTGGAACCAGGTCTCCTCGTTCCCCGTCAAGGACGGGGCGAGCAGCGGCGCGGGCATCTCCTTCGTGACGTACGGCCCGGCCGGCAGCAACACGGTCTACGTCGGCGTCAACGACAGGTCCACTTCCCTGTACCGCTCCACCGACGGCGGCAGCACCTGGCAGGCCGTCTCCGGGCAGCCCACCGGCCAGATGCCGCAGCACGGCGTGGTCTCCGGTGACGGCTCGCTGTACCTGACCTACAGCAACAGCATCGGCCCCATGGACGCGACGGCGGGCTCGGTGTGGAAGTACACGCCGTCCGGCGGGGCGTGGAAGAACATCTCCCCGTCCCAGGGCAACTACGGGTTCTCCGGTCTGGCCGTCGACCCGCAGAAGCCGTCCACGGTGATGGTCACCACCCTCGATCGTTGGTGGCCCGAGGACGAGATCTACCGGACCACCGACGGCGGTGGGACCTGGAAGGCACTGGCCGACAAGTCGGTGCGGGAGGCCTCCGCCGCTCCTTACGTCGGCACCCACACCGGGCACTGGATGACTGCCCTGGCCATCGACCCCTTCAGCTCCGGGCACGTGCTGTACGGCACCGGCAACGGCATCTGGCGCAGCAAGGACGCCAACGCCACCGACAGCGGCGGCACCAGCCACTGGACCGCGGGGGCCCGCGGGCTGGAGGAGACCGCGCTGATGGACGCGATCGCGCCGCCCGGCGGCGCCAGCGTCGTCACCGCCATGGGCGACCAAGGAGGTTTCCGCCACGACTCCCTGACCGAGGTGTCTGCCGGGCGGCTGAAGAACCCGATGATGAGCAACAGCACCGACATCGACTTCGCCCAGTCCCACCCCTCGACGATGGTCCGCGTCGGCAGTGGCGGCGAGCAGGACGGCGCCTACTCCACCGACGGCGGCAGCACCTGGAACGGTTTCAAGTCAGAGCCGGTGGCCGGCGCCCGGGACGGCCGTGTCGCGCTCTCGGCGGACGGCTCCACCATCGTCTGGACCCAGGCCGGCCAGTCCCCGTACCGCTCGACCGACAAGGGGGCGAGCTGGTCGAAGGTCAGCGGCGTGGGCACCGACGCCGTGGTCGTCGCCGACCGCTCCTCGGCCAATACCTTCTACTCCCTGTCCGACGGCAAGCTCTACGCCAGCACCGACGGCGGCGCGACCTTCACCGCCCGCGTCGGCGGCCTGCCCGCCGGCCGGCTCACGGCCGTCCCCGGCGTCGCCGGGGACCTGTGGATCTCCGGCCACGGCAAGGGCCTGCTGCACTCCACCGACGGCGGCCACACCTTCACCACGCTCACCACGGTGCAGTCCGCCTCCGCCCTCGGCTTCGGCAAGGCCGCACCGGGCGCCCCCTACCAGGCCCTGTACCTGATCGGCACCGTCAAGGACGTCACCGGCGTCTTCCGCTCCACCGACAAGGGCGCCACCTGGCTCCGCGTCAACGACGACGCCCACCAGTGGGGCGGCATCGGCGGCACCGCCGTCATCACCGGCGACCCCGACGTCTTCGGCCGCGTGTACGTCGGGACCAACGGACGGGGCCTCCAGTACGGCGACCCGTCCTGACCCCGATGCTCGGGCGGGGCCGCAGGCCGGGCGGCCTGCGGCCCCGCCACGGCCGAGGGACCTGACCGCCGCCCCCGAGGCCCGTGGTCCGGTCGAGGGTTCGGGGGAGGGGCGTGTCAGGTGCTTCGCTGGTCGTGGGTGTCCTGGCGGAGCTGGCCGGTGTGCCGGGTCAGGGCGTCGATGCGTTCCGCGAGCTCGGCGTCCTCGGGCCGCAGGTGGTCACGGGTGTCCGCCAGAGGACGGACGAGGCGGGCGGCGTCATTGTCGGCGAGGGCCAGATTCAGATCGCCGAGGGCGCCCTCGGAGCCGGCGGGGAGACCGGTCAGTGCGGTGACCTGGGCGGCGAGGCGGCGGAGGTCTGCCGCGTGGGCACGGGCCCAGGCGGTCACCGTGCGGTCGGCGGCGCGTGTGTCGCGGGTGGCCTGGACGCGCTGCTCGCCGGTGCTCCCGGCCGCGCCCGGGCGCAGCCGCAGGTAGCGGCGTTCGGCGGCGTGGCGGCTGGCGACCCCGAGCGGGCCTGCCGGCTCGGCCCAGCTCGCGCCCTGCCCGCGGGCGGTCTCGATCAGGCCGCTCTCCCAGCCGGCGAGCTGTTCGCGGACCTCGCGCAGCGTCGCCGGCGCCGCCAGAGCGACGCGGGGGTCGGCACGGGGCAATGGGCGAGCCGCTGCTCATCCGCACCACCCTCTTCGACGCCTGCGACCGCCGCGCCTACGAAGTGGGACTCCTGCGCGCCCGCAAAGCCGCCGAGGACGCACACCGGCAGGCCGAAGCTGACCGGGCCCGCCTCCAGGACGCCCTCGCAGTGCTGCAGTCATCGCTGCTGCCCGACACGTTGCCGGCCATTCCCGGTATGGAGGGTGCCGCGCACTACCGCACCGCCTCGCCCGACCGGCTCGGCGGCGACTTCTACGACGTCTTCCCCATAGACGCCACACGCTTCGCCTTCTTCCTCGGCGACGTGTGCGGCAAGGGCCGCCAAGCCGCCCGTGCCCGCCCCCAGTCCCCGGGAACCGGCATGAGGCCTGCGGCTCGCGCTCTGCGGGCCCTGCCCCTGAAAGGCGAGCGGGGTCGGGTGTCAGTGGACGCCCAGGGCTACCAGGCAGGTGTCGTCCTCGTGCTGCTCGGGCGTGTACGCGTCCATGATCCGGTCGAGGGTGTCCTGGGGGCCGAGCCCACCACAGCCCCTCAGCACCTTGCGCAGGGTGTCGATGCTGTCCGCGATGTCCTCGCCCCGGCGCTCGACCATGCCGTCGGTGTAGAGCAGCAGGAGATCGCCGGGGAGGAGGTCTGTGGTCGCGGTCTCGTACTCGTGCCCGGGCAGGAGCCCGAAGAGGGGGCCCCGGTGCTCCGTGTCCAGCACCGAAGCCGTCCCCCCGCGCAGCAGCAGGGGCGCCGGATGGCCCGCGCACGCCCAGCGGAACCGCTTCTCCTGGTCGATGTGCCCGATGATCCCGGTTGCGGTCTCGGCGGCCGGGTCGGCGCACAGCAGCTCGTTGAGCCAGGTGGTCAACTGGCCGGCATGGGCGCCGGGGGAGTGGGCGAGGCCCGCGAGGGCATGCCGCTGCTGCGCCATCCGGGCGACCGCGCTCAGCCCGTGGCCGCAGGCGTCGCCGATGGCGAGCAGGATCCGTCCGTCCGGCAGCGAGCGGCACTTGTACCAGTCCCCGCCCACCGCGGCGTCCGTCTCGGCCGGCATGTACGCGGCCGCCAGGGACAAACCCGCCTGGGCGAGTTCGGCGGAGTGCGTGGGCAGAAGGGCCTCCCGCAGGGCGCCGGCGACCCGCCGCTCGGCGGCCGCCTCCTGCCGCAGCCGGTCGGACTGCCTCCGCGTGGCGGCGAGCCGCTGCCGACTGCGTACCTGGGACGTCAGGTCGCGCGCGATGACGTGCATCGACCAGGGAAGCCCGTCGGTCGCGATCACGGGATGTCCGACCAGGTGAAGGGTGCGCACCTCTCCCAGTACGCTGAAGCGGATCTCGGTCCCCGACGGTTCCTCGCCGTCGATCAGGGCGAGCAGGAACTTTCCGAAGCGCGGTACGTCGTCCAGCAGGACCGTGTCGCACAGCTCGGCGAGCGACAGAGGCCGGGACGGATCGTTGCGGAAGATCGAGGACAGTCCCTCCGACCAGGTGACCTCGCCGGACAGCAGGTCCCACGTGCCCCAGCCCATGGACGCGATGTACTGCGCGTCGAGCGAGAGCAGTTCCATCCGGTTGTGGGCGGCCCGCCACGTCGCCAGTACCCGGCCACCACAGGACGCGGCGTCGTACAGCAGCTTCGTGCGGTGCAGGCCGTCGCTGCGCTGCTCCGTGTAGTCCAGGGCGTACCCCTTCAGGGCGCGACCGGTGCTCAGGACGGTGTCCAGGGCTCCGACGAGTCCGCCGACCGCGGCCCCGGGCTGGACTTCGAGCAGCCGCCGGCCGATCTGGCGGTCAGGAGCCTCCAGCCACTCGGCCGCGCGCACGTGGTTGCCGGCCTTGACCGTGAAGTCGGCCGTCCGCCCGGTCTCGTCGCGCACCGGCGTGAACAGCGCGGCCGACAAGGGGATGGCGGGCAGGGTCGCGCAGATGCACGCCCACGGGTCGTGTCCCTCGCCCTCGTCGCCGCAGCCGTGCCCGGGCCCTGCGGTACCGCAGGAGCAGAGGTCCTCGCCCTCGTCCGCCGGTGGTACCCCGGCCGGTGCCGGGCCGTCGTCGAGGCGGACGCCGGCCTCGTGACGGGCGGCCTCCCGCAAGGCTCTGACCTCGCGGGCGAGGTGCTGCTTGAGCGTCTCGGGGTCCTGGGGGATCAAGGGGCTCATATCTCATCACCGGCTGGGTAGCGGGCACGGACGGCGCCGCGAAACACGCGGCGACCTGCACGTGGGCAGTCTGGTCAGGACGCGGATCAGTAGGTGCGAGGACGGCATCTGGCTGATGCTCAGCTCGGCGCCGATGCCGGACCGGGTCATCTTCCGCCCGAACCTCAGGTACAGGATCGCCCACCCCTGCCAGGATTCCTCGGCAATGCGGTGGCGGCCCGTCACGTGGCCGGTGCGGAGGTGCCGGGCAGCATCGAGTACGCAGCGAGACGCCGGGCCGGGCCTGCTTCGCCCACGACGGTCGCGGTACGCGGTCCCGGCGCCGGCGCGGCCGCGCGCCGTACCGTCGGCGGTGAGATTCATCCGTTCGGACGCGAAGGGGTGCCGATGCGCCGGGTGCGGCAGAGGCTGGGCCCATGGCCGCCAAGCTGATCGTCTACCCGCCCGACCAGCAGGGGTGGCGCCGTGTCCGCTACGACGGCGTCGCCATCGGAGTGGCACACCGCCTGGCCGATGTCCGAGCCTTCCTCGCGGCGGCCGGGCTGGAGAACGCCGAGGACGTCGACCTCACCGACCCCGACTTCGTGGAGTGGCGCGGGGCCGGCCCCGAGGCCTGGGAACCTTTTCCCTGACAGGGGCCGAGCAGGTGATCGCACACTGCCCGTGGACGGCCCCCACGGCGACCAGAGGAGCAGAGCGTTGACCGAGACCGGCCCGATCGTGGTGTTCGCGAATTTCCTCTCCGATCTGGCGGTGGATCTCGACGAAGGTCAGATCCTGACGACGTGGGCCCAGCAGGCGCCGCGGAAGGCGTGGCTGCTCCGGCCGGGCGACGTGTTCGTCACTCCCGTGCCGCTCAGCCCGGAGTTCCTGCGGTACGTGTACGACCTGACGGGGGTGCCCCCGGAATCGGTGGCCGTCGTCGAGGTACCGCCCGCCGGCGCCGTCCCGCTGGCGCGCGCGGTGCGCGAGGCCGGCCTCGTGGAGCACGTCCGGGCGCTCGCGGGTGACCGGGGAGCGGCGCTGCTGCCGACGGCGCTCGACGCGTCGGCGATCGCCTTCGCACGGGACATCGGCATCGCGGTGCACCCGTACCCGACGGTCGACGCCGCCGAGGTGGCGCTGCGGATGACCATGCTGCTCAACACGAAGACCGGCTTCCGTGAGACGGCAGGTCAACTGGGCATGCGGCTGCCCGCGGGGCGGATGTGCCGTCGCCCGGAGGTGGAGCGCGTGGCGCGCGAACTCCTGCGGGAACACGAGCGTGTGGTGGTGAAGCCCGACCGTTCGGCCGGAGGGCACGGAATGCGCTTCGTGTCACGCGACGACCTGAGGGGCGAGGCGAGCCTGCTGCTCGACACCGTCGGCGGGCCCGAGGGCCTGTGGGTGGTGGAGGAGTGCCTCGACGTGGGCGAGTCGGTGAGTGTCCAGATGGAGGTGGCCGCCTCCGGGGTACACGCGCTCTTCAGCGGTGCGATGCGTACGGTCCAGGGCTCCTTCACGGGGTACGCCTCTCCGCTGCCGCCTTCCGGTGCGCACGTGGCCGACGTGCTGGAGGAATGGGGGACGTCCCTGGGCCGCCACCTGGCCGACCACGGCTACGTCGGGCCTTTCGGGCTCGACGCCCTGGTGGACACGGCCGGCCTCGCGTACGCGAGCGAGAGCAACATCCGCCGTACGGCCACCACCACTCCCTACGCCATGGTCACCCGGCTGACTGCGGGCTCGGCCGCGCCGCCACCGGCGTGGTCGGTGGCGAAGGGCCGGACCCGCAGCCCCATGGACTTCGACGGGGCCCTCGCACGGCTGCGCGCCTCCCGCCTCGCGTTCGACCCGGATCGCGGTGAGGGCGTGGTGCTGTACGCGGACGCGCCGCCCGATGGCCGCTCGTGGCGGTACGCGGTGATCGCCAGGAGTGCGGGGGATGTGGAGGAGCAGGAGGCCGCGTTGGCCGAGGTCCTCGGCTTCGAGGGCGGCTGACCCCGTGCCGTCGGTCGCCTCGACCTCGTGGCCCTTCGTTACCACGCTCAGGCACGCGTTCTTACTCCGCTTGGCCCCACCTCTCGACAGGCGAAGCGTCCTACGGGCAGAACATCCTCCATGAACAGCAATGAGGAGATGGATCCGGCACACCAGGTTCCGGACGGTGTGGACGAGAAGACGGTGCGGGCCCTGGGCGCGCTGTCGAAGGCGCTGGAAACCGCGGAGCGGGCTCGCGGTCACCTGTACGGGTTCCACCAGCTGACCGGGACCGCGGACTTCGAGCTCGGCGACGCGGCCCGGCTCCTGCGCGAGGCGGGGCACGAGGAGCAGGCCGACCGGGTGGAGCGTGAGATCGTGGGCCGCAACGTCATCCCGGGTCACTGGACGTTCCAGATCGTCGAGGCCTACAACTCCACCTACTACCAGCCCTTCACGGCAGTGGAACGGGACATCGTCGACGAGATCGCCGGTGGGCGGGGCCACCTCCTGGAGGCCCACCTCAAAACCGTGCGCCGCACCCACCACCATCCGGACCACACCGCAACGCCCCCCTCCGAGCCCCCGGAACACGGCTGACGGCCGGGCTCGTCCGCCCGGTCGCCGGCCGGGGCCGGCGGAGGGGCCCGGCCGGTTCACGCGTGGGGATGCTCCTGGTCCCTCGGGTCGCGAGCGTGTTCTTCCGGGGTCTGCCAGGAGTCCTCGCGGCGGCCGCGAGTGTTTCGACAGCAGTCATGCGCGGCCCCTACACCGATTCGAGCACATATCGGACGCCGAACAGGTGTATGCGGGAGGGTGGGCCCGCGTTCTGCCCCTTGCTCCCGACCGCCCCTCGCCGCCCGCCCCCGGGCGCGCGGGGGGGGGGGGGGGGGGGGGGGCGGGGCCAAAACCCCGCTAGGGAGCAGCCATTTGGGGCCGGGCGGGGTGGGGGGGGTTTG
>NZ_JBIAJH010000004.1:0-287738 GCF_042871845.1 Streptomyces sp. NPDC005533 | reverse complement strand
TACGACAAATACGGGTCCGCCCACCGGGTGTTGGGGGGGGGGGGGGCCGGGCGGCGCCCCCGGCCCCCCCCCCCCCCCCCCCCCCCCCCCCGCGGGCGGGGGGGGGGGCGGCGAGGGGGAGGGCCGGGTCAAATCGCCGGATAGGGAGCTGCCTTGAGGCGCCGGGCTAGGTGGGCGGTGTTGGCCGCCAAAGTGGCCGTGGTGGGCGCCGTCCTCGTTGCCGACGACGCAGACCGCGGCGACGTAGCCGTAGGTGAGCATGCGGCCTTCGGCGTCGGTCTCGGAGATCTCGGCGTCCAGCCGCTCCAGGACCCGCTGGGCGATGCCGGACGGGTGGCCGAGCCAGATGGGCGTCGCCAGAACGAGGATGTCGCCGTTCAGGATCGTGTCCCGGATCTCCGCCGGCTACCCCCACATCCCGCTTCGATGTCCGGGCCGCCCTCTTCATCCGGTGGGGTCGCTCCAGCTCACCGCTTGAGTGCCCGTTCCAACTGCTGCTTGTTCATGTGGGAGCGGCCTTCGATGCCCTGCGCCTGCGCTTCCTGGCGCAGTTCCTGCAGCGTGTGGCGCGAGGATCCGCCCCCGCTGCGGCTGCTGCCGTTCGGGTGGAGGACGACCTTGGTCCAGCCGTCGTCGCGGTTGTCGAAGTGCTCGTACGCCGATGAGGCCTCGTCCAGGCCGAGTTCGTGGGAGACGAGGAAGCTCGGCTCGGCCCTCCCGCCGGCGATCAGGTCGCGCAGGGCCCGGTTGTAGCGCTTGACGGGTGCCTGGCCGGTGCCGATGCGCTGGCCCTTGAACCACAGCATGCCGAAGTCCAGCGGTACCTTCCCCTGGGCTTCGAGCTCGCCCTGCGCCTCGGCGCCGCCCGGGTCCTCGGGCAGGAACACGCCGACCACGCCGATGCCGCCGGTGAACCGGACCGAGTCGATGAGCCCGTTCAGGGTCAGGGTCGCGTCTTCCCGGCCCTGGGGGTCGTGGGCCTGGTAGCCGACGCATTCGCAGCCGTTGTCCGCGCCCAGGCCGAGGGTGGCTTCCTTGACGACCTCGGCCGGGTCCTGGTCCGCGGTGTTGACGGCGATGGCGCCGATCTCCTCGGCAAGACGGAGCCGATCGGGCTGGTGGTCGGCGACCCACACGCGGCCGGCGCCCTTGAGCATCGCCGAGTAGGCGGCCATCAGGCCCACCGGACCGGCGCCGTAGACGATCGTCTGGTCGCCGGGCTTCACGCCCGCCATTTCGGTGGCGTGGTAGCCGGTGGGGAAGATGTCGGCCAGCATCACGTAGTCGAGCTGCCGCTCGGCCGCGTCCTCGCCCAGGCGCAGGGCGTTGAAGTCGCCGTACGGGACGCGCAGCAGTTCCGCCTGGCCGCCCTGGTAGGGGCCCATCTCGGCGAAGCCGTACGCGGCGCCGGCCATGTCCGGCTTGGGCTGCATCGTCAGGCAGTAGTTCGTGAGGCCCTGCTCACACTGCTTGCAGAAGCCGCAGGCGATGTTGAAGGGCAGGACCACCCAGTCTCCGACCCGGACCTTGCTGACGGCCTTGCCCACCTCGACGACCTGGCCGAGGTTCTCGTGGCCGAGGGTCCGGCCCGTTTCGAAGGAGGTCCGTCCCTCGTACATGTGCAGGTCGGAGCCACAGATGTTGGTGGTGGTGATCTTCACCAGGATGTCGCAGGGGTGCTCGATCTTCGCGTCGGGAACGTCCTTGACCGTCACCGTCCGCGGTCCTTCGTACACTGCCGCTTTCATGGTTCGTCCTTGCCGACGCCACCCCTCACCGGGCCGTCGACGGCGGTGGTGACCTCTACGGGTGTTGGCGCGGCCGGCCAGGCGGACGACTCGACCGCGGGGCGACGCCCGGCTGCCGACGGCCGGCGTCCCTCCTGCCGCGTCTACCCCACTCCCGCTCGGGCGACGCTCTGCCAGCCCGACCGGATATCGGCCAGGAGGCGGCCGGCATCCGTGAGGAGCGTGCCCTGCACGGTGTGTACGGCCGGGGAAGCCTCCGGGGACGTCCGTTCCTGCCGTTGCACCCGTTCGAGTTCTGCGGCCGCTTCGTCGATCCGCGCGTCGAGCCCGTCCGGATCGGTCGGGGACGCCTGGCCCATCTCCTCCATCGCGGTGGCCGCGGAGCGCAGGACGGCTCCGAAACGGGTGCGGAAGGCGGCCGGCAGACCCTCGAGTTCCCCGCTGTCGAGGGCGTAGTCCAGGGTGCGGGTCATGGAGCGCAGGTGGTCCATGCCGCGTTCGGCAACGGTGATCGCTTCCCGGGCGCGGGGGAGGGCCTCACCGGCGCCGCCGTCGGCGCTCCGGCGGGGATTCATGCGGCCGTTCTCGATCTCGGTGTCGATGGCGTGGCGGATGCGTTCGCACTCGGCGGACAGCCTGTGCCAGTCACGTCGCCATTGCCGTAGGTGGTCCCGGTCGGAACCACTTGCTTCGAGGGTTTGTGCGAGGCCCTCGATGCGCCGGGCCATGGTGGTGTAGACGTCGGTCACGGCTTGCTGGCGATGGTGGGTGTGTCGGGCGGGAGCGAGAACGAGATGGACGGCGAGGCCGCAGAGCGCGCCGATACCCACGGCTGCGACCAGGTGGCCGATGTAGGCGATCTGGCCCTGTCCGGAGGAGAACGCGAAGAAGCCCACGATGGCGACCTGAGTGCCCTGCTGTCCCAGACACCGGGCTTTGCCGACGCAGAGGGCGATCAGGGTGAGGATGCCGAACGTCCACCCGTGGATGCCCGCCGACGCCGCCAGGGACGCGGCGAGAGCGGCTCCCGCCGCCATGGCCAGGACGTACTGGAGGCAATCGCGCACCGAGCGGTACACGGTGGCCTGGAGCGCCACCAGCGCGGTGAACGGCGCGAACGTCGACACCGACGGCGGAAGCAGGTAGCGCGCCAGGACCCACGCCGCCATCGCCGCGATCACGGTCTTGGCACCGAGCAGTACCTCGTCACGCTCGGCCCCGGCTCCTCGCGCCGCGCGACGCAGATAGTCGGCCCGGTCCGTGACCGCCGACCAGATCCTTCGCGTCGCGTCCATCCGTCTGGGCAAGATCGATCACCTCCGGTCCCGCGCCTGCCCCGCCGATCGCGCTCGACTCGGGGCAACCTTCGGCGTCGCATGAACGCACAGGGCGACGGCATGTCCGAGGGATGGCCGGGCAGGTGCGGAGCATCTGACGATTCGAACCACAGGCGGCAACATGCGAAGCGTAGGCGTGGAAGAGGAACTGCTGCTCGTGGACGAGCACAGCGGGGCCCCGCTCGCCGTGTCGGGGGCCGTGCTGGCGGCAGCGGAGCGCTCCGCCTGGCAGCGCCCCGGCGCGAACGGTCGAGGGGAGCACGAGTTCGAGAAGGAACTGCACAAGGAACAGCTGGAGTTCGCCACGAAACCCGTCACCGAGATGGGCGAGCTCCAAGAGGAGATCGTCCGCATCCGCCGCGAGGCAGCCCACCACGCGGCGAGTGCCGGCGCCGTGGTGGCGGCGGTCGCGACGTCTCCGCTGCCCGTCAGGCCGTCGCTCAACGCCGGGCCACGCTACCGGTGGCTGGGCGAGCAGTTCGGGCTGACCGCACAGGAGCAGCTGACCTGCGGGTGCCACGTCCACGTGTCGGTCGCGTCGGACGACGAGGGCGTGGCCGTCCTGGACCGCATCAGGCCCTGGCTGGCCGTCCTGACCGCGATGAGCGCCAACTCGCCCTACTGGCAGGGCGAGGACAGCGGATACGGAAGCTACCGCAGCCGGGTGTGGAACCGGTGGCCGTCCGCCGGCCCGGTGGACGTCTTCGGCTCCGCCGACCGCTACCACGAGCAGGTCCGCGCGATGATCGACACCGGAGTGCTGCGCGACAAGGGCATGATCTACTTCGACGCACGGCTGTCGGACACCTACCCCACCGTGGAGGTTCGGGTCGCGGACGTCTGCCTGGACCCCTCGACGCCGGTCCTTCTCGCAGCCCTCATCCGCGGTCTGGTCGAGACGGAGGCCCGCGCCTGGCAGGACGGGCAGCCTGCGGCCAGGATCGGCACGAGCCTGCTGCGACTGGCATCCTGGCGGGCCGGCCGGTCAGGCCTGGACGGACCGCTGCTGCACCCGGAAACCATGCGGGAGACGTCTGCCGAAGACGCGGTCGACGCCTTGTACCAGCACGTGCGCGAGGCGTTGAAGGAGCAGGGCGATGACGAGCGGGTCCGGGAAGGCATCGCGTACCTGCACGAAAGGGGGAACGGCGCCCGCACGCAGCGCCGGTTGCAGGCCGAGGGGCGCGCACTCGCATCCGTCGTCACCCGGTGTGCGGAGATGACGATCGAGCCGTGAGGCGCTGCGGCGGCCACGGCGGGCCCCCCGCCGCCCTGCCGTGGCCGATGCGGTGCGTCTGCGTGGGGGCCCGTTGTCTCCGCGCAGCCGTGTCGTGCATGCCGTCCTCGTCGCCGCCCGCCTTGCTCCGGTCCTCGCCGCGGGCGCTCATGCCCTTGCGGCCGGGGCTCTTGGCGGGGGCGTACCGGTCCGGGTGGCAGGCCCGGTCACCGGCCCGGCCGCTCAGCTCAGGCGGAGCTCGAAGCCGCTTCGGGGGAGCGTGGGCATGCGGGACAGGGGGATTCCGAGGTCCTGGTAGGGGACTTCGTAGTCGAGCCGCGCCAGCTCCGTCGCGATGACCGCGAGCGCGGTGACGGTGATGTCCTCCCCGGGGCAGCGGTGGCCGCGTGCCGGATCCCCGCCACCCTGGGGGACGAGGTTGTCCAGTGGGTCCTGCGGCCCCTCGGGGACGGCGAACCGGCGCGGGTCGAACCGGTACGGATCCTCCCACAGGGCCGGGTCGTGGTTCTGGCCGTACAGGTCGAGCAGGACCAGGGCGTCCTCGGGAACGTGCTCCCCGTGCCAGGTCAGGTCCTGCGCGGCGAGACCCGCGACGAAGGGGGCGAAGGGGTAGAAGCGTCGTACCTCTTGGGCGAACGCCTCGGCGTACGAGCCTGCGGCGTCGGCCCGCAGGAGGTCGCGGTGCCGGGGCCACCGGTGCAGCGCGTGGGCGGCGAAGGTGGCGAACCAGGCGATGGCGACCGTGGGCCTGATGATGTTCAGCAGTTCGACTGCGGCGGTACGCGCGTCCAGGAGGGTGCCGTCCAGGTCGCGGTGCCAGGCCACCGCCTCCAGTGCCGAACCCGTGGAGCCCGGCTCCGGCGTCGTGCGCACCTCGGTGATCAGGCCGGCGAGGGCGTCTTCCTGGCGGCGCCGTGCCCGGCGGGCGCGCAGGTGGCGGGGGCCGGGGGTGGCGAACCCGTCGACCATGGACGTGCAGTCGCGGGCCAGGTCGGCGGCCGCCGCGTCGGAGAGCGGGACGCCCGCCCAGTCGCGGACGGCGAGTGCGAGGACCTTGGCGGCCTCGTCGAAGAGCACCATGCGGTCCTGCCGCCGATCGGCCATCGCCTCGCGCCACCGCCGGGTGATGTGCTCTCCCAGCGCGGCGACTCCGGCGCCGTCCTTGAGGAGGGCGATGAACATCGCCTTGCGCACCCGGTGCCCGTCTCCGTCGAGGGTGTGGACGGCGCCCTGACCGAAGAGGGTGTCCAGGACCGGGTCGGGCAGGGCCGCGGTGCGTACGACGTGCTTCTCGTCGTAGAAGAAGGCGACCGCGTCCGGACCGCGCAGGGCGATCGCGGGCCGTCCCATCAGACGGGTCCGGACCGTACCGTCCTGGCTGCGGCGCATCCGGTTGGGCAGCCACGCGTATCCGTGCACCAGGAGCGCGAGCGTGCTGTCGTTCCACGGGGCGGCGGCGGTTTTCTCGGAGGAGGACATGGAGCGCGCGTACCCGGCATGGCGCGGGGCACGCCGGGGACGGCCCGGTGTCACCCGTGCGGGGTCGTACGCGGCCGTATGCGTCACGCGCGTTGGGCGCGGTGGAGGAGCCCGTGGAGGCCGTGGGCGCGCAGGGCGGCCCGGGCGGCGTTCGCTCCGGGTGCGCCGTGGACGCCGCCGCCGGGGTGGGCGGCCGCGGAGGCGAGGTAGAGGCCCTTGACGGGGGTCTCGGGGCGGCCGGTGCCGGGGGTGGGGCGGAAGACCGCCTGTTGGTGCAGGGCGGTGGTGCCGTTGTTGATGGCACCGTTGTGGAGGTTCTCGTCCATGGCCTGCAGGGTGGTCGGGGCCAGGATGCGGCGGGCGCCGATGAGCCCGCGGAAGCCCGGTGCGAAGCGTTCCAGCTGCGCTTCGACGCGGTCGGCCATGGCTTCCTGGTCGCGGGTGTCCCAGCGGCCGGTGATGCGGTCGGGGCCGGCGTCGGAGGTGATGTGCTGCGGGACGTGCGTGTAGGCCCACGCCGATTCCGTGCCGGCCGGTGAACGGGTGGGGTCCGCCGTGGTCATCTGGCCGAAGAGGGTGAACGGCTCGTCGGGGACCTGCCCCATGGCGATCTGTGCCGCGAACCGGGTCAGCCCGTCGACCCCGTCCGCCACGTGGACCGTCCCCGCTCCCGCGGCCTGCGGCGCGGTCCACGGCACCGGGCCGGTCAGGGCCCAGTCGACCTTGAACGTCGCGAAGTCCCACTGGAAGCGGTCCAGGTCCCGCAGCAGGCGGGACGGCAGGTGTTCCTCGCCCACGAGGTCCCGGTACAGGGCCGTTGCCGACGTGTCCGCCAGTACGGCCCGCCGCGCGCCGATGGTTTCCCCGCCCGCGGTCCTGACCGCGACGGCCGTGCCACCGCGTACGACGACGGACGCGACGCGCTCCCCGCAGCGCAGGACACCTCCCTTGCGCCGCAGGCGGCTCACGAGCGCCGCGGTCAGGGCACCGGCCCCGCCGACGGGCACCGGGAAGCCGTGGCTCTGCCCGAGCATCGACATGAGCCAGCCGAAACCGCCGCTGCCCGCCGCCTCGGGAGCCAGGTCGGCGTGCAGCGCGTTACCGGCGAGCAGGAGCCGGCCCCCTTCCCCGGCGAACTCCTCCTCGCCCAGTCGGCGCACCGGCAGGGCCAGCTTCCGCGCCATCCGCAGGCCCCCCGAGGCGCGGAGTTTCGCAGCCAGCCGGATTCCGGAGCGGATCGGGGGGAAGGGCGTGAACAGGGCCTGCACGAGGTCCGGCCCCACCCGGGCCCACGTCCGGTACAAGTTCTCCCAGGCGTCGGCGTCGGCAGCGGCGAAGCCGGCCAGGCCGGCGCAGGTGTCCTCCACCCGGCGCTCCAGCACCGCGCACCGCCCGTCCGGCAGCGGGTGGGCCAGTACGGACGGGGCGTGGCTCCACCGCAGGCCCTCCGCGGCCAGGTCGAGGGCCGCGAGGACCGGGGAGGCGGCGGCGAGCGGATAGAAGGCGCTGAAGACGTCCGAGACGTAGTCCGGGTGCACCCCGCGGTCACTGCGCACGGCTCCGCCGGGCTCCTCCTGCGCCTCCAGGACCTCCACGCTCCACCCGGCGTCGGCCAGCACGTTCGCGGCCACCAACCCGTTCGGGCCGGCGCCGATCACCACCGCGTCAGGCACGGGGCACCCCGCCCGGCTGCCGCTCCACGACCCTGGCCAGGCGGGCCAGCATGCCCCGGTGCCGCAGCTGCAGGGCCGCTTCGACGACGGAGTTGTGCAGGGAGCCACCCAGGCCGCGCAAAGGGTGCTCGTCGCAGACGACGAGGGTCTCCTCGCCCCACGGCCGGAGCTGGAGGAAGATCCGCGCGGTGCCCAGGGCCTTGAACGCCGCCTCCAGTTCCAGCTCCCGGCCGAGTTCCCGGTGACGTACCGTGGTCACCCCTTCGGTCGACCAGGGGCCCAGCCGCAGGGTGTACCGGAGCCGGGATCCGACCTCCGGCCAGCCCTGATCGAGCGGTGTGGACTCGGACGGACCCACCACCCACTCCCCGTACAGGGTCGGGTCGGCGAGCACGGCCCACACACTTCGAGGCGGGCGCCGGATGAGCTGATGACGGACGGCCACGGGAACTCCTCCTGCTACCGGAACGGCTACCGGAACGGCATGGGTGGGGCGCACCGCGCGAGAAAGTGGCGGGCCGGGGGAGGGCGGAGCGGCCGGGCCCCGCGGGTGCGTCCCGCGGTCAGTGACCCAGGGCGTTCTTGAGCTGCTCCTTGGTCATCGTGGAGCGGCCGTCGATGCCGCGCTTCTTCGCCTCCTGGTAGAGGTCGTCCTTGGTGCGTTCGGAGGAGCTGCCGCCGCCGCGGGACCTCTCCCCGCCGCGCTGCGAGGCGGACTTGCCCTGGGTGGAACTGCGGCTCGCGGTCTTGCTCTCACCGGAACGGGCGCGTTCCTTGTTCACCGTGCGGGAGGCCATCTCCTTCGCGCGGCCCTCCGACATGCCGCGCTTCTCGCCCGACTCCTTGATGTGTTCGTACTGACGCTCGCGCTTGGGGCTGGAACCTCGGGGCATGACCGAACCTTTCATCGACGATGTGATGCCACGGTCATGGTGCGCGTACCCCGCTCACGCCGCATCTCACGCATTTCGGATCAGTGGCCACCGTCGCGAGGTCGTGCCGTGCCGTGCGTTGCGGTACACGGGAAACCGGGATCCGATCGTCCGACGGGACGTCCGGGGGCGCGTTACTCCGTGACCTCTGCCAGGCTCGCACCGTGCAGACATTCCTTCCGTTTCCGTCGTTCGACGCCTCAGCGGCCGTGCTGGACGCGAAGAGGCTCGGCAAGCAGCGCGTCGAGGCCGTGCAGGTGCTGCGCGGCCTGGTCGTTCCGGGGTACGGATGGCGCAGGCACCCGGCGGTGCGGATGTGGGCGGGGTACGAGGAGGCACTCGTCCGGTACGGGCTGCAGATCTGCGAGGCGTGGACCGCGGAGGGGCGCGCCGATACCTGCGCCGTCACTCTGGTGCGGGACTTCGGAGCGGTGCAGCCGGCCGGAGCCCCGCGGACGCAGGAGCAGTTGGCCGCCGACGGCGATCTGCCGCCGTGGCTGGGCGCACCGGACTTCCATCGAAGCCATCAGTCCGCCCTGGTGCGCAAGGCCCCGGACTTCTACCGGGAGCACTTCCCCGGTGTGCCGGACGACCTGCCGTACGTATGGCCCCGGTCCGACCGGGAGGCGGACGGCGGGCCGTGAAAGGAGCCGGACCCTGCGGGGAGACGGGGGGGCGATCCCGCCCGGAGCACCCACCATTGCGCGCGGGAAGTCCGGGACGGCGCCCAGCGCCGCGGCCCGGGCATCAGAGTCCCGCCGCCGCCTTCTCCCGCTGGCGGGCCCAGGCCCGGGCGGTCAAGCCGGCGTCGCCGAGGACGTCGGCGGCCGTGCAGGCCAGGGCTTCGGCAGCCGCCAGCATCACCTCGCGCCCACGTTCCGAGGCGGCGGCGCGCGCGAAGGCGGGGGTGTGGTCCGAGGCGTCGTCGCCCAGGATCGCGACGAACGGATGGATGGCGGGGACGCGGCTGCTGACGTCGCCGATGTCGGACGATCCGAGGAACACCCCGCCCAGGGGCTGGGTGAGTCGGATGCCCGAGCGTGCGAGGTGCAGGCCGAACCGGTCCGAGAGGACGTCGTTGTCCCGGAAGTGGGCATAGCCCTTGCCCAGGCGGGTCACCTCCACCGTGGTGCCGGTCGCGGCCGCGACCCCTTGCGCCCAGGCGCCGACTTCGGCCACCAGCGCGTCGAGGGCGATGCTGGTGGCCGCGCGCAGGCCGAACAGGCCTTCGGCGAAGGCCGGCACGATGTTGGTCGCCTTGCCTCCGTCGGTGACGATCCCCTGAACGTGTGACCCGGACGGCAACCGCCTGCCCATCACGGCGGCCGTGTTGAACAGCTGGACGAGGGCGGCCAGGGCATCGATCCCCCGGGTGGGATCGCCCGTCGGATGCGCTGCCCGGCCGTGAAAGCCCACGCGCACCTGCGTCTGCGCGGTCAGCGGCGCCCATGACCAGTCGTGGACGCCGGGATGAAACATCAGCGCGGCGTCCACACCGTCGAACACGCCCGCTTCGGCCAGCGCGACCTTGCCCCCGCCCCGCTCCTCCGCCGGCGTCCCCACGGCGAGCACCGTGCCCTCGAACTCCGCCCCCAGGACGCCGCGCAACGCCAGAGCGGCTCCCAGCCCGGCAGCGGCGATCAGGTTGTGCCCGCACGCGTGTCCGAGGTCCGGCAGCGCGTCGTACTCCAACAGCAGTGCCACGCACCGCCCCCGCCCGCTTCCCGCGCGGGCCACGAAAGCCGTGTCGAGTCCGGCCGTCCCCGACTCGACGGCGAACCCCGCCCGCCTGAGTTCGCCGGTCAGCAACCGGGCCGCGTGGTGCTCCTCGTAGGCGAGCTCGGGATCCGCGTGCAGGGCGCGGCTGACAGCCCACAGGTCCTCCGCCCGGCGACCGCACTCCCGCCGCAGTCGCCCGTGCAGCTCGTCGGACGGATCGCCCACGTCGCCCATGTCGCCTCCTCGTAGCCTCGTCCCGCTTCTGTCCGCAGGCCGCCCGACTACGCGTGCTCGCCGCGCTCTCGATCCCTCGGCCTGCGGGTGGCTGCTCAGCAGGCGATCCTGGAACCAGGGGACCGGACGACAGGGCTGCGGATGGGCGGTGGCGCCACGTGGGCGTGCGGAAGGACAGCGGGCCCCTGCAGGGCCGTACGGTCGTGGTGACGGGAGCGGCGCGGGGGCTGGGCGCGGCCTTGGCGCGGGCGTTCGACGCGCGGGGGGCGCGACTGGCCCTGCTGGGCCACCAGAGCCCGCGCCTCCAAGAGGTGGCCGACGCGTTGCACAACGACTGCGCCTGCTGGGAAGTCGACGTGACCGACGACGCGGCCATGGCCGACACGGCCCGGCAGGTCCGCACCCGCCTGGGACCCGCGTCCGTGGTGGTGGGCAATGCCGGAGTCGCCGAAGGAGGCCCGTTCGCCGACTCGGACCCGCAGGTCTGGCGCCGTGTCATCGAGGTCAACCTGATCGGCAGTGCGGCGACGGCACGCTGCTTCCTGCCCGACCTCCTCGACACGCGCGGCTACTACCTGCAGGTCGCCTCCCTGGCATCCATGGGGACGTCCCCCCTCATGAGCGCCTACTGCGCCTCCAAGGCGGGCGTCGAGTCCTTCGCGCACGCCCTGCGCGCGGAACTCGCCCACCGAGGGGTGGCGGTCGGCATCGCCTACATCAACTGGACCGACACGGACATGATCCGGGACGCCGACCGGCATGCCGTCCTGCGCGAACTGCGCGCCCACATGCCGGCGCCCGCACGCAAGGTGTACCCGGCGGCGCAGGTCGCCGACCGGCTGGCCACCGCCGCGGAACGACGGGCTTCGTCCGTCTACATGCCTGCCTGGCTTCGTGCCGTCCAACCGGTACGGGCCGCTCTACCGCCCCTCGTCACCCGCATCGCCCGCAGTGAACTGCCCCGCCTGGAGCGTACGCAGCCCTTCGAAGCCACCGGTCTGCTGGGCGCCGGCGGCCACGCCGACGAACGCCGCGACGCCGCGCGGCGTTCGGAGCGGGGGAGGGCGGACGGATGAGCCGGGGCGTGTCCCGCCGTCGATCGGCAGGACACGCCCCGGCCCGACGTCCGCCAGGCGAATCGGTCAGGGCAGGGGTGTGCCGCCGGTGGCGTTGACGATCTCTCCGGTGATGTAGCTCGCCTGCGGCGAAGCCAGGAACACGTAGGCGGGCGCCATCTCGGCGGGCTGCGCGGGGCGGCCCAGGGGTGACTGCTCGCCGAACTTCGTCGCGTCAGGCATCGTCGCGGGGATCAGCGGTGTCCATACGGGCCCGGGTGCGACCGCGTTGACGCGGATGCCCCGCTCGGCGAGCATCTGGGCCAGTCCGTGGGTGAAGGAGATGATCGCCGACTTCGTCATCGCGTAATCGAGGAGGTGCGGGCTCGGCTGGTAGCCCTGCACGGAGGTGGTGTTGACGATCGAGCCGCCACGCGGCATGTGTTCCAGAGCCTTACGGGTCAGCCAGAACATCCCGTACAGGTTCGTCTTCATCACCCGGTCGAACTGCTCCGTGGTGATCGCCTCGATGCCGTCGGGCTGCGACATCTGGTAGGCGGCGTTGTTGACGAGGAGGTCGACGCGCCCGAGTTCCCGCACGGCCCGGTCGATCAGGGCCTCGCACTGCTCCTCGTCACGGATGTCACACGCGACAGGGACGGCCTTGCGGCCTGCCGCGCGGACCAGGCGAGCCGTCTCTTCCGCCTCGTCCGCCTCTTCGGGCAGGTGGGTGAAGACGACGTCGGCCCCCTCGCGGGCGAACGCCAGACAGACGGCCCGGCCGATGCCCGAATCGCCGCCGGTGACGACCGCCGCCCGGTCGATCAGGAGGTCGTGGCCCTCGTAGGAGTCCTCGCCGTGGTCGGGTCGCGGCTCCATCCGCTCCGTGGAGCCGGGATGGTCCTGCTCCTGGTCGGGAAAGGGCGGGCGTGGGTGGAGTGTCACCGGGTCGGGGACCCGGGGCTCTTCCTGGGGCATGGGATCTCCGTGGTGCCCTTCACGGGCGGATCAGGGGGCTTCACATCTCGGTCATGGTGGGCGCATCCGCACCTGCCCGCCATCTGAGGCGGCGGTCGGCCCCGCGCACGCGGGCCTGACGGCCCTGCGCACGCGGTACGAACGGTGCTCCGCAGCCGCGGCCGCAATCAGGCGTGCCGGTGAGAGCGCCGGCCGCCGAGGGTCAGGCGGTACAGGGCCAGGAGGATGACGGAGCCGATGATGGCGGCGATCCAGGTGGAGAGGTCGAAGAAGCCGTCGATGGAATCGACACCGAAGACGACCTTGCCGAGCCAGCCGCCGAGGAGGCCTCCGGCGATGCCGATGAGCATGGTGATGATGATGCCGCCCGGGTCCTTGCCCGGCATGATCGCCTTGGCGATGAGGCCGGCGAACAGACCGATGAGAATCCACGCGATGATGCCCATGATGCGTCTCCTGCTCGTGCGTTGAGGTCGGGGTCACGTCGCTTCTTCACGCGGGTCGCGCTTTCAAACGTGCGCCGCGGCTTCGGCCGGAGCGTTGCGGGCCGCGGGCGGCGTCCCCCCGATGGCTACGGCCGGCGTGTCCCTCCGAGCTGCGCAGGAGGAGAGTGGAGGTGCGGGCACCTGCGCATCGGCATCGGCAGTCCGCCGGCACGAGGCGAGGACCAAGGGTGATGCGGTGGACGACCGGGACCGGGACACACAAGGGCGGCGCATGCTGGCAAGCCTGCTCGCGGCGAGCCACCTGATGCCGTTGGAACTCCTGCCGGCGAAGGCGGCCGAACACGCGGCCGGGGTCGGATTCACCCAGGTACTGATCTACGCGGTCGATCTTCAGGGCGAGGTGCTGCGTCTGCTGACCGGGGAGGGCTCGGACGCCGGGCAGGGGGCGGCGGGGGAGGAGACGGAGCTGAGGATCGAGGGCACCGTGGCGGGCCGCGCCTTCCAGTACGGGCAGATCGTGGCCGGCGCCGAGACGGGTGGGGTGGGGAGCCACTGGTGGGTGCCGCTGCTGGACGGTACCGAACGCCTGGGCGTCCTGCGCATCACCACCGTCCACGGCGATCAGCGGGCCCTGGAGGACATGGAGCTGCTGTCCGCCCTGCTCGCCCTGCTCATCGACAGCAAGCGGCGCAGCAGTGACTCCTACGCACGGTTGACGCGTGTCAAGCCGCTCGCAGTCGCGGCCGAGATGCAGTGGCACCTGATGCCGCCGCGCACGTACGCGGACGGCCGCGTGATGATCTCCGCGGCGATGGAGCCGGCTTACAGGATCAGCGGCGACGCGTACGACTACGCGATCGCCGGACACGTGGTGCACCTGTCGCTGTTCGACGCGATGGGGCACGACACGGCCGCCGGACTGACCGCCAACCTGGCGATGGGCGCCTGCCGCAATGCGCGGCGCGCGGGTGCCGGGCTGGTGAAGACGAGCGAGAGGATCGAGGAGGTTCTGCTCGAACAGTACGGTCGGACCCGCTACGCCACCGGTATCCTCGCCGACCTCGATACCCGCACCGGCGCCCTGACGTGGGTCAATCGGGGCCATCACCCCCCGGTGGTCATCCGCGGCGGCCGCTGGATCACCTTGCTGGACTGCCCGCCCGCCCACCCCATGGGCACCGCCCTCGGCCTTCCCGTACTCCTGTGCCGGGACCAGTTGGAACCCGGCGACCGTCTGGTGCTCTACACGGACGGCATCACCGAGGCCCGTCGGGCCGACAACGAGGAATTCGGCCTGCGTCGCTTCACCGACTTCCTCATCCGCCACCATGCTGCCGGCCTGCCCGTCCCCGAAACCCTGCGCCGCCTCGTACGCGCCGTCCTCGAGCACCACGACGGCCAGCTCCAGGACGACGCCACCGTGCTGTTCTGCGAATGGCTCGGTCCCGTCCCGCGGCCGACCGCTCGGGCCGCAGCCCTGGCCGGACTTCCGCCGACCGATCCCGGCGCGGACCGAGCCGCACCGCAGGGAACCGCCGGTCGTCACCGAGGGTTTCGCGACGGCGACTGTGACGCATGGGATGCCGGTGCCGGGGCAGGCGACGCGTCGGCGGCCGCCGGCTGACCGTGACTGGGACGTGTGTGAAGGAGCGATCGTGCTGATGACCCACCCCGCGGTGCTGACACGTCTGGTGGAGGAGTACGAGAGGGAGTCGGAGCTGCGGGCTGCTGCGGGCCCCCACGAGCCTGTACGACAGCAGATGGAGGACGTGATCTACACGCTGTGCGTGTCGACCGGGACACGTGACATAGACGCGGCGCTGGCCGCGGCGCGGGAGCGGCTGCACACGGCATGGCTCGGTGACGCGTACGACCCGGAGCCGGCGGCACAGGCCGGTCGGACCTCGAGCAGCACGGCGGGATAGTCCGCCCGTGCCGTACCGGCCCCCCGTCGGGCCGGTACGGCACTTCCGTGCCTGCGGCGGGGCCGTCCGTCCCCGCAGTGGGCGGCACACGAGATCGGCGCGCGACGCCACCCGAGCCTTCCTCCACCACGCCGCACGCCCGAGCCGATGGGCGCGGCCCGCACGTCGAGGGGCGGCGAGGGAGAGCGACCGCTTAAGGGGCGCGCGGGTGGGCAGGCGCCTCCCATGTAGATCGTCTGTTCGGCCGACTTTCCCATCGTCGGTCGAAGTGGCACGGGAGTGTAGTGATGGCGTACGTGACCAGATGCTCCGCGAAGAGCGAGGCCCTCCGGAGGCGCAGCCCCCGGGGCGCCGTGGCTGTGGGGGGTTCCCCGTGTGCGGGTTGAGCGGGGAGGTGCGTTTCGACAGCCGACGACCAGACCTGGCCGCTGTCGAACGCATGACCGACGCGTTGGAGGCGCGGGGGCCGGACGGCAGAGGGATGTGGTCGCAGGGCGCTGTGGCGCTCGGGCACAGACGCCTGAAGATCATCGATCTTTCGGAGCGGGGCTCCCAGCCCATGACCGATGCGGAGCTGGGACTCACCGCGGTCTTCAACGGTTGCGTCTACAACTACCGCGAGCTGCGGGATCGCCTGGAAGGGCTGGGGCACCGCTTCTTCTCCCGCTCCGACACCGAGGTGGTCGTCAAGGCCTACGCCGAGTGGGGCCCGGAGTGCGTCGAGTCCCTGATCGGCATGTTCGCCTTCGCCGTGGTCGAGCACCACACCGGCCGTGTCGTCCTCGGGCGTGACCGGTTGGGGATCAAGCCCCTCTACCTCACGCAGGACGGCGACCGGCTGCGCTTCGCCTCCTCCCTGCCCGCGCTTCTGGCGGGCGGAGGCGTCGACACGTCCCTCGACCCGGTGGCACTGCACCAGTACCTGAGCTGGCACGGCACGGTCCCGGCGCCCCGCACCGTCCTGAGGGGCGTACGGAAGCTCCCGCCGGCCACCGTCCGTGTCGTCGAGCGGGACGGCACGCACCGTGATCACTGCTACTGGCAGCCGTCGTACACCCGGCACTCCGAACTCGGCGAGGACCCGGCGCTCTGGCAGGAGGCGGTGCACGACGCGCTGCGCACGGCGGTGCGGCGGCGGACGGTCGCGGACGTCCCCGTGGGCGTGCTCCTGTCCGGCGGGCTGGACTCCAGCCTGATCGTGGCGCTGCTCGCCGAGGCGGGGCAGGAGGACATCGCGACCTTCGCGATGGGCTTCGAGGCGGAGAACGGCGAGGACGGGGACGAGTTCCGGTATTCGGACCTGATCGCGCGACGGTTCTCCACCGACCACCACCAGCTCATGATCCCGTCCGACCGCCTGCCGTCCGCGCTGGACGCCGCGATCGGCGCCATGAGCGAGCCGATGGTCAGCCACGACGCGGTCGCGTTCCACATGCTGTCGGAACACGTCTCCAAGGAGGTCAAGGTCGTCCTCTGCGGACAGGGCGCGGACGAGGTGTTCGCCGGCTACCACTGGTACCCGCAGATCGCCTCGGCCGCCCGGGCGGATGCCCAGGGCGCGTACACGGACGCGTACTTCGACCGGACGCACGCCGAACTCACCGCCATGGTGCACCCCGGCTTCACCGCCGACCACGACGCCTCGACGGAGTTCGTCCGGGCGCACATGGCCGCGCCGGGGGCCACGACCGCCCTCGACGCGACCCTGCGCATGGACGTCCACGCACTCATGCCCGACGACCCGGTCAAGCGGGTCGACAACATGACGATGGCCTGGGGCCTGGAGGCCAGGGTGCCCTTCCTGGACCACGAGCTCGTCGAACTGGCCGCGGCCTGCCCTCCGCAGCTCAAACTCGCACAGGGCGGCAAGGCCGTGCTCAAGGACATCGGACGCAAGATCCTCCCCCTCGAAGTCGTCGACCGACCGAAGGGCTACTTCCCCGTGCCTGCCGTCCGCCACATGGCCGAGCCCGTGCTCGCCCGCGTCCGCCACGCCCTCACGGCCCCGGAAGCACGCCGGCGCGGCATCTTCGACCAGCGTCTGGTCCACGAGTTGCTCGAGGCGCCCAACCGCCATCGCACCCAACGCGGGGCCAACACCCTCTGGCAGGTGGCGTCGTTGGAGATCTGGCTACAGACGCACGGAATCAACTGAACGGCGCCGCCTGAAGCGGAAGCCCGGGAGAGGCGGCCCATGCCCCTGGAGCACACGAATCCCCTGAGGCACGCGCACGGAACTCCCGGTGTGGCAGCCGCTCCCCCCGGTGCCGGAGCTCGCCCGCCGGACCCGGTACCGGTACCGGCTCCGGCGTCGGCCCCGACGCCGGTGGCGATGCCCGCCCACCGGGGCGTCGACCCGCCGACCGTCCTGGCCGCCCACGGATGCTGGTACCCGTCCGCCGACCCGACGGGCGGGCACGTGGCGTTCATCTGCGACCGGGCCGGGGTGCCCCAGCTGTGGAGCGGGCCCGCCCGGGGGGCGGAGGTGCACGTGCTGGACGGCGACCCCGACCCGGTGACCGAGGTGTCCTGGTCGCCGGACGGACGCTGGATCGCCTACACCTCGGCGCCGGGGGGCGGGGAGCACACCCGGGTTCTGGTAGTGCGCCCGGACGGGACCGGACGCCAGGTGCTCGCGGGCGCGGAGCCGGGGAGTTCGGCTCACCTCGGGTGCTGGACGCGAGACGGCACCGCCCTCGCCGTCACGGTGGCCCATCCGTCGCCGGTGCGCTCGGAGCACGCCGGCCCGGGACACCTGCCGTCGGAAACGGAAGGTGCGTCGCCGGCCGGCGGTCTGACACGGGGAGCGGCGCCGTCCGAACGCGACGGCCCCGCCCTCGGCCCGGTCCGCAGCGGCGGGCTGGCGGCCTATCTGGTCGACCCGGACGGGGCCACCGCACCGGTTCTGCTGTTCAGCGAGGAGGGAGCTGCCTCCCTCCGGGTGTGCGACGTGAGTGCGGACGGCCGCTTCGCACTCGTCCGCCGCGGTCCGCGCGGGCGTCGGGAGGCCCTCGTACTCGACATCGCTGCGGGCCGCACCACCTTCGGCCTGCACGTCGCCGACGGCGATCCCTGGATCGGCCGGTTCTCGGCCGACGCGCGGACGCTCTGGCTGCGCAGCGACGCGGAACGGGAGTTCGCGGCCCTGCTGAAGGTGCGTCTGGACGAGGAGGGGAAGTCCGGGGGAGTGTCCGTCGCCGCCGAGCGGGAGGGTTCCGCCCTCGATCTGCTGAGCGTGCCCCACCACGGCCAGTGGGCCGTGCTCGCCTGGAACGCGCACGGCGCCACCGAGCTGGAGAGCGTCGGGCTCACCCCCGACCGTGCGGACGGTGCCATCGGACCGCGCCACCATCCCGTCCTGCCCCACGAGGTGGTGACCCGGATCGCGCCCGTGGAGCGCGGCGGGCTGTTCGCAGCCCTCTCGGGATCCCGGCGCAGGCCCGGCATCTGGGAACTGGACGAGGCCCTCGTCCCCTCGCGCACCGGCTGGTCCGCACGGGACGAGGACGCGGTCCCGCCGGGGCGGCCTCCCGTACGCCCGGTGCCCCTGCGGTGTGAGGCCCGGGACGGGCTCGTACTCGGCGGCTGGTACTACCGGGCGCCGGAGCAGGACCCGGGCCGCCCGGCCCCGTGCGTCATCCACCTCCACGGCGGACCGGAGGAACAGGAACGACCCGTGTTCAATCCGCTCTACCACGAACTCCTCGGCAGGGGCCTGGACGTGTTCGCCCCCGATGTCCGCGGCTCGTCCGGCTGGGGCCGCTCCTTCGTGGACGCCGACCTCGGCGCCGGCCGGTTCGCGGCGATCGACGACGTCGCGGACTGCGCGGCCCATGTGGTCTCGCTCGGCTACGCCGACCCCCTGAGGCTGGGGGTGATGGGCCGCTCCTACGGCGGCTACCTCACGATGGCCTCTCTCGTGTGGCATCCGGACCTCTTCCGCGCCGGGGTGGCGGTCTGCGGCATGTCGGACTTCGACACCTTCTTCGCCGGAACCGAGCCGTGGATCGCGCAGTCCGCCGCCGCCAAGTACGGGCACCCCGAACACGACCGGGAACTGCTGCGCTCCCTGTCCCCGATGAGCCGCGTCGATCAACTCCGCGCCCCGGTGCTGGCCGTCCACGGGGAGCACGACACCAACGTTCCGCCGACGGAGTCGGAGCAGTTCGTCCGCGCGGCACGCGACCGCGGGGTGCCGGCGCGACAGCTGACGCTGCGCAACGAGGGCCACGAATTCCTGCGGGCGGACAACCGGCGTCTCTACCGGCGCACTGCCGCGGACTGGCTGGAGCGGCATCTCCGTCCGACCCCGTGACGATGTTCGTTTTCGCCTCCGGTCTCGGGGCAGGCGCGAGACATGGACCAGTCGAAAGCGCCGGTACTCGATGCGTTGGCCGCCTACCACGAAAGCGGGCAGACCCCGTTCACGCCCCCGGGGCACAAGCAGGGGCGGGGGGCCGACCCGAGGGTGCGGGCCGTGCTCGGGGAAGCGGTGTTCCGTTCCGATGTCCTCGCCACCAGCGGCCTGGACGACCGTACGTCATCCCACGGCGTCCTGGAGGAAGCGCAGGCGCTGATGGCGGACGCCGTCGGAGCGGACCATGCGTTCTTCTCCACCTGCGGCAGTTCCCTGTCGGTGAAGTCGGCCATGCTCTCGGTCGCCGGACCGCACGAGAAGCTGCTGGTCGGCCGGGACGCGCACAAATCCCTGGTGTCAGGCCTGATCCTCTCCGGCATACGGCCCGTCTGGGTGGATCCGCAGTGGGACGGGGAACGCCACCTCGCTCATCCGCCGACCGCCGAGGCGTTCGAGGCGGCCTTCGCCGAGCATCCCGACGCCCGCGGCGCACTCGTGACCACACCGACCCCCTACGGCACCTGCTCGGACCTGTCCGCCATCGCCGAGGTCTGCCACCGCCGGGGTCGACCCCTGATCGTCGACGAGGCATGGGGCGCCCACCTGCCCTTCCACCCGGACCTGCCCACCTGGGCCATGGACGCCGGCGCCGACGTCTGTGTCACCTCCGTGCACAAGATGGGCTCCGGACTCGAACAGAGCTCCGTCTTCCACCTCCAGGGGGATCTGGTCGCACCGGAGGTGCTCAAGAGCCGTGAGGACCTGTTGGGGACCACCAGCCCCTCGTGCCTCGTCTACGCGGCGCTGGACGGCTGGCGCCGGCAGATGGTCGAGCAGGGCGAGGCGCTCTACGACCACGCACTCGCCCTCGCCCAGAAGACCCGCGAGCGGATTTCCCGCATCGACGGTATGCACGTGCACGGCCGCGAGGACTTCTGCGGCCCGGGCCGGGCGGCGGACATGGACCCCCTCCAGATCATCATCGACATCAGCGCATGGGAGGTCACCGGCTACCGCGCCGCCGACTGGCTGCGGGACAAGCACCGCATCAACCTCCACATCGCCGACCACCGCCGCATCAGCGCACAACTCACCCACGCCGACGACGCCGACACGGTCGAGGTGCTCCTGACGGCCCTGACCGACCTGGCCGCGCACGCCGCGGAGCTCCGGACCGGACAGCCCGTGGAGGTCCCGCCGCCGTCGAGTCTCAGGCTGGAGCAGGCGGTGCTGCCCCGCGACGCCTTCTTCGGCCGGACGGAGCAGGTGCCCTGGCAGGAGGCGGACGGCCGGATAGCGGCCGAGATGCTGACCCCGTACCCGCCCGGCATCCCGGCGGCCGTGCCCGGCGAGCGCCTCACCAAGGACGTTCTGCGCTACCTGCGGACCGGGGTGGAGGCGGGGATGGTCGTACCGGACGCCGTCGACACGGAGGTCACGAGCGTCCGCGTGCTCCGCGAGGAGTGACCGGCGGGACTGCGGGCTGGGCGTCGGCCCCAGCTCGCCGACCACCGGCAGCACCCCATCGGGCGCACCCGCGGACGGGCCCCGGTGGACGGGTGTGCCGTTCGGGCAGCCTGAGCGTGAGCCTCACGCGGCTTTCCCCTCCGGAGCCCTAGCGTGGCCCCATGACGAGACATTGAGGCCTGACCCGGGCTGCGCCGTCGCTCCCGTCGGTCACTCACCGTACCGACGCGGCCACGCCGGAACGGAAGGGCCACAGTCCGGTTCGCGCGCCCGGCACAGGGCACGCGCACGGTGGGGGCACGCCACAGCAGGAAGCGACAAGCGAAGCAGCACAGTCTGCAAGGAGGTGTCATGCGGGCACTCACCTGGCACGGCAAGCGGGACGTACGCGTCGACACCGTGCCCGACCCCACGATCCGCGACCGCGACGACGTGATCGTCAAGATCACGACCACTGGCCTCTGCGGCTCGGACCTGCACCTCTACGAGGTCCTCGGTGCCTTTCTCGACCCCGGCGACATCCTGGGCCACGAGCCCATGGGCATCGTGGAGGAGGTGGGACCGGACGTCACCTCCCTGAAGCCGGGCGACCGGGTGGTGGTCCCCTTCAACATCTCGTGCGGGTCGTGCTTCATGTGCGACCAGGGGCTGCAGTCCCAGTGCGAGACGACACAGGTCCACGAGCACGGCACCGGCGCGTCGCTCTTCGGCTACACGAAGCTCTACGGTCAGGTCCCGGGCGGGCAGGCCCAGTACCTGCGCGTCCCCTTCGGCAACTCGCTCCCGATCCGGGTCCCGGACGGGCCTCCCGACGACCGCTTCGTCTACCTGTCGGACGTGCTGCCCACGGCCTGGCAGGCCGTCGAGTACGCGGCCGTCCCGCAGGGTGGCAGTGTCGCCGTCCTGGGCCTGGGCCCCATCGGGGACATGAGCTGCCGTATCGCCGCCCACCGCGGCGCCGGTACGGTCATCGGCATCGACCTCGTCCCCGAACGCCTGGAGCGGGCGCGCCGGCGAGGTGTCCACACCCTGGACCTCCGGCAGTACGGCGAGGGCCTGGCGGACGCCGTCCGCTCGCTCACGGGAGGGCGGGGCCCCGACGCCGTCATCGACGCCGTCGGGATGGAGGCCCACGGCAGCCGCATCGCCGCCGCCGCGCAGGGGATCACCACCCTCCTGCCGGACGCCCTGGCCGCGGCCATGATGAAGCGCGCGGGAATCGACCGGCTGTCCGCGCTCTACACCGCCATCGACCTCGTCCGCCGCGGCGGGACGATCTCGGTGTCCGGGGTCTACGGGGGTGCAGCCGATCCGCTGCCCCTGCTGACCATGTTCGACAAGCAGCTCACGTTGCGCATGGGTCAGGCCAACGTCCGGCGCTGGGTCGACGACATCCTCCCCCTGCTCACCGACGCAGACCCCCTCGGCGTCGAGGACTTCGCCACGCACCGGTTGCCCCTGGAGCAGGCGCCGGACGCGTACGCGATGTTCCAGAAGAAGCAGGACGGCGCCGTCAAGATCCTCTTCACACCCTGAAGCACCCGGCCGGAGTTGGGGAGCGGGTGCTCCCCGGTCATGGCTCAACCGTTCAGCAGCCCACTTTTTGGAGACACGCGAGATGACCACGAAGCACAGCCCTGCCACGTCGGAGCCGGAAGGGAACGGCGTGCCGGGCAAGCCGGGACCGGTCTCCCCGACCGTGGCCGAGCCGACGCAGCCCTCCGAACCCCTCCCGCCGAAAGCGGACCAGGAAGGGCCGGAGACCGTGAGCCCCACCGGGCAGCCCACCGGCGCGGATCAGGCGCGCATGGCGCAGAGCGGCGCCTACCTCACCACCGCCCAAGGGGCACGGCTCTACGACACCGACCACTCACTGAAGGCCGGACCGCGTGGGCCGGTCCTTCTCCAGGACCACCATCTGCGCGAGAAGATCACGCACTTCGACCACGAGCGCATCCCGGAACGCGTGGTGCATGCGCGCGGCGCCGCCGCTCACGGAGTCTTCCGGGGCTACGGAACCGCAGGCGAAGTGACGCGTGCCGCCTTCCTGGCGAGGGACGTGGAGACTCCGGTGTTCGTCCGGTTCTCCACGGTCCTCGGCTCGCGTGGTTCGGCCGACACGGTGCGCGACACACGGGGCTTCGCGACGAAGTTCTACACCGAGGAAGGCACCTTCGACCTGGTCGGGAACAACATCCCGGTGTTCTTCATCCAGGACGCCGTCAAGTTCCCCGACATCATCCACGCCGGCAAGCCGCATCCCGACCGGGAGATCCCGCAGGCGCAGAGCGCGCACGACACCTTCTGGGACTTCGTCTCGCTCCACACCGAGGCCACGCACCACACGCTGTGGAACATGTCCGACCGCGGGATCCCCAGGTCGTACCGGATGATGGAGGGCTTCGGCGTCCACACGTTCCGCCTGGTCAACGCGGCCGACGAGAGCGTGCTGGTGAAGTTCCACTGGAAGCCCAAGCTGGGCGTGCACTCCCTGGTCTGGGAGGAAGCGCAGCTGATCAACGGGATGGACCCGGACTTCCACCGCCGGGACCTCTTCGACGCCATCGAGGCCGGCGCCTTCCCGCAGTGGGAACTGGGCATCCAGGTCTTCCCCGACACCGACGACCAGACCTTCGAAGGCATCGATCTCCTCGACCCGACGAAGATCGTCCCGGAGGAGCTCGCCCCGGTCCAGCCGATCGGGCTCATGACCCTGAACGCCAACACCAAGAACTACTTCGCCGAGACCGAGCAAGTCGCCTTCCATCCCGGACATTTGGTTCCCGGCATCGACGTCACCGACGACCCGCTGCTGGCCGGCCGGCTCTTCTCGTACCTCGACACGCAGATCAGCCGCCTCGGCGGCCCCAATTTCGGCCAGATCCCGATCAACCGGCCGCAGGCCCCCGTCAATGACATGCTGCGCGACGGCATGCACCAGAGCGCCGTCCACACCGGGGTCGCCCCCTATCACCCCAACAGCCTCGACGGCGGCTGCCCCTTCTTCGCCGGAGCCGACACGGGCGCCTTCATCGAAACGCCGGTGAAGATCCCGGCGGCGAGCAAGGTCCGTGAAGCGCCGGCCTCGTTCTCGGACCACTTCACCCAACCGCGGTTGTTCTGGCTCAGCATGACGGCGGCCGAGCGCGAGCACATCATCGCCGCGTACACCTTCGAGCTGAACAAGTGCTACGAACAGGCCATCAAGGAGCGCGCCCTCCAGGTCCTCGCGAACATCGACCCGCAGCTGTGCGAACAGGTCGCCACCGGACTCGGTCTGCCGGCCCCCGCGGCCACCGAGCCGCTCGCCGAGCCCGACCCCAGCCCGGCCCTCTCCCAGATGGGCGGGACCTGGCCGGTCGACGGCCGCGTCATCGGCATCATCGCCGACGCCGAAGCCGACCTGGACGGCGTACGGGCCGCCCGGCAAGCCATCCTGGACGCAGGTATGGTGCCCCTCGTCATCGCCCCGACGGGCGGCACCCTCGGCCCGGACGGCGATCCGATCACCGTCCAGCGGACCTACGCCACCGCCCGCTCCACGGAATTCGATGCCGTCCTGCTCGCCGGTGCCCCCCAGGCCGGAGCGGACGCGTACGGCGCCCGCGACGCCAAGGCCGGCACGGCGCAGCCGCCCCAGGCCCCCGACCCGCGCGTGCTCCTGCTCGTCACCGAGGCGTACCGACACGGCAAGGCCATCGGCGGCTGGAACGGCGCGGAGCAGCTCCTCCAGACCGCAGGCATCACAGCCGACGACCCGGGTATCGCCCTGGAGGAGGACGGTACGGCGGTCGTGGGCACGGTTGCGGCAGCCCTGGCCGAGCACCGGGCCTGGGACAGGTTCCCGCCGGCTGCCTGACCGGCCGGAGGCGGGAACGACGAGAACGGGCCCACCGTGCCGCCGGTGCGGTGAGCCCGTTCCCGCCTGCCCGCCGCCAGCGGCGAACGCAAGACGAGAGCCGTCTGTGGGCGCATGAAATGAAGCGGGTGAAGCATGCGCGGGAGATGGAATGCCTCATTTACGACCAGGGCTCGGGCCGGGCGGAGCACGTGGAGTGCGAGCTGCCGGACGATGCCTGCCAGTCTGCCCTCAAGCGGCTGCGGAGCCTGAGCGAAGGCGAGTTCGCCTGGGTCCGGCTGGCAGGCCCCTCGGAAGGTGAACTGGTGGAGCTGGCCGCGGAACTGGGCCTCCACCCGCTGGCCGTCGAGGACGCCCTCCACGGGCGACAGCGTCCGAAGCGCGAGCGCTTCGGTGACGTCCTGGCCGTCGCACTGAAGACCCTCCGGTATGTGGAGGAGGAAACGGCGGTGGAGACCGGCGACGTCATGATCTTCGTTGGACCCCGCAGCGTCCTCACCGTGAGCCATGGAGCGATCGATCCCTGTGGCGAGGCCGCCCGTCGGCTGGACGCCGATCCGGACATGCTGCGCCACGGCCCCAGGGCCGTACTGCACGCCGTGCTGGACGTCGCCGTCGACGCGTACAGCGACGCAGCCCGAAGGGTGCGCGCCACGCTCAACCGGCTCGAAGACGAGGTGTTCTCGACGTCCCGCGTCGACCACACCGAGAGCATCTACTCCCTCAAGCGCGAGGTCCGCGAGTTCCGTGACGCCGTGCAGCCGCTCGTGCCGGTGGTCCAAGGCCTCCTGTCCGGCGACCCCGGCGAGAAGGACCACCTGCCGAAGATCGCCCCGTACATCCGTGACGTCGCCGATCACCTGCACCGAACCGACACCGAGGTGCGGACCCTGGACGAACTGCTGGACTCCGTCCTCGGCGCGCAGCAGGCCCGCGTGGGTACCTGGCAGAACGACGACATGCGACGCATCTCCGCTTGGGCGGCGATCTTCGCGATCCCCACGATGGTGGCCGGCGTCTACGGCATGAACTTCGAACACATGCCGGAACTCCGCTGGACCTACGGCTACCCGTCGGCCCTCGTTCTCATGGCGATCGCGGCAGGCGCCCTCTACCGGGCCTTCCGCCGCAACGGCTGGCTGTAGCAGCCGGCACCGGCGACGCCCCGGCCCCGCCGGCTCCCCGCCGTGGTGTCGCGCCTCGGGCAGGTGCGGCAGCCGCCCCCACCGAGACGTGGGCGATCCAGACGTCCCTCCAGGCAAGGCCCGGTTTCTCGTGCGCCTTCGCGGACATGAGTGGCGCCGTGGTGGAAAGCCGCAGGGTATGACACGCACACCGAAGCCAGGACCGGGCGGATACGACGACCGCGGGGACACCCGCCCCGAGAAGCCGGCGGGCCCGGACCCGCAGGTGGAGGAGCGGGCCCCCGACCGGCCCACCGAGCTGCGCGAACGCTCGTGGAAGGCCGTGCTGCGCGGCACCGTGAAGGAGTTCAAGGACGACGAGCTCGCCGACCGGGCGGCAGCGCTGACCTACTACGGAGTCCTCGCCCTCTTCCCCGCCCTGCTCGTGCTGGTGTCCCTGCTGGGCCTCGCGGGGGAGTCCGCCACCCGGCAGGTCCTGGAAAACCTGCAGAAACTGGCACCCGGTTCGGCGCGGGACGTGATCACCGACGCCGTGCAGCAGCTCCAGGGCCAGTCCGGCGTCGGTTCGCTCCTGGCGGTCGTCGGCCTCGTCGTCGCCGTGTGGTCGGCGTCCGGCTACATCGCCGCGTTCATCCGCACATCGAACGCCGTCTACGACATGCCGGAGGGCCGCCCCGTCTGGAAGGTCCTCCCGCTGCGCCTGGCCCTCACCGTCACCCTGATGGTCCTCGCCTGTGCCAGCGCGCTCATCGTCGTCTTCTCCGGCTCTCTCGCCCGGCAGGCGGGCACCGCCCTGGGGATCGGGGACACCGCCCTGACCGTGTGGTCGATCGCGAAGTGGCCGGTGCTGGTCCTCCTCGTCACGATCATGATCGCGATTCTCTACTGGGCCGCCCCGAACGCGAAAGGCCGCGGCTTCAAGTGGGTGACGCCGGGCAGCTTCCTGGCGCTGGCGATCTGGATGGCCGCCTCGGCGGCCTTCGCGTTCTACGTCGCGAACTTCGCCTCCTACAACAAGACCTACGGCACCCTCGCCGGGGTGATCGTCTTCCTTGTGTGGCTGTGGATCACCAACCTCGCGATCCTCCTCGGGCTGGAGTTCGACGCGGAAATGGCCCGACAGCGCGCGATCGCCGGCGGACTGCCCGAGGACGAGGAGCCCTACGTCGAGCCCCGCGACACCCGTGCGTGGAGCGAGGGCGACCGCCGCCGGACGGAGCACTGACCCATCGCCTGCGGGCTGCCGCCGAGTCACCTTTCGTACAAGGCTGGTTGGCGCGCGGGTGCGGGCGCGGTTGCGGGGTAGGCGCGCCGTGACGACGACACGGCCACCCGTGAACCGGAACGGCATCGACTCGGTCGAGCGCAGCGCCGAGGCCCCCATCCGGGACGCGGCCGGGGCTGTGCGGAGCAGCCGGGCAGACGTGTCACCCGTTCCGGCAGATGAAGAAAGGCAAGGTGTTCCCGACATGAGCACGGTAGAGCGGCAGCCCGACGCCGCTGACGCCTCCGTGGGCGTCCTGGTTTCACGCGCCTCGCAGCAGATCTCCGAGCTGGTACGCGAGGAGATGCGACTGGCCCGGGCGGAGATGGCCCAGAAGGGCAAGCGCTACGGGAAGGGCGGTGGACTCTTCGGGACCGCGGGAGTCACCGGCCTCCTCGCGCTCCAGGCCCTGGTGGCCACCTGTATCGCCGCCCTCGCGCTCGTGCTGCCGGTGTGGGCCTCCGCCCTCGTCCTCACCGCCGTCCTGGCGATCGTGGCGGGCGGGACCGCCCTGGCCGGAAAGAAGCAGATCGCTCGGGCCGGTTCCCCGGCTCCCGAGCAGACCATCGACAGCGTCAAGGCCGACCTGGCCGAGATCAAGGAGAAGGCACACCGATGAACGACGACGCCCGAACCAACATCGGCACCCCCGCCCCCACCCCTGCCGGCCCCGGCTCCGCCGAACTGCGCGAACAGGTCGAGCGCACCCGCGACGAGCTCGGCCAGACCGTCGAAGCCCTCGCCGCGAAGGCCGACGTCAAGGCCCAGGCCAAGGAGAAGGCGGCCGCGGTCAAGGACCAGGCGGCCGAGAAGGCAGCGCTGGTCTCGGAACAGATCCGCGAAACGGCGGGGCACGCCGTCCAGCTGGTGAAGGCCAAGACCCCCGACCCGCTCCTGGAGAAGGCCGATCAGGCAGTGACGGCCGCACGCGCCAACCGCACCCCGCTCCTGGTGGCCGGAGCGGTCGTAGTCGTCTTCCTGCTGATCCGCCGTGGTCGGGGAGGTCGCCGATGAAGGCATCTACGATCGCCTACAAGCCCGTCGGGCTGGCCCTGGGCGCCCTCAGCGGTGTGATCGCGGGCGCCGCGTTCAAGCAGGCGTGGAAGCTCGTCGAGGGCGAGGGTGATGCTCCCGACGCCACTGACGAGGACCGGACCTGGAAGCAGATCCTGCTCGCCGCGGCCATCCAGGGGGCGATCTTCGCCGTGGTCAAGGCCTCGGTCGAACGGTCGGGGGCCGTGACGATTCGGCGTGTGACGGGCACCTGGCCGGGCTGATCGGCCGCGGTGCCGGCCCCCTTCCCCGGACCGGCCGGCACCGCCCGACGCCTCCCTCACCGACAACGCTCCTTTCCTGGAGGAAGCCATGGCCGGGCATCCCGGTCGGCACGTCCTGGCCGCCGCTGCCGTCACCGCCGGCGTCCTCGCGGGACGGTGGTGGTTCACCCGCACCCGACGCGACCACGGGCACGGCGCCGGCTCGGGTCACGACCGTGTGGTCAGTCTGCACGCCGCCTTCCTCGACCTGACAGGCGATCAGACGCTGAAGGCGGCGGACGCGCACCTCGACCGGTACTGGGCGAGCATCTCCCCGCTCTACCCGCGCTAGCTGCCCGGTTTCTTCTCCTGCCGGGCTGCGTAGGGATCGGCCGGGGCTCCGGCAGGGGCCTCCCGCTCCAGCCTCCGTTTCATGACGAGGAGGTCCTTGCGCTCCTCCTGCGCCATCTCGGGGTACTGCGGGTCGATCTCCATCAGGGTGTGCGCGAGGACCGCCGCCGCGCAGATCCGCGCGAACCACTTCCGGTCCGCCGGTACGACGTACCAGGGGGCCCAACGCGTGCTCGTGGCGGACAGCATCCTGGAGAACGCGTCCTGGTAGTCGTCCCACCGGCGCCGCTCCCGGATGTCGGCGGCGGAGAACTTCCAGTTCTTCTCCGGCAGGTCGATCCGCTTCAGGAAGCGCAGGCGCTGCTCCTCCTTGGACAGGTTCAGGAAGATCTTCACCACCTTGAACCCGTTGTCCGTGAGGTAGCGCTCCCAACGGTTGATCTCCCGGTACCGGCGGTCCCAGATGTCCTCCCCGAGCAGGCCCTCCGGCAGTTTCTGGCGCAGGAGAAGTTCGGGGTGGACCCGGACGACGAGGACCTCCTCGTAGTGCGAGCGGTTGAAGATCGCGATCTCGCCGCGCTCGGGCAGCCGCCGGACGTAACGCCACAGGTAGTCGTGGGCCAGTTCCTCGGAGGAGGGCACCTTGAAGCTGCTGACCCGGACACCCTGGGGGTTGACGCCGCTCATCACGTGCCGGATCGTCCCGTCCTTGCCCCCGGCGTCGATCGCCTGGAGACAGAGCAGGACGCCGTACGTGCCCTGGGCCGCCAGCCGCTGCTGGTACTCGGCGAGCAAGGACACCCCCGTCCGCAGCAGTTCGGCCCCCTCCCGCTTCTTCATGCCGGCCTTGAAGCGGGGGTCGAAGTCCCGCTCCAGGCGGACCTGCGAACCCGGTCGTACGCGTAGCGGCTCGATGAACTCCGCGATGCGTTCGGCCCACTCGCCCGACATCACCCGTCACCCACTTTCCGGTCCGGATACGGTGCGGCAGACGGCGCGGAGCGTCCTGCGGGACCGGCGCACCGCCAGGATCGGGGTGCGGGCCCTGACCCGGGCCTGCCGGAAGTCCTCGTACGCAGCGATACGGGTGCCATGTCCCACGACCTTCGGAGTGTCGATCCGCGCGTTCGGCATCGCCTGAGGATGTCCCTCGGGGTCATTCTCTGCTCGACTCGACAAGATCGCCCTCCAGGAGTGCGCCGTCGGGGCCCGGTCGGGGGCGGTGTCAGGCCGAGGTGAGGGCCGCCGCGCCGAAGGAGACGTCGAAGCGGTCGCACCAGATGGTGACGCTGCTGAAGCCCGCGAGGTCGACGTCGGGCGGGATCTCGTAGTTCTGGTCGCCCTTGTTTCCCTTGAGCTTGCCCAGGCTCACGTATTTGCCGTCGTCGAAGACGGTCCAGCCGGCGGCACCCTCCTTCACCGGGGCGTCGGTGAGCCAGACCCGCAGGTCCGGGCCGTTGCTGGTGTCGAGGTTCTCCAGACGGAGGGTGCGCGAGCCGTCGGGGAGGCGGATCAGTTTCGCCGTGCCCGTGGTGGTGTGCTCGTGGCTGATCAGGGTGCCCTGGGCCAGGGTCGTCGGGCCGGCCGGAGCGCTCGTGGCCCCCGGGGTCGTGGGTGAGCCGGTGGGCCCGGGTGTGGCAGCGGACGGGGACACCGCCGGGAGGGCCTCGTGGACGGTCGCGTCCTGCCACAACTTCCACGGCTGGAACCAGTACAGGCCGGCGCCCAGCACCAGCGTTGCCGCCACGATGATCCCGCCCCACAGTCGGCTGCGTCGCTTCTTCTCAGTCACTGCGGATGCCTCTCCTCGTCGGTGCGTCGTTCGTATTGAACGCGACGGGAACAGGGCGCCACCAGGTCGGCGCTGATGACGAAAGGCTTACGTCCGCAGTCCGCCGCCCCCCGCACGCGCAGCCGGATCCGGACGTGGCCACGCCCATGCGACGCGCGGGCGGCTGACCGCGCAGGGCCGGCGGGGCACGCGCACTGACCGCTCCTCGTCATCGGTGGCAGGATGACGTGGTGTCCGACTCCCTTTCCGAACTGTGGCTGCGCGGCGTCGCCTTCAACACGGCGGCGCCCGCCGACGTGCTGATACGTCTCCTGGACGAAGCGGCCGGTGAGGCCGGCTTGCTGATGTGCGAGGGCCGCGACCTTCCCGACGCCGTCATCGACACGGCCCTGCGCCATCCCGTCGAGCGGATCCGCCGCGCCCTCGCCCGCAACCTGCACGTCGACCCCGCACGGCTCGCTCCCTTGGCATCGGATCCGTCGGGAATCGTCCGCGCGCATCTCGCCCGCGGCACCCGCAGCCTGTTCGAGCCCCGGTGGGTCCGGCCCCTGCCGGCCGACATCCTCGTCACCTTCCTGACCGCCCAGGACGGGGGCGAGGACGGCAGGGTCACCGAGGGGGAGATCGCCGGGGAGCTCTGGTCCTCCCGGCAGGTCCCTCTGTCCTTCCCGCAGGACATGGCCGGTCACGACCACCCCGCGCTCCGTCTGCACGCCGCCTTCCAGTGGCAGTCGCTCACCCCCGCGCAGCGCGCTGCCCTGCTCGATGATTCCGACCCCGCCGTACGGGCAGCAGCCAGGAGGGGCAGCCTGCAGCTGGACCCCGAGGCGGTGGAGGCCGAGCTGCCGTCCCTCGAACCACGCAACGCGTGGTTCGTGCTCAGCACCCGTGCCCTGTCACCCGCGGTCGTCGAACAGTGCTTCGCGGCCGACCAAGTGCACCCGCTGGCCCACAACCGCCATACCCCGACCGACGCCCTCGCCCGGCTGGCCCGCCACACCGACGCAGAGATCCGCAGGCTGGTCGCCACCCGGCCCGACCTGGGACCGGAGGCGGCGGCGGAGCTCAGGCAGGATCCGGACGAGGACGTGCGGATGCGTGCCCGCCTCCAGCCCTCCATCCGTACCTGGGCCGCATTCGAGGAGGTCCGCAAGGTCGTCGATCACGGTCCCGACTGCACCTGCCCGATCACGAAGCCGGCCACCGAGCCGTCCCCCGACTGGTACGCCACCTGCGCGGCGGCCGAGGAGCCGGTGCTCCGTCGGGTGGCGGCGAGCTGGCCCGGCCTGCCCGCCGAGCTCGTCGGGACGCTGGCACGGGACGACGACGAGGAAGTGCGGATCCGGCTGGCCTGCCACCACCCGCTGGCTCCGCCGCACCTCCTGCTGGACGTCTTCGTGACCCGACCGGCCCACCGTCCGCACCTGCTGACGCTGCCCGCGTTCCCCCGCACCGGCCGGAGCCACCTCATCGGCCACCCGGACCCCGAGGTACGCGCCCTGGCCGCGGCCGACCCCACCCTCCCCGAACCGCCGCTGGACGACCCCGACGACGCGGTACGCCGGGCAGCCGCCGCCAACCCGGCCCTCACACCGGAGACCCTGGAAACCCTCCTCACCGACCCCCGCACCGCGGAGGGCGCCGCGGCCAACCCGTCCCTCCCCCTTCCGCGCATGCACGCACTCCTCGACCACTGCCTGAACGCCGTCGCCACCCCGCCGACAGCGGCCCGCTACTGAGACCGGCCACGCCGCGCGGCCCCATGGGCAAGCCCCGGGTGCGTCGCTGGGAGACCGTCAGCCCTGTACCGGCTGGGGGGTGAGCCGCTTGAGGCCCTTGCGGTCGTAGTAGGCGGTCATCGCGAAGCCGAAGAGGAGCGCCAGGACCGTACCGAGGGCGATCATGAGCCAGGAGTGGGTGAGGCCGGCGTCGCCGCGCGCGTCGAAGTAGAGGATCGCCCGTACGCCGTCGCTGAGCTGACGCATCGGTTCGAAGTGCGAGAGGAAGCGGTAGAAGGCCGGGACGGCCTGCAGCGGGACCGTCGCGCCCGACGAGGGCAGACCCAGCACGATGAACACGAACATCGACACGAGCTGACCGATGCCGCCGAACGCGGCGTTGATGGCCTGCACGCCCAGCCCCACGGCGAGCGCCGCGCAGTACGAGTACACCCACAGCAGCGGCAGGTGGGAGGCGTCCATCCCCAGGATGCCGACGCACGCCACCATCACCAGGGTGGTGCTGACGAGCGTGATGCCGGCTGTCATCAGCATCTTCAGGAGCAGCGTCTGCGTCCTGTTGATCGGAACCGTGGGGCGGCGCGTGTGCCAGGGGCCGATCTCGTTGTCGGCGTAGCCGAGGGCGGTGTCCACGCCGTTGCTGATGACGTTGCCGCCCATGAATCCGGCCAGCACCAGCAGCAGGGTGTAGTAGAAGGCGGTCAGGCCCAGTCCGCTGTGGGTGCCGATCGGGTGCCCGACCTGTGTGACCACGTCCACCGGATCGGCGAGCAGCAGCTTCGTGGTGGGAGTGGCGGAGGCGCCGGCGGCCGCCGTGAGCTGTTCGCCGACCGCCCGGGAGGCGCGGTGGGCGGCCTGCGTCGTGATCTGACCGGCCAGCGAGGAGCCGAGGCTGCCCTTGCCGGGGTTGGTGAGCACGGTCAGCGTCGGCAGGCGGGTGGCCGCGGCCGTGGGCAGCGCCGTGACGGCGTCGGTGAATCCGGCGGGGACCACCAGCGCGCCGTACACCCTGCCGGAGTCCAGCTGGTCCCGCGCCTGGGTGAGGGTCAGCTCGCGCCACTGCGCCTTGCCGCCCGCCGGGTCGGCGGCGATGGAGGCGGTGATCTGAGCACCCAGGTTCTGCCGCTCCCCGGGCGGCGGCTTGCCCGTGTCCTCGTTGACCAGGGCGATGGGGAGGTCCCGCAGCTCCGCGTTGGGGTTGACGATGCCGCCCATGTAGAGGAGGGAGAGCAGCAGGGCCAGCAGCCCCGTGAGGATCGTGGGCACGAGCCACAGCTGGGGGCGGCGCACGAGGGCAGCGGCGGTGGCTTCGGGGGTGACGGTCGGGGGCATCGGTCTCCGTACCTTCCCGGCGGGCCGGGCTCGAACGACGGTGGAGGCGGCCACGCCGCACCGGATCCCAGAATCCCCCCGTACCGCTGAAGACCGCCGCACACGCGCGCAGCCTCCCCCGAACCCGCTCGACGGACCACCGGAACAGCCCACCTCCCACCCCGCGGTGCCCGACGCGCCGGGGTGCCTTCCGCAGGCTTCAGGCGGCGTACGGGTTGGCGTGGCCCGGCAGCTGCCGACCGGGGTGCAGGAAGCGCTGGTTGCCCTGTTCGTCGCGTACCGCGTGGAAGCCGGCGGCCGTCAGCCGCCGGGCGATCTTCCTGCGGCGGATGGTGCCCACCTGGAACGCCACGGTGAAGAGCAGCGCGACCGCCCCGCCCGAGGCGACCGCTTCGACCGGCGACTTGTCCAAGAGCATGAGGGCGGTCAGGACCGCGCAGGCGAGGTAGCCCGTCACCTTCTGGCTTCGGTTGGCGATGTACAGGGCCATGACGTCGAAGGTGACGAGGTCCTTCAGCACGGCCGCGGCACCGACCGCCTCGGGGAGAGGTGTCAGCGAGCCCTGCTCCAGGCCGGGCACTGTCCCGCCGTTGCCCGCCTGCGGGTGGGCGGTCAGGGTGGCCGCCTCGCGGACGCGCGCCTCGGGCCGCGGGTCGCGGTACATCCGGACCTGGACGAGCGAGTTCTTGTACCCGGTCCTGTACGCCGTGCCGTACGTGTAGCCGTAGTGCTCCGCCACGAGTGCCAGGGCGGCCGCCTTCGCCGTGGTGCCCTGGGGGGCGATCTCGACGATGTCCTGCTGACGGGCGATCTGCTGGAGCAGCCCCGCTGTGTGACGTTCTGTGGACATCCTGTTCCTCGCCCCCCGGGACCCCGTCCCTGGGGTCGGCCCGGCGCTCAGCCTATGGGGTGCGCCGCCGATCGGAACACGCGCCCCTGCGGACCGAGATGGTCGACGCGACGGGCCCTCGCGCTGCGTGCGCGGGGGCCCGGTTGCGGCCGGTGCGGTCAGCCGATGAGTTCGGCGAGGATCCACTCGGCGAGGCGCTCCGTCACGAGGCTGTGCTCGGAGTTGGTGTCGTCGCAGTGGAAGGCGTCCAGCTCGCTGCGGCCGGCGGGAAGGTCGTCGAGGGGGGTGGCGGGGTCGACGTCCCAGGTAACGGGATCGTACTTGAGGGCGACGGCGCTGACCGAGGGCACGAAGCAGCCGGAGCGGTGGCGCTCGTCGATCGTGGCGCCGAGCGCGTCGGCCAGCATGCCGTAGGAGGCGAGGGTGCCACCGGGCGCGCCGTCGAGCGGGGGGATCTCGCTGGTGCGGCTCGTACGGTAGCCGAGGAACAGGGCCGACATCCGTACGACTTCCTGGAGCTGACCGAAGGCCGGCTGGGTGCGCAGTACCGCGCGGGCGATACCCGGAGCCGTCCAGTCGAAGACCAGCTCGTCGGGCAGCAGCGGGCCCTGGGTGCCGTCGCCGGTGCCGTTGGCGACGCCGATCCTGCGCAGGCCCGGCTTGGACGGGAACCATCCGATGTCCTTCAGGTCCTGGAGGAACCGGACGCGCTTCTCGCTCCAGGTCGCGACGGCGCCGGAGTCCTTGGCGTTCGGTACCCAGGCCCACAGGAGCTGCTGGGCGGCGGCGCTCCTGATCAGCTCGGCCTGCTTCGGCTTGCCCGAGGGGTCCGGGACGGACTCGAAGAAGTACGCCAGCTGCTGGAGCGCGATCGGGATCCAGGCCCCGTTGTGCGGGGAGTCGTAGGACAGGTAGATGCGGCTCTCGTGGTCCTCGCCCTCGTTCTCCATCCAGGTCAGCGCGTAGCGGGTGATGAGTCCGCCCATGCTGACGCCGCCCACGATCAGGGGGGCGCCGCCTTGCTGCCGGTCGGCGATGGCCTTGCGGATGGCGCTGACCGCGACGGCGGCGTTGGCCTGGATGTGGGTGTGGCGCTCCTTGAAGCCCAGCAGGATGACGTCCACGCCCGCGGCGAGCAGCTGGCTGAGCAGCCGCTTGCCGTCGGCGCTGTAGGGCGCGTCGAGGTGGGCGTAGAGATCACCGAGTTCGCTCTCGCCGTAGTTGAACCCGTCCGCGAAGACCATCGGGTTGACGAGGCCCTCGTGGGGCGTGCCGTCGGGGGCGAGGCCGTAGTAGACGGCGGCGGTGCCGGTGGCCGTCTCGCCCTCGTACTCCCACGCGCCGGTGAGCTGCCACACCGTGTTCGGCTTGTTCACCTTGCGGGCCGTGTCCGCCCGCAGTGCGGGGGTGAACAGCACTCCCTGCCGGAGTGCTTCCGGCGCGCTGCCCTGCGACTGGTCGGCGCCCTCCGCGTCCGTCCACGCATCGGTGCTGACGTCGACCCTCGGTTCGCCACTGCGCATAGCCATGTACTGCCGCCTTGCCTTGTCAGTCGGATGAGTCACCGCAGGAACCGCCGTCGGCCGGGCGGTGCCGCGGTCGCGGCCGCCCGGATACGCCCGGCCCGCGCCGCTGTCGCACCACCGATGGCCTGCGCGGTCCTGCCACCGGGGAAGGTATGGGCGCTGATCGGGTCCGGGTGGCAGCGACACCGGGCGCGCGCACCGCGCCAAGGCGCACCGACCCGTCGGACCCCGCGCCCCCGTGCGCCTCCCGCAGCGCCTCCGGGATCTCCGTACCTCACCGGCACCATCGACCGGTCCGAAGCCGGCCGGGTCGCCGGCACCCGTCCGCCGGGGGCGGGCCCGGTGCCGGCGACCCGGGTGCTCACGGGGTGACCTCGTCCGCCCTTCCGGCCGGCTCCGGGGCCGGCGGGAGGTCCTGGCCGGCGCGCAGGGGGCCCGTCAGGAGGAGCAGCGCGCACAGTGCGTTGCCGCCGTAGAGGATCCACAGGGCGTCGCGTTCGCCGAGGAGGGTGCCGAGGGCGCCGCCGAGGAGGCTGCCGACGGGGATCGTCCCGTACATCACGAAGCGGATGGTGGAGCCGACCCGGCCCAGCATGTCCGGTGGGCAGTACGCCTGCCGGAAGCTCACGATGACGACGTTCCCGGCGACCACCCCGGTCATCAGGAAGAACTCCCCGACCAGGAAGGCCAGCAGCCCCACCCCGTCCGTGGTGAGCGGGATCAGCAGCCCGAACGGGCCCCCGCAGAAGGCGCACAGCAGGACCGCCCGGGCCGACCCGAACCGGCGGGCCAGGCGCGGCGAGACCACCGCGCCCAGGACCCCGCCCAGCCCGGCCAAGGCGATCAGGACACCGATGAGCGCGCCCGGCGCGCCCACCGTCCGGCTCAGGAACAGGATCGACAGGGACTGCGCGCCGGCCAGGAACAGGTTCATCGCGGCGTCGCACAGCAGGATCGTCCGCAGGAACGGGTCCCGGGTGAGGAAGGAGACGCCTTCACGGATCTCCTTGACCAACGACCTCTTCGCGGCGGCTCGTTCCGCACCGCCCGGCGGGCCCTCCGGGGTCCGGATCCGCAGCAGCAGCGCCGCCGAGACCAGGTAGCTCAGCCCGTCGGCGAGGAAACCGGCCGCTGCGCTCCCGGCCTGGGCCAGCGCGCCGCCCACCCCCGGTGCGACGACCTCCGCGACCGATTCGCTGGTCTGGAGCCTGGCGTTGCCGTCGGCGAGCTCCTCGTGCGGCAGCACGGTCGGCAGGTACGCGCTGTAGGCGGCCCGGAAGAACACGTCGGCGGTGCCCGCCAGGACGGCCACCAGCGTCAGTTGGGAGGTCGTCAGGACCCCCAGCCAGACCGTCGCGGTCAGCGACAGCATCAGCAGCGCCGACACCGCGTTGCACACGATCATCACCGGCCGGCGGCGCATCCGGTCGGTCCACGCTCCCACGGGCAGCCCGAACAGCAGCCACGGCACCCAGGCCGCGGCGTTCAGCACTCCCATGGTGAAGGGTCCCGCGTCCAGCGTGTCCACCGCGATCAGCGGCAGCAGCACTCGCGTGGCCGCGCTCCCGAACTGGCTGACGGACTCGCCCGCCCACAGCAGTCGGAAGTCCCGGCGGCGCAGCGCGCCGCGTCCGGCGCTCACCGGCCCACCGTGCCCCGGCCCAGCAGCGCGGCGATCTCGGCCGCGGGCTTGGACGCCATCATCTCGCCGTGCGCGCAGGGGACTTCGTGGTGGGCGACCGGGCCGGTGACGTACGGCTCCCAGACCTGCGGGCCCGGCGCGTCCGGCTCGTGGGCGGCGGCGGCCAGCGTCGCCCCGCCCCGGAACACCCGTGGACGGTGATCGGCGGCCAGCCGGTCGTGGTGGACGTAGGCCTCGCCCAGGGCGGCGACGGTGTCACCGTCGAAGACGGACAACGGGCCCTCCCCGGCGGCCGCCGCCACCAGCCCGGCGAGGGTCAGCGGAGCCCCCGCGGCCGCGCCGCACTCCTCCCGCGGCGGGTAGCCGAGCGATTCCAGCAGGTCCCGCAGCGGGTCCGCGGCCGGGGCCGACGTCTCGCCGGGGGCCGCCGGATACCCGTCCAGCAGGGTGAGCCCGGCCACCTCCTCGCCGTCCTGCTGGAGCGTCACGGCCACCTCGTGCGCGACGACCGCTCCGAAGGACCAGCCCAGCAGGTGGTACGGGCCGTGCGGCTGCACCGCGCGGATCCGCGCCGCGTACTCCGCGGCCATCTCCGCGACGCTGCCGGGCCGTGCCCCCGGCTCGCTCAGCGCCCGCGACTGCAGGGCGTGCACGGACTGCTTCGGATCCAGGTGCTCCAGCAGCCCCCGGTACAGCCAGCCGGTGCCGGCGCCCGGGTGGACGCAGAACAGGGCGGGCGCCCCGGGCGCCCCCGTGCGCAGCGTGACCAGTGGCGCCAGCGGGTCGGCGTCCCCGCGCGGGACCGCGCCGCCGGACCGGGCGGCGAGGGCGGCGACCGTGGGCGCGGCGAACAGGTCCTGGACCCCGAGCTCCTCGCCCAGCGTCTCGCGCACCCGGGACATCAGCCGCGCCGCCAACAGGGAGTGCCCGCCCAGGTCGAAGAAGCCGTCGTCGGCGCCGACGGCGTCGGCGGGCAGCCCCAGCACCTCGGCGAACAGGCCCGCCAGGACCTCCTCCCGCCGGCCGCGCGGCACCCGGCGGAGGCGGCCGTCCCCGGCCGCACCGGGCTCCGGCGCGGGCAGCGCGGCCCGGTCGAGCTTGTCGTTCGGGGTCCGCGGGAAGGCGTCGAGCACGACGAACGCCGACGGCACCATGTGCGCCGGGAGCGTCCCCGCCAGATGGGCGCGCAGGTCCGCCGCGTCGACCAGGGAGCCGCTACCCCCGCCGGGGGCCGGGACCACGTACCCGACCAGCCGCTTCGCGCCGCCGGGGCCGTCCTCCCGTACGGTCACCGCCGCCCGGTCCACCCCGGGCGCCGCCGCGAGCGCGGCCTCGATCTCGCCGGGTTCGATGCGGAAGCCGCGGATCTTGACCTGGTCGTCGGCGCGGCCGAGGTACTCGATGCGGCCCTCGCGGTCCCGGCGGACCAGGTCGCCGGTGCGGTACATGCGGGCGCCGTCCTCGAACGGGCAGGCCACGAAGCGCTCCGCCGTCGTCCCCGGGCGGCGCAGGTAGCCCCGCGCCAGCCCGGCACCCGCCAGGTACAGCTCGCCGGGCACCCCCGGCGCCACCGGGTTCAGCGCCGCGTCGAGCACGTAGGCGCGGGTGTTGGCGACAGGCCCGCCGATGAGCGGGCGCTCGCTGCGCGCGGTGTCCCACCACAGGGCGTCGACCGTGCACTCGGTGGGTCCGTACAGGTTGTATGCGAGCATCCCCTCCGTGGCGCGCAGCCGGCTCCACAGGCCCTCGCCCGCGGCCTCCCCGCCGATCAGCAGCAGCCGCGGCGGGGCGTCGAGCAGGCCCGCCTCGATCAGGTGCTCGGCGTGCGTCGGGGTGGTGTCGACGACGTCGAGGGCGGCGTCGGCGACGTGCCGGGCGAAGGCGGCGGCGTCGCGGCGCATGGTGTCGCCGATCAGGTGGAGTTCGTGCCCGGCCACCATCCACATCAGGGCGTCCCAGGAGGCGTCGAAGGACAGCGAGGCCACCAGCGCCACCCGCAACCGCCGCCCGGCAGAGGTCCGTTCCGCCTCGGCCATGGTGTGGGCGCGGTGGAAGGCGTACAGGTTGCTCAGCGCGGAGTGGTCGACGACGACGCCCTTGGGCCGGCCCGTGGACCCCGAGGTGTACACGACGTACGCGGCGTCGCCCGGCCGGGGCGGCCGCAGCGGCCCGGCACCGGGCGCGGAGACGGCGGCCGCGTTCTCGTCGTCCGCCTCGTCGGTGAGGACGAGCGGGACCCGGGGCGACTGCGCGAGCGGCAGCAGCGGGGCGGTCACGGAGTCCGTGACCAGCAGCGCCGGCCCGGAGTCGGCCAGCATGTGCGCGATCCGCTCGGCCGGGTATCCGGTGTCCACCAGGACGAACGCCGCACCGGTCCTGAGGACGGCCAGGATCGCGGCCACCGCCGCCGGGGAGCGCGGCAGGGCGACGGCCACCACCCGGTCCGGCCCCGCCCCGTCCCGGACGAGGCGCCGGGCGAGCCGGCCGGACCAGGCGTCGAGGGCGGCGAAGCCGATCCGCTCGGTGCCGTGCACCAGCGCGGTCGCGTCCGGGGTGCGGGCCGCCTGCGCCGCGAACAGCTCGGGCACGGTGGCGTGCGGCACCGGCAGCGCGGTGTCGTTCCACTCCTCCAGCACCCGCCGGCGGGCGGCGGGGGTCAGCGGGTCGGCGGCCCCGACCGGCAGCTCCGGCGCCGCCGCGAGCAGCCCGACCATCCGTACCAGGGCCGCGGCGATGTCCTCGGCCGTGGCGTGGTCGAACAGCTCGGCCGCGTACTCCAGGAAGCCCGAAATCCCGGCGGGGCGCCCCTCGGCGTCCCGGCGCTCCTGGACGTCGAGCGTCAGGTCGAACTGGGCGACGTCGAAGCGGAACGGCTCGGGGCGGACGTCGAGGCCGGACAGGGTGAGCGTCCCGTCCTCGCCGTCCTGCACCTGGAGCAGCACCTGGAAGAGGGGGTGGCGGGCGAGGGACCGCTCGGGGTTGACCGCCTCCACGACCCGCTCGAAGGGCACGTCCTGGTGTTCGTACGCCGCGAGGTCGAAGTCCCGCACCCGGCGCAGGAGTTCGGCGAAGGTCGGATCGCCGGAGACGTCGGTGCGCAGGACGAGGGTGTTGACGAAGAAGCCGACGAGGTCGTCCAGGGCCTCGTCGCCGCGGCCCGCGACGGGCGTCCCGATCGGTACGTCGGTGCCGGCGCCGAGCCGGGACAGGGTCACGGCCAGCGCCGCCTGCACCACCATGAAGAGGGTGCAGCCGTGCGCGCGGGCCACCTCCAGCAGCCGTCCGTGCAGCTCGGCGTCCAGGCCGACGGGGACGCAGCCGCCCGCGAAGTCCGCCACCGCCGGGCGCGGCCGGTCGTAGGGCAGGGCCAGCTCGACGGGCGCACCGGCCAGTGCCCCCGTCCAGAAGGCGAGTTGACGGGAGAGCGGGCTCTGCGGGTCGTCCTGCGCGCCGAGCAGCTCCCGCTGCCACAGCGTGTAGTCGGCGTACTGCACCGGCAGCGGTTCGAAAGCGGGCGCGGCGCCCGCGCACCGGGCCGCGTACGCCTCGGACAGGTCCCCGAACAGCGGCCCCCAGGACCACCCGTCGAGTGCGATGTGGTGCACCACCAGGGCCAGCACCCACTCCTGCGGCCCGGCCGCGAGCAGCGCCGCCCGTACGGGGGGCCGCGCGGCCAGGTCGAACGGGCGGGCCAGCAGGGCGTCGAGGGCCCCGACGGTCCCCTGCGGACCGCACTCCACTAGGTCCAGGGGCACGCCGCCCCCGGCGGGCAGCACCCGCTGGTACGGCTCGCCCGCCGCCTCCGGGAACACCGTGCGCAGGGCCTCGTGCCGGTCGGTGACGTCCCCCAGGGCCGCGGCCAGCGCCGACGTGTCCAGCGGGCCGCGCAGCCGCAGCGCGAACGGGCAGTGGTAGCCCGCGGACTGGCCGGCCCGGCTCAGGAACCACAGCCGGCGCTGGGCGGCCGACAGCGGCGGGGCCTCGGGTCGCTCCGCCGCCGCGGTCAGGGCCGGACGAGGGGCCGCCCCGGCCGCGGTGCCCTGCGCCAGGCAGGCGGCCAGCCCGGCCACCGTGGGGTGCCGGAACAGCTGGCGGATGCCGAGGTCGCCGCCCAGGACGGCCCGGATCCTCGAGAGCAGCCTGGTCGCGAGCAGCGAATGGCCGCCCAGCTCGAAGAAGTTGTCCTCGGCGCCCACCGACGGCAGCCCCAGCACCTGCGCGAACAGCGCCGCCAGGACCTCCTCCCGGGGTCCGCGCGGGGGACGGGAGGTCAGCAGCGCGCCGAAGTCCGGCGCGGGCAGCGCCGCCCGGTCCAGCTTGCCGTTCCGGTTCATCGGGAGGGCCTCCAGGACCACGACGGCCGAGGGCACCATGTGGTCCGGCAGCCGCGCGGAAAGCCACCCGCGCAGCGCGCCCGGCTCGGGCTCGCGGCCCGCGGCCGCCACCACGTACGCGACGAGGCGCTTCCCGGCGGGCCCGCCGTCCCGGGCGAGCACCGCGGCCTGTGCCACCTCCAGGCAGGCCCGCAAGGCCGCCTCGATCTCGCCGGGTTCGATGCGGAAGCCGCGGATCTTGACCTGGTCGTCGGCGCGGCCGAGGTACTCGATGCGGCCCTCGCGGTCCCAGCGGACCAGGTCGCCGGTGCGGTACATGCGGGCGCCGTCCTCGAACGGGCAGGCCACGAAGCGGCCCGCGGTGAGCGAGGGCCGGTTCAGGTAGCCGCGGGCCAGGCTCGGTCCGGCCAGGTACAGCTCGCCGGGGACGCCCGGGGCGACGGGCCGCAGCCCGGCGTCCAGGACGTACGCCCGGGTGTTGGCGAGCGGGCGGCCCACGAGCGGCTCCTCGCTGAGGGCGGCGTCCCACCACAGGGTGTCGACGCTGCACTCGGTGGGCCCGTACAGGTTGTGGCAGAGCATCCCGTCGGCGGCCCGGACCCGCGTCCACAGGGCCGCGCCCGCCGCCTCGCCGCCGAGCAGCAGCACCTTGGGCCGGTGCGCGGGATCGTCCAGCAGGCCCTCCTCGACGAGCTGTTCGGCGTACGTCGGGGTGACGTCGAGGGCGTCGACGCCGGCACGGGCGATGTGCCGGACCAGCGCGGCGGCGTCGCGGCGGGTGTCGTCGTCGACGAGGTGCAGCTCGTGGCCGGCCACCATCCACAGCAGCCCCTCCCACGACGTGTCGAAGGACAGCGCGGCCGTCAGCGCCATGCGCATCCGGCGCCCGCCGTGCAGCTCCTCCGCACGGGCGATGACCCCGGCCCGGTGGAAGGCGTACAGGTTGCGCAGCCCCGCGTGGTCGATGACGACCCCCTTGGGTTCGCCGGTCGACCCCGAGGTGTGGATCACGTACGCGGCGCTGCCGGGCAGGATCCGGCGGCCCGGTACGGGGCCGGCGGCGCCCGCCGGGACCGGGCCCGGCGCGTCGACGAGGACGCGGACGGCGCCGGTGTCCGGGAGCCCCGGGGCGGTCGCGGCGTCGGTGACGACGGTGGTCGTCGTGGACAGCAGCCGGGCGATCCGCTCGGCCGGGTAGTCCGTGTCGACGGGCACGAAGGCGGCGCCCGCCTTGAGCACCGCGAGCAGCGCCACGACGGAGTCGGCGGACCGGGGCAGGGCCAGGGCCACCAGGTGCTCCGGGCCGACCCCGTGCCCGGCGAGCCGGTGCGCCAGCGCGTCGGCGCGGGCGTCGAGTTCGGCGAAGGTCAGCGCGGTGCCCCGGAAGACCAGGGCCGTCGCGCCGGGGGTGCGGGCGGCCTGCTCCTCGAACAGCTCGGGCAGGGTCCCCGCGGGCACCGGCGCGGCCGTGTCGTTCCAGCCGGACAGGACCAGCGCGCGCTGCGCGGCGGAGAGCGGATCGGCCTGCCCGACCGGGGCGGCGGGGGCGGCGGCGAGGCGCTCCAGCACCCGGGCGAGGGCGGCCGCGAGGTCCTCGGCGGTGGCCCGGTCGAACAGGTCCGTCGCGTACTCCAGGGCTCCGCCGATCCCGGCCGGGACGCCGTCCGGGCCCCACCGCTCCTGGAAGTCGACGGTGAGGTCGAACTTGGCGACGTCCCAGGCGGCGGACTGCTCCGCGCACTCCAGGCCGGGCAGGGCGAAGGCCGGGCCCTCGCCGCTGTCCAGGGTCATCATCACCTGGAAGAGGGGGTGGCGGGCGAGGGACCGCTCGGGGTTGACCGCCTCGACGACCTGCTCGAAGGGCACGTCCTGGTGCTCGAAGGCGGCGAGGTCGCTGTCCCGCACCCGCTCCAGGAGCTCGGTGAAGGCCGGGTCGCCGGAGAGGTCGGTGCGCAGGACGAGGGTGTTGACGAAGAAGCCGACGAGGTCGTCCAGTGCCTCGTCCGTGCGGCCCGCGACGACCGTCCCGATCGGGATGTCGGTGCCGGCTCCGAGGCGGGACAGGAGCACCGAGAGGCCGGCCTGGAGGACCATGAAGAGGGTGCAGCCGTGCTGCCGGGCCAGTTCCGACAGCCGGCCGTGCAGCTCCGCGTCCAGCTCCAGGGGGACGGAGCCGCCCGCGAAGCTCGCCACCTCCGGCCGGGGCCGGTCGTAGGGCAGGGCGAGTTCGGCCGGGGATCCGGCCAGTTCCTGCGTCCAGTAGGCCAGTTGCTCGGCGAGCAGGCTCTCCGGGTCGTCCTGCGCGCCCAGCAGCTCGCGCTGCCACAGCGTGTAGTCCCGGTACTGCACCGCCAGCGGCTCGAAGGCGGGTGCCCCGCCCGCGCACCGCGCCGCGTAGGCGGCTGCCAGGTCGGTCAGGAGCGGACCCCAGGACCAGCCGTCGGTGGCGATGTGGTGGATCACCAGCGCCAGCACCCACTCCCCGTCGCCCAGGGCGAAGAGGCGTGCCCGCAGCGGGAGTTCGGTGGTGAGGTCGAAGACGTACGCGGCCTCGGCGGCCAGCGCGTCGGCGAGCTCCGCCTCGCCCAGGCGGACGACGGGCAGCTCCGGCACCCGGTCGGTGATCTGCTGCACGGGCTCGCCGTCCACCTCGGGGAAGACCGTCCGCAGCACCTCGTGCCGCCCGGTCAGATCACCGAGGGCCGCGGCCAGCGCCCGCGGGTCCAGTGGACCGCGCAGCCGGGTGGTGAGCGGACAGTTGTACGCGGCGCCGGTCTCGCCGAGCCGGCCCAGGAACCAAAGCCGCCGCTGGGCGAACGAAACGGGAAACACAGGACCTCCGGGGGCGTACGGGGTGGGGCGCGGGGCGGGGGACGGCTCAGGCATCGGCGGAGCGGCGGAGCGTGGGACGGGCCTTCGGCGCGTCGGTGAGCAGGGCGGCGGTGCGGGCCGGGGTCGGGTGCTGGAAGAGCTGGCGGATCTTCAGCTCCCGGCCGAGTTCGGCCCGGATCCGGCTGATCAGGCGGGTGACCAGCAGGGAGTGGCCGCCCAGGGCGAAGAAGTTGTCGTCCGGGCCGACCTCGTCCCGGTCCAGGACCTCGGCGTACAGGGCGCGTACGCGGTCCTCGGTGCTGCCGCCCGGGTCCGCGGCCGGCTCCGGCGCGGCGGGAGCGGCCGCGGCCGTGCGCGGGGCCGGGCCGTCGACCGAGCCGACCGCCCGCTCCGGGGCGGCCGCGAGAGCGCGCAGCACCCGGGCCAGGTCCGCCGCCAGTCGCTCGGCGCTCGTATGGTCGAACAGCTCGGTGGCGTAGGTGAGTTCACCGGTGAGACCCAGCGGGGTGCCGTCGGCGGCGCGCCGCTCCCCGAGGTCCACGCCGAGGTCGAACTTGGACACCGCCCACTCGACGGGGTGCGGCTGTGCCGTGAGGCCCGTCAGGCGGGGCAGGGCGGGCGGCTCGTTCTGGACCTGGAGGAGCACCTGGAAGAGCGGGTGCCGGGCGAGCGACCGCTCCGGGTTCACCCCCAGCACGACCCGCTCGAAGGGCACGTCCTGGTGGGCGTAGGCGGCGAGGTCGGTCTCCCGCACGCGGGCGAGGAGGTCCGTGAAGGCCGGGTCGCCGGAGAGGTCGGTGCGCAGGACGAGGGTGTTGACGAAGAAGCCGACGAGGTCGTCCAGTGCCTCGTCCGTGCGGCCCGCGACGACCGTCCCGATCGGGATGTCGGTGCCGGCTCCGAGGCGGGACAGGAGCACCGAGAGGCCGGCCTGGAGGACCATGAAGAGGGTGCAGCCGTGCTGCCGGGCCAGTTCCGACAGCCGGCCGTGCAGCTCCGCGTCCAGCTCCAGGGGGACGGAGCCGCCCGCGAAGCTCGCCACCTCCGGCCGGGGCCGGTCGTAGGGCAGGGCCAGCTCGGCCGGGGATCCGGCCAGCTCCTTGGCCCAGAAGCCGAGCTGACGGGTGACCGGCGCGTCCGGGTCGCCCTCCGCGCCGAGCACGGACCGCTGCCAGACGGTGTGGTCCCGGTACTGCACGGGCAGCGGCTCGAAGGCGGGCTCCGCACCCGCCAGACGGGCGGCGTACGCGGTGGCCAGGTCGGTCAGGAGCGGACCCCACGACCAGCCGTCGGTCGCGATGTGGTGCACCACCAGCACCAGCACCCACTCTTCCCGGCCCAGCTCCAGCAGCCGGGCCCGCAGCGGCAGTTCGGCCGAGATGTCGAAGCAGTGGCCCGTCACCTCCCGTACCGCGTCCGCGACGGCACCGGGCTCCGCGACGGCGAGGACCTCCAGCGGCACGTCGGCCTCCGCCCCCTCCAGCAGCCGGATCACCGGCTCGCCCCCGCACTCGTCGAAGACGGTCCGCAGCACCTCGTGCCGGGCCACCACGTCGCCGAGCGCCGCACGCAGCGCCGGCGCGTCCAGCGGACCCGTCAGCCGGTAGGCGAAGGGCACGTTGTGGTGGCCGGACGGACCCTCGGCCTGGTGCGCGAACCACAACCGGTGCTGCGCCGAGGACAGCGGCGCGCCCTCCCCGGCCTCCGCACGCCGCAGCGGCGGCCGCGCCGGGTCGGCGCTCCCGACCAGCTCCGCGAGCGCGGCCACCGTCTGCGCGCGGAAGACGTCGCGCAGCGGCAGCTCGACCCCGAGGGCCGTACGGATCCGGCTGACCAGCCGGGTCGCCAGCAGCGAGTGGCCGCCCAGGTCGAAGAAGCCCGCGTCGGCGGCGACCGCGTCGAGGCCGAGCACCTCGGCGAAGAGCCCCGCCAGGATCTCCTCCCGGGGGGTACGGGGGGCACGTCCACCGGAAGCGGGCAGCGCGGGCTCGGGCAGGGCCCGGTAGTCCACCTTGCCGTTGGGGGTCAGCGGCAGCGCGTCCAGGACCAGGACGTACGAGGGCAGCAGGTAATCCGGCAGCAGCCGCTCCAGCCGACGCCGCACCGACGGCCCGGAGACCTCCCCGACCACGTACCCGGCCAGCCGCTTCTCGCCGTCCGCGGCGGCCCGTACGGCCACCACGGCCTGGCGGACGCCCGGGCAGGCGGCCAGCGCGGCCTCGACCTCGCCCGGCTCCACACGGAAGCCGCGGACCTTCACCTGCTGGTCGGCCCGGCCGAGGAACTCCAGCAGCCCGTCGGCCCGCCACCGGGCGAGGTCGCCGGTGCGGTACATCCGCGTCCCGGCCGCGCCGAACGGGTCGGCGACGAACCGCTCCGCGGTGGCCGCGGGACGTCGGTGGTAACCGCGCGCCACCCCGGCACCGGCGAGGTACAGCTCGCCCGGGGTGCCCGGCGGCACCAGCCGCAGCCGCTCGTCCAGCACGTACGCGCGGGTGCCGTCCAGGGGGCGGCCGATCGGCACCGGGCCGTCGGCGTCCGCGGCGGCGGTGATCAGGTGGCTGGTCGCGCACAGGGTCGCCTCGGTGGGCCCGTACAGGTGGCGGACCACGGTGTCCGGGCAGGCGGCCAGCACGGCGCGGACCGCGGCGGGGCTGACCACGTCGCCGCCGGTCAGCACCTCGCGGACGCCGGCCAGCAGGCCGGGGTCCTCCTCGGCGACCACCCGGAACAGACCGGCCGTCAGGTGCACGGCGGTGATGCCCGCCCCGCGGATCAGGGCGCCCAGCCCGGCGACCGTCGGCTCGCCCTCGGGGGCGACGACGACCTGCCAGCCCGACAGCAGCGCCACCCACAGCTCGTAGTCGGCGATGTCGAAGGCGTGCGGCGCGTGGAACAGGACCCGCTCGGCGCCCCGGGTGTGCCAGCCCCGGTCGGCCACGAGGTCCAGGACGTCCCGGTGCGTGACGGCCACGCCCTTGGGCTCGCCGGTCGAGCCCGAGGTGTGCATCAGGTAGGCGAGCTGTCCGGGCGGGCACGGCGCGGCCGCGAACCCCCCGCCGTCCGCGGGAGCGCCGGGAGCCTGCGCCGCGCCGGACGTAACGGTCCGCACGCCCTCCGGGGCGAGCCCGGCGTGCGCCTCGTCGACCAGCAGCACGGAGCAGCCCGCGGCGTCCAGGATCCGCCGGGTGCGGTCGGCGGGCTGGCCGGCGTGCAGCGGCAGGTACGCGCCGCCCGCCTTGAGGACGGCCAGCATCGCCACGACCACCTCGGGGGAGCGCCCCATCAGCACGCCCACCGGGGTCTCGCCGGTGACCCCGAGGCCGGCCAGCCGGCGCGCCAACCGGTCGGCGCGCCGGTCCAGCTCCCCGTAGGTGATGGCGTCGGGGCCGGAGACCAGGGCCACGGTGGCCGGGTGCAGTGCGGCGCGCCGGGCGAACTCCAGGTGCACCGCCGTACCCGCCCGAGGCGGGGCCGGCGGCTGCCAGTCGGCCAGCAGCCGCTGCCGCTCCCGCGGCAACAGCACCTCCAGGGCCGAGACCCGGCCGCGCGGTGCCCGTACCGCCGCCGCCAGGACCCCGCGCAGCCGCTCCACGAGGGCGCGCACGGTGGCCTCGTCGAAGAGCTCCGTACGGTACTTGGCCACCGCGCTCAGCCCCTCGCCCGCGCCGGCCGCCTCCGTGAACTGAAGCGCCAGCTCGAACTCGGCCCGCGGTACGTCCACCTCCTCGGCCACCGCGGTCAGCCCGGGCAGCTCCAGGCCGGCGGCGGCCGCCCGGCGCATCGTCAGCGCCACCTGGAACAGCGGGTGGTGGGAGAGCGAGCGCCGCGGGTTGACCGCTTCGACGACCTGCTCGAAGGGCACGTCCTGATGGGCGAAGGCCGCCAGGTCGCTCTCCCGCACCCGCTCCAGCAGTTCCGCGAAGGTCGGGTCCCCGGACAGGTCGGTGCGCAGGACCAGGGTGTTGACGAAGAAGCCCACCAGGTCGTCCAGGGCTTCGTCGGTACGGCCCGCGACGACCGTCCCGATCGGCACGTCGGTGCCCGCGCCGAGCCGGGACAGCACCACCGCCAGAGCCGCCTGGAGCACCATGAAGACGGTGCAGCCGTGCGCCCGGGCCAGCGCCTCCACGTGCGCGGTCAGGGCCGCGTCCAGGCCGAAGGCGACGGCCGCGCCCGCCGGATCGGCCACCTCCGGCCGGGGCCGGTCGGTGGGCAGCACCGGCTCCTCCGGCAGCCCGGCCAGCGCGGTGCGCCAGTACGACAGCTGCTCCTCGGCCGCGCCGGCCAGCAGGGCGCGCTGCCAGAGCGTGTAGTCGGCGTACTGCACGGCCAGCGGCGGGCGCGGCTCGGCGCCGCCGCCCGTGCGGGCCGCGTAGGCGTGGGAGAGGTCGCCCAGCAGCGGCCCCCAGGACTCGCCGTCGGTGGCGATGTGGTGCAGGACCAGCACCAGCGTGTGCCTCTCCGGCCCGGCCGTCAGCAGTGCGGCCCGCAGGGGCGTGTCGGTGGCCAGGTCGAAGGGGCGTGCGGCGATCGCGTCGATGTCCGCGCCGGCCGCGTCGAGGAGTTCCAGGACGGGCGCGGCCGGGGGCAGCACGACCTGCCGGGGCTCGCCGTCGGCCGCCGGGTGGATCGTGCGCAGGATCTCGTGGCGGCCGGTCAGGTCGGCCAGCGCACCGCGCAGCGCCTCCACGTCGAGCGGACCGCCGAGCCGGACGGCGACCGCGCTGTGATAGGCGGGGTTCGACCCCTCGAGCCGGTCCAGGAACCACAGCCGGCGCTGCGCCGGGGAGAGCGGCAGCCGCGCCGGGCGCTCCTGCGGCCGCAGCGCGGGACGGGCCCGGTCCGCGCCGTCGACCAGCGCGGCCAGCGCGGCCGGAGTGCGGGCGGTGAACACCTCACGGATGCCCAGCTCCGCACCGAACGCCCCGCGCACCTGCGCCACCAGCCGCATCGCCAGCAGGGAGTGGCCGCCCAGCTCGAAGAAGTCGTCGTCGGCGCCCACCTCGGGCAGGCCCAGCACCGACGCGAACAGACCCGTCAGGATCCGCTCCCGCTCGGTGCGTCCGCCGCGGCCGCCGGCGCGCAGGGCGGGGGCGGGCAGGGCCCGCCGGTCGAGCTTGCCGTTCGGCGTCACCGGCAGCTCGTCCAGCACGACCACGGCCGGGACCATGTGCTCCGGCAGCGACGCGGCCAGCTCGCCGCGCACCCCGGCGGGGGTCGGTGCGGCGCCCGGGCGGGGCACCACGTACGCCACGAGCCGGGGATCGCCCGGGCGGTCCTCGCGGACGACGACCGCCGCGTGGGAGACGCCCGCGCAGCTCGCGGCGGCGTTCCGGACCTCGCCCGGCTCGATGCGGAAGCCGCGGATCTTGACCTGGTCGTCGGTGCGGCCCAGGTACTCCAGGACGCCGTCGGCCCGCCAGCGCACCAGGTCGCCCGTGCGGTACATGCGGGCCCCCGGCTCGAAGGGGCAGGCCACGAACCGGTCGGCGGTCAGAGCGGGCCGGCCGAGGTAGCCGCGGGCCAGCTGCACGCCGGCCAGGTACAGCTCGCCCGCGGTACCGGGCGCCACCGGGGCGAGCCGGGCGTCCAGGACGTACGTACGGGTGTTGGCGGCGGGCCGGCCGATCGGGACGGTGGCGTCCCCGGCCCGGCAGGGCCAGAGCGTGACGTCGACGGCGGCCTCGGTCGGGCCGTACAGGTTGTGCAGCTCCGCGCCGGGCAGGACCCGGAAGAAGGCGTCCTGGGTGTGCGGGGGCAGGGCCTCGCCACTGGCGATCACCCGGCGCAGCGAGCGGGCGTCCGCCGCGGCGGGCTCGCGCAGGAACACCTCCAGCATGGACGGCACGAAGTGCGCGGTGGTGACGGACTCCCGGGCGATCAGGTCGGCCAGGTAGGCGGGATCCTGATGGCCGCCGGGCTTCGCGACGACGAGGGTCGCCCCGGTCAGCAGCGGCCAGAAGAACTCCCACACCGATACGTCGAATCCGCTCGGCGTCTTCTGCAGCACCCGGTCCCCGGCCCCCAGCCCGTACTCCCGCTGCATCCACTCCAGCCGGTTGACGATGGCCCGGTGCGGGACCAGCGCGCCCTTGGGGCGGCCGGTGGAACCGGAGGTGAAGATCGCGTACGCCGGGTGGTCGGGCAGGGCCACCGGCCGGGGCGCGGGATCCGCCGCGGGGAGCGGGGCGTCCAGCCGCAGCGTCGGCGTCCCCGGCGCCGCCCAGCCGGTGCTCAGCACCAGCGCCGGGGCGGCGTCGGCCATGATCTGGAGGTTGCGCTCCTCGGGCTGGCCGGGGTCGACGGGCAGGTAGGCGGCGCCCGCCTTCAGCACCCCGCACAGGGCGACCATCAGGTCGAGGGAGCGCGGTACGGCGACCGCGACCAGGCTCTCCGGTCCGATGCCGCGGGCCGCGAGCACGTCGGCGAGGCGGCTCGCCCGCTCGTCCAAGGCCCGGTAGGTCAGGGACTCTCCCTCGAAGACGACGGCGGTGGCCTCCGGGGTCCGGGCCGCCTGCTCGGCGAGCAGCGCGGTCAGCGTCGACTCCGGGAGGGCGGCGGCGGTGTCGTTCCACTCGGCGAGGACCCGGTGGCGCTCGGCCGCGGTCAGCGCGTCCAGGACCTCCACCGACGCGTCCGGGTCGGCCGTCCAGCGCTCCAGCAGCCGTACCAGCCGCTCGCCCAGTTCCCGCACCCGCTCGGCGGCGACGAGCCCGGGGTGGTGGCTCAGCCGCAGCCCGAGCGCCGCGCCCGGCTCGACCACCAGCGTCAGCGGGAAGTGCGTGGTGTCCCGGAACCGGATCCGCGCCTGGAGGCCGAAGCCGGGCAGGTCGAGCGCGTAGTCGCTCATCGGGAAGTTCTCGAAGACCAGGTTCGTGTCGAAGAGGGCGGAGGAGGAACCGGCCAGCTTCTGGATCTCCGTCAGCCCCAGGTGGTCGTGCTCCCCCAGCTCGGCCCGCTCGCGCTGGAGCTCCGCGCAGACCCGGCGCAGGGGGGCGGCCGCGTCGATCCGGGCCCGCACCGGCACGGTGTTGATCAGCATGCCGATCATCCGCTCCGAACCCGGCAGTTCGGCGGGGCGGCCGCTGACCGTGAGACCGAAGACCACGTCGTCCTGCCCGGTGGCGCGGGCCATGAGCACCGCCCAGGCGCCCTGGACCACGCTGGTCAGCAGCAGCCCGCACTCCCGCGCCCGCGCGGTCAGCGCCGCCGTCCGTTCCTCGTCCAGCCGCACCACCACGTCCTCGGGCGTGGCGCCGGGGGAGACCCGGCCGGCGCCGTCCGCGATCCGGCCGGGCGCGTCGAGACCGGCCAGGGCGGTGCGCCAGGCCTCCTCGGCGGCGGGCCGGTCGCAGCCCGCGAGGTGCGCCAGGTACTCCCGGTAGGGGCGCACCGGCTCCGGCTCGCCACCCGCGTACAAGGTGAACAGCTCGCGGAAGAGCAGCCCGAACGACCAGCCGTCCAGCAGGATGTGATGGGCCGTCACCAGCAGGCGGTGCTGGTCGTCGGCCAACCGCAGCAGCGTGAACCGCAGCAGCGGCGGGCGGCGGCTGTCGACGCCCTGTGCCCAGTCCTCCTCGGTCAGCTCGGCGGCCCGTTCCGCGGCCGCCCCGGCGGGCAGAGCGCCGAGGTCGTGCTCCTGCCAGGCCGGCTCCATGTCCCGGCGCACCACCTGGACGGGATCGCCGTTCTTGCGGTGGGTGAGGACCACCCGCAGGTTGGCGTGGCGGCGCAGCAGCTCGCCGGCGGCCCGGCGCAGCCGTCCCGCGTCGAGCGTCCCGTCCAGGTCGACGGTGAACTGGGCGATGTAGAGGTGCTTGGAGTCCTCGTCGTACCCGGAGTGGAAGAGCATGCCCTCCTGCAGCGGGGAGAGGGGCAGGACGTCCTCGATGGCCGGCCGGCTGGTGTTCATGGGTGATGTCGCTTTCGTGGAGACCGTCGGAGGACGGCGGCGGGGCGGGGGTGCGGTCCGGGCGGGGTCAGAGGAGGCCGAGGGTGGCCGCGAGGTCGTCCAGTTCGTCCTGGTCGATCGCGTCGAGCGTCAGGGCGGAGGTGGGCGGGACGGTGGGCGGGACGGTGGGCGGGACGGTGGACGGGGCCGCGGCACCGGTGCGGTCGGCGTGGACGACGAGGGCGCCGAGCATCCGGAACCAGCCCTCGGCCAGCGCCCGTACCTCCGCCTCGTCGTGGACGCCGTCGGCCCAGGCCCAGTCGGCGTGCAGGACGGGTCCGTCCGCCGACTCCAGGACGAATGCGTTCACCTCGACGGCGTGCGCCATCGGCATGCCCGGGCCGGGGGCGTCGAGCCGGGCCCCGTGGGCCGGCAGCAGCTGCCAGTCGCCGCCGCCCGGACCGCCCAGCCGGCCCAGGTAGTTGAAACCGAGGCCCGCGGGCTCCGCCGCGGCGAGCTCCTTGCCCGCGACCGGGTCGAGGTGGCGCAGCAGGCCGTACCCGATGCCCTTGCGCGGGATCGCCCGCAGCTGCTCCCGGACCCGCCGCAGTGCCTCGGCGGCGGTGGGGCCGCCGTCCTCGGCGTCCGCCGCGTCCAGGCCGTCCAGGGCGAAGCGGGTGGGGAAGAGGGTGGTGAACCAGCCGACCGTACGGGAGAGGTCGGCCTCGGCGCCGATGTCCTCCCGGCCGTGGCCCTCCAGCTCCACCAGCACTTCCGGGCCGCAGGGCCGCCACCGGGCCAGGGCCAGGGAGAGCCCGGTCAGCAGCACCTCGTTGGCGTCGGCGCCCAGCCGCTCGGCCACCGACGTCAGCAGCGGCCCGGCCGTCGCCGCGGGCAGGCTCAGCACCAGGTGCCCGGCACGGTCCTCGTGGTCGCGGGCCGGATCCAGCGGGCGGCGGCCCGCGATGCCCGCGCCGGGCCGCACCACACCGCGCCAGTACGGGGCTTCGGCAGCGGTCCGCTCCCCGGCCGCCTCCGCGGTGAGCAGCTCGGACCAGCGGAGGAACGAGGTGGCCACCGGGTCGAGGGCGGCGGCGGGGGCCCGTCCGGCGGCGACCGCCTCCCAGGCCCGGGTGAGGTCGCCGGTCAGCACCCGCCAGGAGATGCCGTCCACGACCACGTGGTTGACGACCAGGGCCAGCGCCCCGGGCAGCCCGGCCCCGGCGTCGAACCAGACGGCCTGCACGATCACCCCGCCGCCGACCGAGAGCCGGTCGCGGGCCGCGCGCACCTCCCGCCCGACCTCCTCGATGGTGGCTTCGCGGCCCTCCGTCGCCACCCGGCGCAGGCACTCCGCGGCGCGCACCGATCCGGCCGGGCGGGTCCGCCAGCCGGAGCCGTCACGGACCACGCGCAGCATGTCGTGCCGGTCCAGGACCGCCTGGAGCACCTCGGCCGCGCTCTGCCCCGTCAGTGCGGCCGGGGTCCGCACCACCAGGTACTGGTAGTAGCGGTCGGCGGGCCCGCCGCGCTCGTCGAGCCAGTGCATCACCGGGGTCGGCCGGACCGGCCCGACCCCGTCGTCGGCGCCCGACCGGGCGGACCCGGCCATCGGCCGGGCGGCGGCGGCCAGGGCCGCCGTGTCCGGCAGGGTCAGCACGTCCCGGACGGTGATGCGCAGCCCGGCGCGGCGGGCCGCGCCAACCACCTGCACGGCGATGATGCTGTCACCGCCGAGCCGGACGAAACCGTCCTGCGGGCCGACCTCCGGGACGGCGAACAGCTCCGCCAGGACACCGCACAGGATCCGCTCCGCCTCGGTCACGTCGATTCCACTCATGGTCTTCCTCGTTCTCGTTCGCCGCGGGCCCCCTCGGGCCTGCGCGTGCTGGTCAGACGGCGGCGCGGGCCGGGGCGAACAGCGCCCGCAGAGCGGCCCGGTCGACCTTTCCGTTGGCGGTCACCGGCAGGTCCTCCACGGGCCGGAAGTGCCGGGGCACCATGTACGCGGGCAGGTGCGCCGCGCACGCCGCGGCCAGCTCCTCGGGCCCGGGACCGTCCGCCCCCGTCCGGGTCCACACGGCCGCGAGCCGGCGCGAGCCCGCGACCTCCACCGTCACCACCACGGCCCGGCGGACCCCCGGGAGCGCGCCCAGGACCGCCTCGACCTCGCCGGGCTCGACCCGGTACCCGCTCACCTTGAGCTGGTCGTCGGCCCGCGCCACGAAGTGGAAGTCCGCCCCGTCGAACCGGACGACGTCCCCCGTGGCGTACGTACGGCGCGGGCCCCCGTCGCGGTGGGGCAGGGTCCGGAAGCGGGCCGCGGTCAGCTCCGGGTCGCCCAGGTAGCCGAGGCCGACACTGCCCCCGCCGACGACCAGCTCCGCCTCCTCGCCCGCCGCGAACGGCCGCAGCACGCCGTCCGCCTCGCGCAGCAGCTCCGCCCCGGCGACGGCACCGCCGATCGGCGGGTGCTCGGGCCAGGACGCGGTCTCCCGCGGGTCCAGCCGGAACTGCGTGACGACGTGGGTCTCGCTGGGCCCGTACTCGTTGACCAGCCAGACGCCGGCGGCCGCGCAGAACTCACGCACCTCGGAGTTGACGACGAGGCGCTCGCCCGCGACCGCGATCTCCCTCAGGTCGGGCATCGCGTCCGGTTCGAACACGGCGGCCGTGGCCAGCGCGTGCAGCCCCACCACCGGCAGGAACAGCCGGGCGACGCGCTGTTCTCGGATCAAGTCCATCAGCGCGAAGGGGTCCTGGCGTTCCTCGTCGGAGACCACGACGAGCGCGGCCCCGGCCAGCCAGGTGGTGACGATCTCCTCGTAGCCCACGTCGAAGCCGATCGAGGCCGCCTGCAGGGTGTGCGGCGGGCGGTCATGGGCCCAGTGCCGCACGTGCCAGTCGCCGAGCGCGGCCAGCACCGACGGGGGAACGGCCACCGACTTGGGCTCACCGGTCGATCCGGACGTGGGGATGACGTACCCGACGGTCCCCTCGCGCAGCTCCTCCAGCGGGGCGCCGCGCAGCTCGCCGAAGGCGACCTCGGCGGGGCCGAGCCCGGTCGGCGCGATGTGGTCGGGACGGACCAGCAGGGCGCAGAGCCGGGCGATCCGCGCGGCCCGCGGCGCGGGCATGCCCGGGTCGACGCAGACCACGCCCAGGCCGGCCCGCCAGGCGCCGAGCACCGCGGCGCAGCGCTCCCAGGACCGTTCGCCGTGGACGGCGACCACGTCGTCCGGTCCCAGGCCGCGGGCGGCGAGCCCGCCCGCGATCTCGGCCGACAGACGGTCGAGTTCGCCGTACGTGCGGGCGACGCCGCCGTCGACGACGGCCACCGCCGCGGGGTCGCGCCGGACGGCTCGGATCAGGGGCCGGACGAGCGAATGCCGCGGTCCGCGGTCGTCGTCGGTGTGCATGGACGTCCCTTCTGGGGGTGGTGCGAGGAGAGGGGGGAGGGGTGCGGGCGGGGTGAGGGGCTCAGTCATGCGGTGCCGCGCCGTGCTCGTCGATCAGCGCCGCCAGCCGGTCGAGCCCGTCCTCGATCCGGTCGGGGTCCAAGGAGCTGCACGAGAGCCGCAGTTGGCGCCCGGCGCGGTCCTGGTCGCTGAAGTGGCGCATCGGGGTGAAGAGCACCCCGTGCCGGACGGCGGCCTCCTCGACCAGCGCGTCGGTCACCTCGAACGGCACGTCGAGGACGACGAAGAAGCCGCCCGCGGGGGAGATCCACCGGACACCGGGCGTCCCGGCGAACCGCCGGTGCAGCCCCTGGAGCAGGGCGCGCAGGTTGCGCCGGTAGACGTCGATCTGGCGGCGGTTGGCCTCCAGCAGGCTGCCGCCGTGCTCCAGCAGCATGCCGCCGACCAGCGCCTGCGTCACCGGGGACGTGTTGACGGTCAGCATGCTCTTGGCCCGGGCCAGCTCGTCGGCCAGCAGCGCCGGGCCGCCCACACCCGTGACCCGCTGGTCCGCGACGGCGAAGCCCACCCGGGCGCCGGGGAAGCAGGTCTTGGACAGCGAGCCCAGGTAGACGACCCGCTGCCCCGTGTCGAGGGCCTTCAGCGTCGGCGGCCGGGAGCCGTCCGCCGCCCGGAAGTACCCGTACGGGTTGTCCTCCAGCAGCAGCACGTCCTCCTGCTCCGCGACCTCCAGCAGCTCCCGGCGCGTCCCCGTGTCCAGGGAGTGGCCGCTCGGGTTGGAGAAGTCCGGCACCAGGTACAGCGCCCGGGGCCGCTCCCCGGCCGCGCGGACCTCACGGATCCGCTCCCGCACCTGCTCCGGACGCACCCCGCGGGGGCCCTCGGGCACCGATCGCACCGGGAGGTCCAGCAGCCGGGCGGCGCCGGTCAGCCCGACGTACGTCGGGTCCAGGGCCAGCACCACGTCCCGCGGGCCGGCCTTCAGGGCGCGCAGCACGAGCCACAGCGCCTCCTGGGCGCCCACCGTGACCAGGACGGCCTCCGGGTCGCAGACGATGCCCTCGTCGCGTTCCAGGTGACGGGCGATCAGCTCGGGCACGACGCCCTTGGTGCGGCCGTACTGGAACAGCTCCCGCCGCACCCCGGCCTCGTCGTAGCCCTTGTCCGCGGTGAGGTGGTGGATGTACGTGTCGAGGTAGCGGTGCAGGTCGGCCGGGTCGAAGAAGTCCTCCGTCGGCCGCCCGGGGGCGAAGGAGACCGCCTCGGGGAACCGTCCCGCGATCTCGTTGAGGAAGGTCATGGAGAGCAGCGCGGGGTCCGCGAGGGACGCGTGCAGTTCGGCCCGGTCCAGGGCCACGGCCGTGCGGTTCACCGGCCCGCTCCCAGCGTCGTGAGCCAGGGTGCGTCCGCGGGGGTGCCGCAGCCCGACAGCTCCAGGGCGGAGCGCAGTTCGGCCGCCAGCAGCCCCAGCACACCGGACACGCCTTCCGTGCCGTCGGCGGCCAGGCCCCACAGGACGGGCCGGCCCAGCAGCACCCCGTCCGCGCCGAGCGCCAGTGCCTTCAGGACGTCGGTCCCGCCGCGGATCCCGCTGTCCAGCAGCAGCCGGCAGGACGGCGGGACCGCCTCACGGACCGCGGGCAGCATGTCCGCGCTGGCGACCGCGCCGTCGAGCTGGCGGCCGCCGTGGTTGGAGACGACGACGGCGTCCGCACCGACCGCGGTCGCCGTCGCGGCGTCACCCGGATCGAGGATTCCCTTGACGATCAGAGGCAGTCCCGTCTGCTCCCGCAGCCGGGCCAGGTCGTCCCAGCCCAGGGTGCGGGCGAAGGACTCGGCGGTGTGCTCCGCCACCGCGCACGTCCCGGCCCGGCGCTCGGCGGCCCGGCGGGTCGTGGCCGGGTCGAGGTGCGCGGCCGCCACGCCCGCCGGCAGGGCGAAGCCGTTGCGCAGGTCGCGCAGGCGCCGGCCCATCGAGGGGACGTCCACCGTGACCATCACCGCCGCGCAGCCCGCGTCCTCGGCGCGCCGCACCAGCTCGGCGGTGAGCCCGGGGTCCCGCTGGCAGTACAGCTGGAACCAGGTGGTCCCGCCCAGCGCCGTGACCTCCTCCACCGGCACGCTGCTCAGCGTGCTCAGGGTGAACGGCACCCCGGCGGCCGCCGCCGCGCGGGCCGTGGCCAGCTCGCCCTCGGGGTGGAGCAGCCGCTGGTAGGCCATCGGCGCGACCGCCACGGGCAGGGCCGCCCGGCCGCCCGGGAGTTCGGCCGAGGTGTCGAGGGCGCCGGAGCCCGACAGGACGCGGGGGACGAGGCGGATCCGGTCCAGGGCGGCCCGGTTGGCGGCCAGGGTCAGCTCCTCGCCGCTGCCGCCCGCGACGAAGTCCCAGATCTCCGGGGGCAGGGCCCGGCGGGCGGGACCGGCGAAGTCCTCCAGACGGACCGGGACCTGCGCCGTGTCGTGACCGGCGCTCACCGCAGGACCTCTCCGGCGCCCAGCCGCTCGGCCTCCACGGCCTCGTACAGGGCCTTGATGTTGCCGTTGCCGAAGGTGCGGGCGCCGAACCGCTCGATCACCTCGTGGAAGAGGGTGCGGCGCGGGTGGGTGGAGCGGGTGAAGATCTGGAAGAGCTGCCCGTCGTGGTCCTCGTCGACCAGGACGCTGATGCGCCGGAGCTCCTGCGTGGAGTGCCGGGCCAGGTCGAGCCGGTCCGCGAGCATCGTGTAGTAGGTGTCGGGGACGCTCAGGAACTCCACGCCGCGTTCGCGCAGCGCCGAGACCGCCCGCACGACGTTCCGGGAGGCGAAGGCGACGTGCTGGACGCCCGGGCCGCCGTGCTCGGCGAGGAACCGGTCGATCTGCCCCGGCTCGCGGGAGGTGTCGGGCTCGATCAGGGTCAGGGTGACCTCGCCGGAGGCGCTCTGCACCACCTTGGAATTCATGGCCTGCGCGCCGACCCGGATGAGCTCCTGGAAGATCATGCGGAAGCCGAGGACGCGGGTGTAGAACTCCACGGTCCGCTCGAGTTGTCCGGCGGCCAGGCAGATGGCGAAGTGGTCGAGCTCCTCCAGGAGTTCGCCGTCCGCGTCCGGTGCGGCGGCGTCCGGCAGCGGGGTGAAGCCCGGGGGCAGCCCGGCCGGGTCCGGCTCGACGAGGGTGTGCACGACGTCGCCGAACCCGGCGATCACGGCCCGGGTGCGGCCGTCGGGGTGCCGGCACGGCACGGCCAGGGGGACCGCGCCGCGGGAGACCGCCTCGTCGAAGACGGCGGCCACGTCGGGCACGCCCAGCGCGATGTCGGCGACTCCGTCGCCGTGGGCCAGGACGTAGGCGGCGCCCGGGTGGTGCGGCGAGCGGGCCTGGGTGAGGACGAGGGAGATCCGGCCCTGGCGCAGGAGCAGGGACTCCGCGTCGGCGCCGGCGGCGCGGGCGACCGCACGGAAACCGAAACGGCCGGTCATCTCGGCCGCCGCCGACGCGAGGTCGGCGACGTAGGACTCGACGTGGCTGATGCCGAAGGCGGGGGAGAAGGTCATGGAGCTGCCGTTCGTCATGGGGCCGCCGTCCCTCGCGGGGCGGCGGACACGGAGAGGACGGGGGCGGGGGCCGGGGCGGCCCCCGTCGTCAGGGAGGTGATCCGGGCGGGCAGGCCCCGCCACACCTGCGGGGTGTAGAAGTGGCCGCCGGGCAGGACGTCGTGGCGGAACGGGCCGTCGGTCAGCGCCGCCCAGCGCGGACCCACGTCCTCGCCGATGACCGGGTCCGCGTCCCCCGAGAAGACCTGGAGCGGGACGCCGGTCCGGGCACCGGGGGTGTGGGCGAAGGTGTCCCGGGCGGCCAGGTCGGCCCGCATCAGCTCCACGGCCATCTCGGTCAGCTCGGGCTCGTCGAGTACGTGCTCGGGCAGCAGGCCGTGGGTGGTCATCCAGCCCAGCAACTCGTCGTCGCGCTGTCCCTGCGCCAGGAACCGGTCCTGGTCGGTCACCCCGCGGTCCGGGGCGTTGCAGGCGGAGACGACCAGGGCGCGCGGCGGGGGCGCGCCCGCCGCCGCGAGCCGTACGGTGACGTCGAAGGCCATCCAGCCGCCCATGCTGTGCCCGAACAGGACGTACGGGCCCTGCCCGGCCACCGCCGCGACCCCGGCGGCGGCGTCCGTCGCGAGCGCGTCCCAGGTCCGGGCGAACTCCTCGGCGAACCGCCCCTCGCGCCCCGGATAGCACACGGCCACCAGGCCGGCGCCGTCCGGCAGGGCCGGGATCCAGTCGTGGAAGGTGGCGGTGCCCCCGCCGCAGAAGGCGAGGCACACCAGGGTGGGCGCGCCCCCCGCGGTCTCCTTCAGGCGCACCGCGGTGGTGTCGAGGACGCTCACGAGGCCTCCCCGACGGTCAGGGCGTGCACCGACCGCGCGTGCCGGGCCAGGTCCGCGAGGACGGGGAAGCGGTAGACGTCCTTGGTCCGCAGTGTGATCCCGGCGTTCTTCTTCAGCCGGGACACCACGCGCAGCGCCAGCAGCGAATGGCCGCCGAGCGCGAAGAAGTTCGCCTCCGCGTCGACGCCGTCCCGGCCGAGGACCTCGGCCCACACGGTCGCGATCAGCTCCTCCAGGGGGCCCTCGGGGGCGCGCCCGGAGGACTCCGGCCCGGCCGCGGGGGCCGTCGGCAGCGGCGGCAGCGCCTCGGTGTCCACCTTGCCGTTCGGCGTCAGCGGGAGCGCGTCGACCGTGACGAAGACGGACGGGACGAAGTACGCGGGCAGCGCGGCCTCGCAGTGCCGGCGCAGCTCCGCGTCGCTCACCCGGGCTCCGGGAGCCAGGACGCAGTACGCCGCGAGGAGGGTGTCGCCGTCCGGCCCGGTCCGGGCCACGGCGACGGCCGCCTCCACCGCCGCGTGGCCGCGCAGCCGGTCCTCCAGCTCGCCCGGCTCCACCCGGAAGCCACGGACCTTGAGCTGCCGGTCGGTGCGGCGCAGGAACTCCAGGCCGGAGTCGGCCCGCCAGCGCACCAGGTCGCCCGTGCGGTACATCCGGCTGCCGTCGATGGCGAAGGGGTCCGCGACGAACCGCGAGGCGGTCAGCCCGGGCCGGCCGACGTAGCCGAGGGCCACGCCCGGACCGGCCAGGTACAGCTCGCCGGTGGCGGCCGGCCGCAGTCGCTCGTCGAGGACCTGGGCGCGGACCCCGGCCAGCGGCTCGCCCAGGCGCGGGGCGGCCCCGGTGATCCGGGTCGCGGTGGCGTCGACGGTGCACTCGGTCGGGCCGTACAGGTTCCAGGCCTCCACGGCCGGGTCCTCCGCCAGCGCCCGCCACATCGCTACCGGCACCGGCTCGCCGCCCAGCAGCAGCCGCAGTGGACGCCCGGGCCGAAGCCGCGGACCGGTCAGCCGCCAGTGCGAGGGGGTGCAGTCGAGGTCGGTCACGCCGTACTCGTCGAGCAGCGCGTCCAGCCGGGCCGGGTCCGTACGGTCCTCGTCGTCCAGGACGACCAGGGTGTCGCCGCGGCACACGCGGACCCACTGCTGCACGGACGCGTCGAAGGACAGGCTGGCGTTCCACGCGACCACGCGGTGGCCGGACGGGTAGACGCCCCGCTCTTCCAGTCCCGCCACGAGGGCGGCGACGTTGGCGTGGGTGACCTCCACACCCTTGGGCGGTCCGCTGGTGCCCGAGGTGTGGATGACGTAGGCCGCGGTGGCCGGGTGTCCGGCGCGGCCGGACGGCTCCGCGTCGGCCCGCGCGGCAGCCGTCGCCGGGTCCGGGTACGCCGTGACCGGGACGGCCGGGCCCGGGTCCAGGACCGGCAGGCCCCCGGCCCACTCGGCCGCGGCACCCGGCCGGGCGAGCACCGCACGCAGCCCGGCGTCGGCAGCGATGTGCGCGAGCCGCTCCCCGGGGTACGCCGGGTCCAGCGGGACGTAGGCCGCACCGGCCCGCCACACCGCCAGCGGGGCCACGGCCCAGCCCGTGCCGCGGGGCAGGCTGACGCCGACCCGGTCGCCCGGGCGGACGCCGAGCGCGCGCAGCGCCGCCGCCAGCCGGGCCGTGTGCCCGGCCAGTTCCTCGAAGGTCAGGGCACCGTCCGCGGCGTGCACCGCGGCCCGGCCGGGGAAGGTGCGGGCGGTCTCCAGGAACCGCTCCACCAGGTTCGTCGGTTCAGCCACGGGACACCGCCGTCACGGTCGCGGCGCGCGGGGCGACGGTCGGGGCGCAGTCCGCCACCGCGACCGGGTCGCCCATGGCGACGACGATCCGCCGGTCGCCGCGGAAGGGGTCGCGGCCGTGCGCGGTCAGGACGTTGTCGACGATCAGCAGGTCCCCCGGCTGCCAGGCGCGGCGTACGGTGGCCCGCTCGTAGGCGGCGTTGACGGCCGCCAGGTCCGCCTCCGTCAGCGGGATGCCGTCACCGAGACCCGTGTCGAAGGGCAGCCCCCCGGGGCCGAGTTCGTCGAGCAGGACCTCGCGCAGCTCCTCGTCCAGCGAGAAGCTGTTCCAGAACGCCATGTGGTTGAACCAGACCTCGTCGCCGGTCTGCGGGTGGCGGACGATGCCCGGCCGGAGCTGGCTGGTGCGCAGCGTGCCCTCCTCGTCCCAGGCGCAGCCGATGGCGTTCTCGGCGCAGTACGCCTCGACCTCCTCCCGTGTGGTGGCCCCGAAGGCGGACTGCCAGGCGACCGAGAGGGTCTCCGAATAGGTGCGGGTCAGGACCCAGCCGCCGGCGCGCATCCGCTCGACCAGAGCGGCGGGGAGCGAGCGCAGCACCTCGCGGCAGTCGGTGACGGGTGTCGCGCCGCCCTCCTCGGGGGCGGTCAGGCAGCCGAAGAGGAGCAGGCCGGGGAAGGTCAGCGTGTAGCTGTTCTCGTTGTGCGGGCGGATCGCCTGCGCGGCGGGCAGGTCGGTGGAGGAGAAGACGCCCGAGCCGAAGTCGGAGCGGGGAGTGGCCTTCTCGCGGTACGGGGTGGCCCGGCGGACCAGCTCGTCGCGGACGACGGCGAAGTCGTCGATGCCGCGGACCGGCAGCCCGCTCACGTACACGGCGCCGAACCGGTCGAGTCCGGCGCGCAGTTCGACGCGGTGCTCGGCCAACCAGTCGCGTGCGGCGGCGGCGTCGGCCAGCTGGGGGGCTCGGACGGTGGCCGGGGCGCCGGGCTCGATCAGCCAGTCGAGGACGCCCGCGAAGGGCACGCCCTCGGCGGCGGTGGCCGCCGCGGGGGTGGTCGGGTAGGCGCTCACGCGGCACCACCCGCGGCCGGCGCCTGCGCGGCGTGCCGGAGCTCCAGGGTGCAGCACTTGACGCTGCCGCCGCCCTTGAACAGTTCGGACAGGTCGACGCCGATCGGCGTGAAACCGCGCTCGGCCAGCCGGTCCGCGAGCCCGCGGGCGGCCTCGGCGAGCAGGACGTTGCGCCCGTCGGAGAGCGCGTTCAGCCCGAAGACCTCGGCGTCCTCCTCCGTGGCCAGCAGCGCGTCCGGGTACAGCTCGCGCAGCACCGCCTGCGACGCGGTCGAGAAGGCACCGGGGAAGTACATGATCTCGTCGTCGTCGAGCACGGCGAGGGCGGTGTCCAGGTGGTAGAAGCGCGGGTCGACCAGGGTCAGGCCCACCACCGGGGCCCCGAGCACCCGTTCGGCCTCCGCGTGCGAGGCCGCGTCGGTGCGGAAGCCGGTGCCCGCCAGGATCCGGGACCCGGCGACCAGGTAGTCGCCCTCGCCCTCGTTGACGTGCTCCGGGGCGACCACCTCGGCATAGCCGTTGGCCTCGAACCAGGCCTGGTAGGCGGGGGCTTCGGCGGCGCGCTCGGGGTGGCGGAACCGGGCCATCAGGACGCGGTCGCCGAGCACGGTGGCACCGTTGGCCGAGTAGACCATGTCGGGCAGCCCCGGGACCGGGTCGATCAGGTCGACCGTGTGCCCGAGCTCCCGGTAGAGGGCGTACAGCCGCTCCCACTGCAGGACGGCCAGTCCGGTGTCGGTCGGCTTGGCCGGGTCCATCCAGGGGTTGATGCGGTAGTCGACCGTGAAGTGGGACGGGCGGCACATCAGGTAGTGCCGGGGACGGGCGGTGCGCTGGACGGTCATCGGCTCAGACCTCCCCGAGGGCGGCGACCAGCGTGGCCGGACGCAGATCGGTCCAGGTCTTCTCGATGTGCTCCAGGCAGTCCTGGCGCGAGGCCGGGCCGTGGGTGGCCGTCCAGCCGGCGGGCGCCTCGATCGAGGCGGGCCACAGGGAGTGCTGGTTCTCCTGGTTGACGAGGACGAAGTAGGTGGCTTCGTCGTCCTCGAAGGGGTTGGTCACGGGTGCTCCTGTCACGTCGTGGTGGTGGGGATCGCGCCGGGTCGCGCGAGGCCGGGGGATTCGGTGGCGAGGTGCCAGCCGTGGAAGGGGGAGGGAGGCGCGAGCACGCGGAGGCAGATGGCCAGGGCGGCCTCCGCGGCGGTCGCCGCGGGCGTGGCGACGGTGAAGAGTCCGAGGTCCACGCCGTACGGACCGCTCCGCACGCTGATGTGCTCCAGTCGCTCCTCCGGGCGGGCCGCGCCCCAGAGCAGGCGCAGCAGGCGTCCGTCGTCCGTGGGACCGGGGCCGGGCCCGGGCGGGACGAGGGAGACGAGGGTCAGCTCCACGCGCCCGGTCAGTCCCAGATGAGGCCGTACGCGACCGCGCCCGGGGTGGCCGGGAGGGGTGCCGAGGCCGCCTGGGCGGTGGCGGCCCCGGCCGTGTCCGCACCGGACGGCCCGCCGGCGGTGAGCGCGAGCGCGGCGCAGGCGACGGCCGCGGCGACGGTCACGGCAGCGGTGCGGACCGGACGGACGGTGGTGTGGGCGCGAGAAGTCATGGAGGTGCCCTCATCGGGAGTGGGGAAGGGTGCCGAGCGGCACGCCTCCATCCTGGCCAAGGTGTTGACCTGGGGGAACGGGTTCAGGGGTGGCGGAAGCGGCCAGGACGCTTTGGGACACAGCCGCCGCCGGCCGCACCCGCGCCGACGGCCGGCCGAAGCCGCGTCGACGCGCGTAGAGGGCGCGTCTATGTGCCGTAGATCTCCGGCAGGCAGGCTGCTGACAGATCGACGGGGACGACCGCATGCCAAGAGGGGAACCGATGTCCGTGACGCTCGACCTGGAGGAGCTCGACCAGACCGTGTACGAGGAGGTGCTGGCCCGGCCCGAACTGGGACTGGCCGAACTCGCCGCCCGGCTCGGGGTGGAGCCCGGGAGGGTCCGCGCCTGCCTCGACCGGCTCTTCGCGCTGCGCCTGGTCCAGGCGTCCTTCGAGACGCCCGGCCGCTTCACCGTCGTCGACCCCGTTCTCGGGATGCAGCGGCTCCTGGACCAGCAGCACGAGGAACTGGTGCGCCGGCACCGGCAGGCCGCGGACCACCAGCAGGCCCTGGTCCGGATCCTCGCGGGCGCCGGCTCCGGCGGCCGCCCGGCCGAGGGCGTCGAGCGGCTGGCCGGACTCGACGCCGTGCAGCGGCGGTTGGAGCGCCTGGCGCTGGAGGCCAGGACCGAGGTGCTGACCTTCATGCCCGGCGGTCCCCAGTCCGCGGCCGCGCTGGAGGCCGCCGAACGCAACAACGCCCTCGTGCTCGGCCGCGGCGTCGCCATCCGCACCATCGGGCTGGACCTCGTACGGGAGGATCCGGGGACCCTGCGTTACAGCCGGGCGCTGCTCGCGGGCGGCGGCGCCTTCCGTACGGTCGCCGCGCTGCCGACCCGGATGGTGCTGGTCGACCGGACCCACGCCCTCGTTCCCATCGACCCGGCGGACAGCCGCCAGGGCGCGCTGTTCCTCGCCACGCCCGGCATGCTCGCCCCGCTGGTCGCGCTCTTCGAGCGGGAGTGGGGCGCGGCCGTACCGCTGGGCGCGGATCCGTCGGAGGCCGTGTACGTACCCACTGAGCAGGAGCGCTCCCTGCTGGGCCTGCTGGCCGAGGGCCACACCGACGAATCCGCCGCCGGACAGCTGCACATCTCGGCCCGCACCGCCCGGCGCATCATGGCCTCGCTGATCGAACGGCTGGGCGCCCGAAGCCGGTTCGAGGCGGGTCTGCGCGCGGCCCGCCTCGGATGGGTGTGACCCGGACCGGGTCCCTCGCTCGGCCGCGCGGGCCCGGCCGGGCCGCCGCCGCGACCCGTTCCGACGGCATGGTCATGTGAACCGCTTAGGATGACGCTCCGTACATCGGCGGGCCAGGACAACTGGGGACCAACCGCCGTGTGGAGCTGTGCGCGCGCACAGGGGGAACTCGTGAAATTCTTCGTGCTCGGATCCATGGGCGTGTCCCACGGGGGACAGGTGCTGGCCGGTGGGCCGCCGCAGCAACAGGCCACCCTCGCCGTCCTGGTGCTCCGCGCGGGCCACGTCGTGCCCCTGCACGAACTGACCGCCGCCGTCTGGGGGGAGTCCGCCCCGGGCTCCGCGGTGATGATCCTGCGGACCTACGTCTGGCGGCTGCGGAAGCTGCTGGAGAGCGGCGAGTCCGGGCAGACCGGGGCCCGGATCCTGGAGTCCGCGAACGACGGCTACCGGCTGGCGGTGCCGCCGGGCTCCGTCGACGCCGTACGGGCCGAGGAGCTGGCCGCGAAGGCCGCCCGCGCCCACGCGGCCGGTGAGTTGGAGGACTGCGCCGAAGCCCTGGCCGAGGCCGGGTCCCTGTGGCGCGGCGAGCCACTGGCCGGGGTGCCGGGGCCGTTCGCCGACAGCCAGCGCTCGCGCTTGACGGAGCTGCGGCTGCACCTGCTGGAGGAGCGCCTCGGGGTGGACCTGCTGCTCGGGCGGCACGAGCGGGCCGTGCCCGAGCTCACCGCCCTCATCCGCGAAGAGCCGCTGCGGGAGCGCCCGTACGGGCTCCTGATGCGCGCGCTGTACGCCGCGGGTCGGCAGGGCGACGCCCTCGCCGTCTTCGGCCGGGCCCGCGAGGTGCTGGCCGACGAACTCGGCCTGGACCCGGGCCCGGACCTCCGCGCCCTGCACGCCCGCATCCTGTCGGGCGACCCGGCCCTCCTCCCCGCCGCCGCGTCCCGGGCCCCCGGCCGGGAGGGCGAGCCGCCCGCACGGCTTCCGGCCGCGCCCTCGGGCGTCGCCGTGCCGACGGCACCCGGGGGAACGCCCGGGGTCGCCCCGGGCGGCGCACCGGCTTCCGACGGCGCCCCCGCGGGATCCGCGGGGTTCCCGGCGGCGTCCGCCGGGGCTGCCGGGGCGCCGGCCGGGCTCGCGGGGGCGCCCGCCGCAGAGCCGGCGGGTGCCTACGGCACCGGTCCGGCCGGGACGGCGGGGACCACGGTGGCGGGGACCACGGTGGCGGAGGCGCACGGGCCCGGTGCCGCGGCAGCCAGCGGAGGCCCCGAAGATACCGGGGTCCCAGGGGTTCCCGGCGCCTTCGGGGCTCCGCGGGCCGGGGACCAGGGAGCCGGCCATGCGGGGATGCGGCACGGGGTCCGGGCCGCGGTGCCGGGGGCTGCCGCAGCGACCGGCCTCACGCAGGGGCAGGGCGCGGCCGGGTACGTCCGGCCCGCCCAACTCCCCGCCGACATAACCGACTTCAGCGGCCGAGCCACCGAACTCGCAGCCCTCGCCGAGGTCCTGAGCGACCCGGCCCGCACCGCCCTGGCCGTCGCCGCCGTGAGCGGGATGGGCGGCATCGGAAAGAGCGCCCTGGCCCTGCGGGTGGCGCACCACGTCAAGGACGCGTACCCCGACGGCCAGCTCTACGCCGACCTCCGCGGCACGGGCAGCGACCCCGCCGACCCCGGCACCGTCCTGGCCAGCCTGCTCGGTGCCCTCGGCGTGCCCCGCCGTGAAGTGCCGCCCTCGACGGAGGACCGCGCCCGGCTCTTCCGTACCGTCCTGGACGGCCGCCGGCTGCTCCTGCTGCTCGACGACGCCCGGGACATCGCCCAGGTCAAGCCGCTGCTCCCGGGCGCCGCGGGCTGCGCCGTCGTCGTCACCAGCCGGGCCCGCCTGGGCGGGCTGCTGTCGGGACGCCACGTCCAGCTCGCGGAGTTCACCCCGGCGGAGGCGCTCGGGCTGCTGCGCCAGATCGTCGGCGCCGACCGCGTGGACCGGGAGGAGGAGGCCGCGGCCGCGCTGGTCGAGGCCTGCGCCCGGCTGCCGCTGGCGGTCCGCATCGTCGCCGCCCGTCTCGCGGCCCGGCCCGGATGGAGCGTCGCGCACCTGGGGGCCCGTCTCGCCGACGAGCGGCGCCGGCTGACCGAACTGCGGGCCGACGACCTGGCCGTCGCCGCCGTCTTCGAGCTGGGGCACCGTCAGCTGACCGGTCCCCAGGCGAGCGTGTTCCGCCGGCTCGCCCCCGTCTCCCGGCCCGGTATCGGGCTCGACGCGGCGGCCGCCGCCCTGGACCTGGCCGAGACGGAGGCCGAGGAGCTGCTCGAAGCCCTGGTGGACGCCGCCCTGCTCGAATCACCGGAGCCGGGCCGCTACCGCCACCACGAGCTGGGCCGGGACTTCGCGCTCAACCTGCCCGCCCCGGCCGGTGAGCCCGGCCCGCCGGTGCAGCACCGTCTCCTGCGCCACCTGCTGGGCATGGCGGCCGAGGCCTTCCAGTGGATGATCCCCGGGGACCCGGTGCACCGCTCGATCGTCGCGGCGGCCGCCGAACCGGCGCAGGGACGGCTCGCGGACCTGACCGGGGCCCGCGACTGGGTCGTCGCGGAGTTCGACTGCGCGCTGCACGCCGTCCAGCTCGTGGTGCGACGGCCGGACGCCGCGGACACGGAGCAGTTGACGATGTCCGCCGACCTGCTGGTCGCGCTCAGCTCGTTCGGGCAGGACATCCCGTACGCGCGGATCACCGCGACCGCCGCCGAACTGGCCCGGGCCGCGACGCAGCGCGGCAACGACCGCGCGGCCGGGCGCGCCCACTTCCTCATCGGGAACGCGGCGCTCCAGGCCACCGATCTGGGCCCGGCCCGCGCCGCCTCCGAGCTGGCCGTGCGGGCCTGCCGCCGGGCGGGCGACCGGGCGATCCTGCAGCAGGCGTACAACGACCTCGGGGTGATCGCCCAGTTCGAGCACCGCTTCGGCGAGGCGGCGGAGTGCTTCGACGAGGCGCTCGTCCTGGCGCGGGAGCAGGGCCACCGCTCGGGCGCCCTGACGATCACCCTCAACGCCGCCCTGGCCCGCGTCCGCGGCGGCCGGGCTGCCGAGGCGCTGCCCGCCTGCGAGGAGGCCCTGGATGCCCTGCGGGAGATGGCCGATCACCACGGGGTCGCCCACGCGCTGTGCGTGCGCGGGCAGGCTCTGCACGAGCTCGGCCGGCTGGAGGAGGCGCTCGCCGCGTACGAGGAGTGCCTCGACCTGTGCGACACGGTCCGGATCCCGGGCCAGCGCGCGCAGGCCGACTACCGCTGCGCCCGGACGCTGAGCGACCTGCGCCGCGACCGGGAGGCGCTGGAGGCCTCCGCTCGGGCCGTGGCCCATCTGCGCACGGTGCCGGGGCGGGGCCGGGACCGCGGCTACGCCCTGCTGGTCCACGCCGGGGTCTGCCTGGCGGCGGGACGGCGTGAGGAGGGGCTGAGGCACGCCGGCGAGGCGCTGGAGGTCTTCGAGCGGGCGGGCCTCCCGGAGGCCGAGGAGGCCCGCACCCTGCTGAAGACGGGCGTGCCGGTCAGGCCCGGCTGTTGAACTCGTTGTGGTCGTGGCGCGGGCGGGGCCCGGTGGCGTCGTCGGCCGAGACGCTCGTGCCGCGGTCCGCGGTGAGGACCGGGGCTCCGGCCGTGGCACCGACGGCGAGCAGCGCGACGAGCGCGCCGGGCACGAGGAAGGCCAGACGGCGCGTGACGGACGTGCGGATGTGCGGCACGGTGGATCCTGTCTGTTTGGTCCAGGTGCCGTGGTACGGCCCCTGGCTGGCTTGCGGGCGGTTCTGCCGAGGAGACTCGCAGCAGTCCATCTACGTTTCATATACGCCGGCCGGGCGCGCCACGCGGTAGCGGACGTAGACGGCCTTCGACCTGAAGGTGCGGGTCTCGACGAGCTCGAGATCGACCCGGCGCTCGTCGTGGGCGAAGAACGGAACGCCACCGCCGATCAGCACCGGATAGACCACGGCCCGGTACTCGTCGATCAGCCCCGCCGCGGCCGCCTGGGCGGCGAGGGTCGCACCGCCGATCGCGATGTCGCCCTCCCCGGGTTCGGCCCGCAACCGCGCGATCTCGTCCGCCAGGCTGCCCGAGGCCAGGCGGGCACTGCCCCGCACCGTCGACAGCGTCGTGGAGAACACCACTTTCGGGAGCGGGTTCCAGAGCGAGGTCCACTCCCGTTCGGCGTCGCCGAGCGAGGGATCCTGGTCGGCGGTCTCCCAGTACAGCATCGTCTCGTAGAGCCGTCGTCCCATCAGGTGGACACCGACCTGCCGGATCTCGTCGATCCAGAAGCGGAAGACCTCCTCGTCGGGTGTCGTCCAGTCGATGCCGCCGTCCGGCCCGACGACGTAGCCGTCAAGGGAGACATTCATCGAGTAGGTAACGCTGCGCATCGGAAGTCCTCCTCGGGAACGGAATCCGACCATACGGCCGCCGGCAGCCGCAGCACCCGCCAGGCTCGCGGGACGGCGACCACGGCGGAGGCCGGCACGGACGGGGCGCACCCTCTGCCGACGCGCGGCGGCGCGGTGATACTGAAGGTAAGCCGACTGCTCGACCGCGGATCTCCGATCACTCCGGGTAGTCGCCGCGGCAATGCCGTCGCGCGTCCGTTCGGCAGGTCCGGCAGGTCGAAGGGTGGCAGCGATGCACGCACCGGCGCCGGGAGCGGGTGAGGTGCCCGAGGACCCGTTCGCGCTCCATAACTCCGCCTCGGCGGTGGTGGACGACCACGGCAGGATCGTCGGCTGGAGCGAGCGCGCACAGGAACACCTCGGCTACCCGCCCGAAGAGGTGTTGGGCCGCCTGGCCTGGGAATTCCTCTTCGATGCACGCGACCGTGAGGCGGTCCGGGACGCGGCGGCCGCCTGCGAGCGCGACCGGGGCTGGTCCGGCCTCCTGCCCGTCCTGCACCGCAGCGGGCGACGGGTGGAACTGGGCTTTCGCGCCCGCGCCGTCATCCGCGCCGGCGCCGCCCGCGAGTGGTTCCTCGTCGCCGCCCCGGCGGGGGAGGTGCTCCAATGGGAGACGGACCGGTCGGTCCTGGACGGTCTGTTCCGGCGCTCCCCGATCGGTCTGTCCGTCCACGCCCCCGATCTGAGCATCCTGCGGATCAACCGGGCGCTGGCCCGCTTCACGCAACTCCCCGCGGCGGAGATCCGCAGCCGAGGCATCGGCGACTTCCTCATCGGTCCGGACGTGGAGACCATCGAAACCCGGCTGCGACGGGTGCTGGAGACGGGAGCCCCCCTGATCTTCACCGAGCAGCCCTGCCGCCTGAGGAGTGACCCCTCCCACGAGCGGGTGGTCTCGGTGTCGGCGTTTCGGATGGAGGATCCCGTCGGCGGGATCCTCGGAGTCACCCAACTGGTGGAGGACGTCACCGACCGCTACCGGGCCCGGCGGCGGCTCGCCCTGCTCAACCGGGCGAGCGCCCGCATCGGAACCACACTGGACCTCGGCCGGACCACCCGGGAACTGGCCGACGTCGCCGTCCCCGACCTTGCGGACGCGGTCTCTGTGGATCTGCTCGAGTCGGTCGCCCGGGGCGACGAGAGCGCCGAGGAGACGACCGGACCGGTCCGCAGAATGGCCGTCCACTCGGTCACGGCAGAAGCGCTCGAGGTCATGTACCCCGCCGGCGAGGTCTTCCACTTCGACCCGCGTACCCCCCAGGCCAGGTGCCTCGCCGAGCAGCAGCCGATCCTCGAACCAGTGCTCCGGAGCAGCCCCGGGTGGTACTTCCAGGATCCGGAGCGCACCCGGCGCGCCTACGGTCTGCGCGCCCACTCACTGATCGTGGTACCGCTGACGGCCCGCGGTCTGCTCCTCGGCCTGCTCAGCCTGTGGCGCGCCGAGCGGCCCGAGCCGTTCGAGGAGGACGACCTCACGCTCGCAGAGGAATTCGCCGCGCGGGCCGCCCTGTGCATGGACAACGCCCGCCGCTACACCCAGCAGCACCAGGCCGCGTTGACCCTGCAACGCAGCCTGCTGCCGCAGGCGTTGCCCGAACACAGCGCGGTCGAGGTCGCCCACCTCTATCTGCCGGCCGATCCCGCCACCGGTGTCGGCGGCGACTGGTTCGACGTCATCCCGCTTTCCGGAGCGCGCGTCGCCCTCGTCGTCGGCGATGTCGTCGGCCATGGTCTGCACGCCGCGGCCACCATGGGCCGCCTGCGCACGGCCGTGCACACCCTGGCCAGCCTCGACTACGCCCCGGACGAGGTCCTCTCCCACCTGGACGACCTGGTCAACCGCCTGGCGGACGAGCAGGAGCCGGCCGAAGGACGCTCGCGGGGGCAGCAGATCGTCGGCGCCACCTGCCTGTACGCGGTCTACGACCCCACCTCCCGGCGCTGCACCCTGGCCCGGGCGGGTCACCTGCCCCCGGCCGTGGTGACCTCCGACGGCACGGTGAGCCTGCCCGACCTTCCCGAAGGGCCGCCGCTGGGACTGGGCGGACTTCCGTTCGAGTCCGCCGAGCTGGAACTCGCCGAGGGAAGCCTGCTGGCGCTGTACACGGACGGCCTGGTCGAGGCCCGTGGTCTCGACCTCGACGAGGGGCTCGAGCGGCTGCGAGAAGCCCTGTCCCGGCCCGGCCGCTCGCTGCCGGAAACCTGCGCGGACGTGCAGAGCGCCCTGCTGCCGGATCACCCCCCGGATGACGTCGCGCTGCTCCTCGCCCGCACCCGCGTGCTGGCACCGGAGCAGGTCGCCTCCTGGGAGCTTGCCGCGGAGCCGGCCGCCGCCGGCCGGGCACGGCACCTGACGGAGACCACACTGACCGGGTGGGGCCTGGAGGAGCTGGCCTTCACCGCGGAACTGGTCGTCAGCGAACTGGTCACCAACGCCTACCGGTACGGCGGCGGCTCGCCGTTGACCCTGCGGCTCGTCCGGGACCGCAGCCTGATCTGCGAGGTCTCCGACAGCAGCAGCACCGCTCCGCACCTACGACGGGCCCGCACCACCGATGAGGGCGGCCGCGGCCTGTTCCTGGTGGCACAGCTCACCGAACGATGGGGCACCCGCTACACCCGGGACGGCAAGACGGTCTGGACGGAATTCCCCCTCGCCGCACCAGCGGAGGGACACTCCGCGGCCACGGCGGACCTCGCGTGGAACGGGTGACCCGGGTCCTGGCCACTCCCCGCAGCGGGACGGCGTCGAGCTGCCTTTCGAGTGCCGCCGGCGTCCGGTAGCAGGTCATCACCGGGGCGATCAAGGCGCTCGGCTCGCGGCCCTCGCGGATGGCGGCCGACGTCGACCCCGCTGACGTCGATCGGCTCTTCCGCGCGATGTAGGTGCCGGTGTCGCGGATGGAGCGGAAGGACGTGCCGAGCGTCGTTGTTGAACGACAGCGACAGAGTGCAGATGGCGCCGCTTTCCGCGCGCAGTCGGATCGACATGTCCATCGCGATGCCGAGCTCGGGATGGATCGGGCCCCGGACCGCGTTGGCCCGCGGCGTGGTGCCACAGCAGGTGGTCGGACCAGGAGCGCGGCCGGCCCGCGGTGTTGCGGTTCGTGCGGCGGAAGAAGCAGGTCTGCACGTCCATCTGCCGGATGCGGTAGTCCCCGGCCCGGACCTGCCGTCGTACCACTGGTGGCTCGGGTTGAAGCGTCGCGTGTGTCCCACCACCGCGACCAGTCCGGTGCGCTGCTGCGCTTCCGGGCACGCCTCGGCATCCGCCCACGAGGCGGCCGGCGGGATCTCGGTCTGGACGTGCTTGCCCGCTTCGAGGCAGGCCGGTGTCTGCGCGGCGTGCAGTCGATGTCGTCCATCGCCAGCACCTCCTGCAACGTCGCGACGCCACAGCCGACGCCTTGTTCCGCGGCAATGACATCGCGCAGGCCCGCGAAGACTGGATGGCGAGCCCTGGTCCGTCTAGCCCTCCACCTAGCACCTGCGGGACGAGAGTCTTCCCCTACCGGGTTGCGCTCTCGCAACCACACCTCGGCTCACTCCCTGCAGTTCGAGGCCCGTCGCAACCCCAGGATCCAGTTCAAGTCCCCGACGTTCAGAGGTGGTCAAACAGCAGCGAATCGCGTCCTGGTAGCCGCAGTCAAGATCGAAGGGCAACGTCCAGGTATCGCTGAACCGGCTCGAAGAGTCCGTACGGGATGTATCGCGGGATCTCCGCCAGGGTCGCCCACCCGACCTCGGCGATTTCATCAGCGTCCGCCACGTGCGCGGTCCCGCCGACTACCTCGCAGGCCGTGTACGACACTTGCCGACCGGTGATCGGGTGGACGCGCTCGCCCAGCTGACGAACGGCGGCCACGTCCAGGCCGGCCTCCTCCTTTGTCTCGCGGATGGCGGCCTCCTCGAAGGACTCACCCGGTTCGACCTTTCCTGCCGGGAACTGCCATGAGAGTTGGCCCTGTGCAACCCGTCGCCGTACGAGCAGTACTCGGCGTTCATGAACCACAACGGCTCCGGCAACCGGACGTTCAGGACCAGCATTGCCAGTCGGCGACGGCTCGCGGTCACTCACGGCATCATCCTCGAAAAGCATTTCTTCCACCGCGGCCGGCGGCGCCGCTGCGGCCTGCTGTGCACGTTCGAACTCGAGCTGCCACGCTCGCGCATCGGTGTAAGCGACGTGGGCCATGCTGCCCGGACACAGGACCAATGCCCGGGGCTCGATCTTGTGGTCCTTGACCGATCCGTAGCCGATCCGTTTGGTAGGCAGCAAGGCGTGCGGTACGGAACAGGAAGGGCATGGAGCCTTCGGAAGGGTCGCCATGTCACCAGGATGGCCTCATGAGTCACGGTGGGACAGGGAGCGCATGAGCGCGCACTGCGGCACGCAAAGAGCACGCCTCCCCACAGCCCAAGTGGCGGCGGGGCCTCAGCGATGGAAGGCTCCCGACTACCTCACGTACCCGTGCTCGACCACCTCCGCATCGTGTATGAAGGCCCAGGAGGTGGGCAGGTAGGCGTCGTCGCGGCCGCGGATGACACGGGCTTCTGGGCGGCGCGCCGGCGGGTTGACCAGGTAGGCGTCGATGTCCGGGATCGCAAAGCCGGCGCCGCGACGGCGCTTGCGCTCATACGGCGCCAGCTCGTTCAGGTTGCACGGGCGGCAGAGGATCCCGCGAACGCAGCAACGGTTGCTGGAGCCCTTCAAGCCGCAGCAGTGGTGGTCGTGATCGATCTGCCAGGGGCGTGGTTCGACGTGAGGGATGCCGCCGTCGCAGGGCTCCTCATTGTCCCCGCAGAGGGCGCACCGGAAATTCTGCGCGCGCCAGATGGCGTTGTAGCGGGGGATGGTGAGCCCGTACTTCTCGATGCCCCGGCGCTGCCGGTAGCACCCTCGGCACTCACGGCCCTGCACCAGGCGGGCTGCCCATGCCCCACAGTTGCAGAACGCACCGTCCCCCTCGAGCTCGATCCGCGTCATGATCTGCTCGATCTCCTCCGAGTAAGCCATGCCGGGATCTTAGAGCTCGCCGCTGACAGCGCCTCCGTCGTCGGCTCGTACTGCGCGCGCTGCATGGCAGAACTGCCTGCAACCACTCACGGAGTGTTCTTTGGTTCGCTGCCGAAGCCAGCGCGCCAGCAAGCAACAGGGCACCACGCGACGGTCCGTTGCAGCGACCCCTTCTCGGCACCCTCGGTGACACACAGTGCGCCGATCTTGTGACGCACACTGCACCGCAGGACTCTGCCGCGAATTTCTCCTGTCGGGGTAAGGCGGCGGTTCGCGTCAGCATGGCGTCTCCCGTCGGGTCGGGCGGGTCAGATTGATTCAAAGGTCCAGATCAGGGCGACTTCTGTGTCGTTGACCGCGATCAAGCCTGCGTCCCAACGGCTTCGGCTGAACGGACTGGTCGCGTTGACCGGCTGCTCGTAGAAGTTCGGCGCCTCGCCCTCCCAGCCGACGTTGGAGTAGAAGCGGGTGCCGGGCGGAAACCGTGAGAGCAAGAGCAGGGCGCGACGCTCCATCTCTGGCCGACGCTCCTCGAAATCCCATGTCTTCGACGCGTTCATGCCGACGATTGCAAGAAGGACCAGCAGGGACTTGGCCGACGAACGTGGCAGCTCATCGACTGAGTGCCGGAACCGGGCCACGTCGGCCGGGTGGGTGGGGGGCTCGGTCCAGGCGAACGTCTCGACCTCGCGGTCGACTTCCTCCTCGTAGGGATCGAGTGACGCCCAACCCCGAGGATCAGAGGTTCCACCACGCATGATCGCTGCAACGTCGAACCACCATTCCGCGTGCTCGCGGGCGGCGACGGTCGCAAATGCCCAGCGGTCCTCGTACAGTCCTAGTCCGTCTGCCCAGCCTTGCGCAGTGAGGTCGTGCATCATTCGCTCCACTATCCAGGCATCGAATTGACGACGACGGAGGGCGGGTTGGGGGTTCGGGTCGTACTCGCACTCACTGTGCCAGCGGCCTGCGCAATGGTGGATGACGATTCTTTTCTGCCAGTTGCACACGACGCCGGGTGAGGGCGACAGCCGGTGACGCGCGTGATCGCAGCGCTGCGTAGTCCGGGCCGGGGACATGGCCCGGCGCCCAGCTCCCGGCGTCCCGGTGGACCGGCTCAGGTTGCGGGGAGGATGCGGCGCGTTTCGTAGGCCCACATCGCGATCTCTACCCGATTGCGGGCGTGGAGTTTCGCCATCAGGCTGGCCAGGTGCGTCTTCACCGTGCTGAGGCTGATGTGCAGCGCATCGGCGATCTCGGTGTTGGTCAGCCCGCGAGCGACGGCGAGGAGCACCTGCTCCTCGCGGGCGGTGACGGGGGAGACCGGCTGAGCCGCGGGCCGGCCGGCGGGCAGGTCCGCGAAGGCCTGGAGCAGGCGGATGGTGACGCTGGGCGCGATGAGCGCCTCACCGTCGGATGCCGACCGTACGGCCTGCGCCAGCAGGTCCGGCCCCGTGTCCTTGAGGAGGAATCCGCGGGCGCCGGCACGCAGTGAGCCGTAGACGTACTCGTCGAGGTCGAACGTGGTGATGACGACCACGGCCAGCGGGTCGGCGACGCCCGGGCCGGCGATCAGCCGGGTGGCCTCGAGCCCGTCGAGTTCGGGCATGCGGATGTCGAACAGGCAGACATCGGGGCGCAGTTCGCGGGCCAGGCGCACCGCCTGCCGTCCGTCGGCGGCCTCGCCGACCACCTCGATGCCGGGCTGGGCGTTCAGTATGATGCGCAGCCCGGTGCGGATGATGGTCTGGTCGTCAGCGACGAGGACACGAATGGCCATCGCTCTCCCTCCTCGCTCTCGGCAGCTCGGCTTCGACATGCCAGCCCTCGTCGGCGCCTGGGCCGGCTCGTAGTGTGCCGCCCAGCAGGCCCGCGCGCTCGCGCAGTCCGGCAAGTCCGTATCCGTCGCGACCTCGGCCGGTGCGTTGACCGTTGTCCCGCACACTCACCCGTACCGTGCGCCGTTCCGCGGTCACGCGCACGACGACCTCGGTCGCGCCGACCGCGTGGCGCATCGCGTTGGTCACCGACTCCTGCACGATGCGGTAGACGGCCGCGTCCACGGCCGGGGGCAGCGCGTCCAGCTCACCGTCGAGCCCCAGGTCGACCCTGAGACGACCACCCGGCGCGCGCACCAGGCGCTCCAGGTCCGCCACGCCGGCAGGTGGGGCCAGTTCGGCGCCGACCCCGCGGTCGCGCAGCGCGGCGACCATGGCTCGCATTTCCTCGAGCGTGCGCGCCCCTTCCTCCTCGACCCCCTCCAGAGCCTCGACGGCGGCGGACGGGTCGGTGCCCGCGAGCACCCGGCCGGCCTGGGCGCGGATCACGATGGCCGACACGTGGTGGGCCACCGTGTCGTGCAGTTCCCGGGCGAGCCGCTCACGCTCGCGGGAGCGCACCTGCTCCCACTCCCGCTCGCGCGCGGCCACCCGGAACCGTACGGCAGCCCCGATCAAGCCGGGCAGCAGCAGGAAGACGAGGCCCGCGAGCCGTTCGACGGCCGGTGTCCCGTCCGGGACGCACAGCGCGTAGGCAGCGAGGATCACGGCGCTGCCCAGTACGATCTCCCGTCCCGATCCCCACCGGGGCAGCGCGTACACCAGCACGAGGACGACGGTTCCCGCGTGCAGGCCGACCTGCTCGTGCGGCGCGGCGACGAGCGACGCCACCTGGAGCAGGATCACCGAGCCGAACCCCAGCGTGACCATCGCCAGCGGGCGGGTCCGGCGCCACAGGGGCAGCAGGCACAGCCATACGGCGAACACCACCGCCACCGGTCGCCACACGACGTCCTCGCGCAGGGTGGCCTCCAGCACCACGACGCCCAGGCCCGCGGCGAGCAGCACCCAGTCCCTCCGCACCCGGGCGGGTGCGGAGGGCGGCGGGGGCTCGGTCCACAGGGTTCGCAGCTCGTCTCGCAGCACGGTTCCCAGCCTAGGGACCGCGCAGTGTCGCGCATCGGCCGAAAGGACGGGGTGTCACTCCGACTTGAGGCCGACGGATCCGCGGCCCGCGGGCCGATGCCGCAGAACGCCCTGGGGACGAACCTCGGCATCGGCGGCCGTACACGAACGGCCGACGAGGTGGTTGGAGGACCCGATGCTCTCGAAAGCCCTGTTGCGCCTGGGCACAGGCGCCGCCCGCCATCCCTGGCGGGTGATCGCGGCTTGGCTGCTCGCCGCCATGCTCGCCGTCCTCGCCGCCCTCGCCTTCGGCGGGCGGACCGCGGACTCGATGACCGCTCCGGGTCTGGACTCCCAACGGGCCGCGGAACTGATCGCGCGGGCCCACACGGGTCAGGAGGGTATGACCGCCCAGATCGTCGTCACTCCCCGCGAGGGTGGTACGACCTTCTTCGACAGCCACAGCGGCAGCGCGCGTACCGCTCTCACGCGGCTGCAGACCGAGGTGCAGCGGCTGCCGCACGTGCTCGGCACGAACGACCCCGCGCAGGCACTCGACGCAGACCGGGACACCGCCGTGCGCAGCGGACTTGTCTCAGCCGACGGACGGATCGCGGTCGTCCGGGTGCAGTACCCCGACCAGAGCCGCCTGTCGGCCGAGGATCTCGACGCCCTCGTCGATCTCGGCGAGCGGCTGCGCGCCGAGCTGCCCCTGCGGATCGAGATGGGAGGCAGCCTCTTCTACGCCTTCTCCGATCCCGACGGCGGCGCCAGCGAGTTGATCGGGCTCCTTGCCGCCGCCGCGATCCTGTTCCTGGCGTTCGGTTCGCTCGTCGCCGCCGCGCTCCCGATCGGCATGGCGGTCTTCGGGCTGACCGTCGGCGTTGCCACGATGACGGTACTGGCGGGGGTGACGGACGTCCCCACCTTCGCACCGGTCCTGGGCAGCATGGTCGGGCTCGGAGTGGGCATCGACTACGCGCTGTTCGTGCTCGCCGGACACCGGGAGTACCTCGCGCGCGGCCTAGCGCCACACGAGGCAGCCGGACGGGCGGTGGCAACGGCGGGGCGGCCCGTGGTCTTCGCCGGCGGCACCGTCGTCGTATCGATCCTCGGCATGGCGGTCGCGAACGTGCCGTTCATGACGGTGGGCGGCCTGGCAGTCTCGATCGTCGTCCTGACCATGGTGCTCGCGTCGGTGACGCTCCTGCCGGCCTTCCTCGGCGCGGCCGGCCCGCGACTGGGGCAAGCCGGCCGCATCGTCCGGATCGTCCGGGCGCTCAAGGCCAGGCCGTCGGGCCGAAGCGACCGACGGCGGGACCCGGCGGCGGGCGCCGCCCCCGCCGCCGGGTGGCGGCGCTGGATCGGCCACGTCAGCCGGCACCCGGTGCCGTACGCGGTCGGCGCGGCGGGGTTGCTGCTGACCGCGACGCTGCCCTTGCTCGGCCTGCGCGTCGGCCTGCCCGACGACGGCTCACTGCCGCCGAGCCGTACGGAACGCCGCGCCTACGACCTCGTCGCCGAGGGGTTCGGCCCGGGGACCAACGGTCCCCTCGTCATCGCCGCGGACCCGTCCGGCGATCGGGGAGTGGTGGACCGTCTCGTCACCACGGTCGCGGCGGATCCGGGCATCGCATCCGTCGCGCCGGCCCACATCGATCGGGCCACCGGCATCGCGACCCTCGTGGTGTTCCCGACCACCAGCCCTCAGGACAAGGCCACCGCCGACACCATCGCCCGGCTGCGCACCGAGGTGCTGCCCACGGCGATCGGGGAGGGCCCGGCCAGGGCGTACGTCGGCGGCGCCGCCGCGAGCCTGTCCGACGTCGGCCAACGCACCAGCCAGCGCCTGCCGGTGTTCATCGCCGCCGTGCTGGCGCTCTCGTTCCTCCTCCTGCTGCTGGTCTTCCGGTCAGTCGTCGTACCGCTCAAGGCGGTGCTGCTGAACCTGCTGAGCATCGGCGCGGCCTACGGGATCATGGTCGCGGTCTTCCAGTGGGGCTGGGGAAGCACGCTCATCGGACTGGAAGCGACGGTTCCGGTCGTGTCGTTCATCCCGATGTTCCTCTTCGCCATCCTGTTCGGCCTGTCGATGGACTACGAGGTGTTCCTCCTCGCGCGCGTCCGGGAGGAGTACGTGCGCACCGGCGACAACAGCGCGGCGATCGTGGAGGGCGTCTCCGGCACCGCGCGGATCATCACGTCGGCCGCCCTCATCATGGTGGCGGTCTTCCTGTCCTTCGCCGTGGCCGAGGAGCCCTCCGCCAAGATGTTCGGGCTCGGCCTGGCCACCGCGATCTTCATCGACGCCACGGTCGTACGTATGGTCCTGGTACCGGCGACCATGACACTCCTCGGCCGGGCCAACTGGTGGCTGCCCACGTGGTTGGACCGGCTGCTTCCCCGAGGCTCGGTCGCCATCGAATCTGCCGCCGCCGCCGATTCCGATGCCGACGCGACATCCACGGGCGAGGCTCCTCGTCCAGGGCTGGTCGAGAGTTGACCCGCTTGCCTCCGGCCCCGGGTGGGGGCCGGAGGCAGTCGGGTCGCCGCGGCGGACGACCCCCGACCCCTCCTGGCCGTCGCCCGCGGGCCCCAGGAAGCGCCTGCGACGGTCGCTGGCGAGGTGAGGCCCAGCGCGGGGTTGTCCTTGCCGTCGCGCGTGTGGTTGAGCCAGCGTTCGTACCAGCTCAGGAAGTCCCTCGCCGAGGAGACGGAACGGTCGCGTGCCGGAAGCCGTCGGCGTTGCCGGTGACGATGCGCCCGGTGAGGGGCCCGGTCACGCCGCTGAGCCTGGTACGGCACCCTCGCCAACTTGGTGCGTATCCGCGATCCGCGATACGCGGGAGTCCATCGGAGGGTCTCTTCTCTGGTCTGCCGTCACTCTACCGGGCCGAGGTGAGACGCCTCCGGACGTCCGGACGGCCGAATCCGGACGTCCGAAAAACTCCCTTGCCCAATGGTCAAGAAACGTTGACCATTGCTCGTATGCCTACCGATGGTCTTCCCGAGACGTTTCACGTCACCACGGACGAGCAGCTTCGCGCCGTCTCCAATCTCACGCGTCACCGGATCATGGCCGTGCTCCGCTTCGAGCCGGCCACGATCACGCAGATCGCCGAGCGCGTGGGCCTCGCGAAGGGGAGTTCCAGCTACCACGTGCGGCTCCTGGAGCGGGCCGGCCTGGTCAAGGTGGTACGGACGCGGAAGGTCCGCGGGGTCACCGAGCGGTACTACGCGATGGCCGCCCGCTCGATCGAGCTGCCGGATCCGGGCGACGGAGGGCCGGACGTGCTGATGCGGCACGCGGTGGCGGACCTGGAGGCATCGCCGGCGGACGGCGAGCGGCACGTACGAATGGCGCATCTGCGGCTCACCGAGGAGCAGTTCGCGGAACTGGGGGAGCGACTGCACGCACTGGCCGAGGAGTACCGGGAGCTGTCCGATCCGTCGCTGCCGGACGCGTCGCTCGTCTTCGCCCTGTTCCACCCGGCACCGCGCAAGCAGAACGAAGGAGACGCCAAGTGACCTCAGACGTACGGAAGTTGCCGATCGGGTTCGGACGGCTGTGGACTGCGCAGACGGTGTCCTCGCTCGGTGACGGCGTGACGCATGCCGCGCTGCCGCTGCTCGCGTTGACGTTGACGCGGGATCCGTTGGCGCTCGCCGTCGTCACGGCCGCCGGAACGCTGCCGTGGCTGCTCTTCGGGGTGCTCGGCGGTGCGCTGGTGGACCGCTGGGACCGTCGGCGCACGATGTGGGTCACGGACGCGGCGCGTGCGGTGCTGCTCGTGTTACCGGCAGCTGCGGCCGCGCTCGACGGCTTGAGCATCCCGCTGCTCGCGGCCGTCGCCTTCCTCCTCGGACTCGGCGGACTCTTCTTCGACACGGCCGCCACGGCCTACCTGCCGGATCTGCTCGGCCGCGACCCCGCACTCCTGGAGCGGGCCAACTCCCGCCTGCGCGGCACCCAGACGGCCGCGTCCGGCTTCGCCGGGCCGCCCGCGGGCAGTGCCCTGCTCGCGCTCGGGCGGGCGGTTCCGCTGCTCGCCGACGCGGTCTCTTTCGCGCTCTCCGCCGTGCTCGTACGGTCCCTGCCCGCCGCACCCCGGCCCGTACCGCAGGCCCGCGAGTCGCTGCTTCTCCAGGCGCGGGCCGGAGCCTCGTACGTCTTCCGGGACCGGCTGCTGCTCGGGCTCGCGCTGCGTCCGGCGGTCGGAAACATCGCCTTCCTCGCCGTGGAGACCGTACTGGCCCTCTTCGCGCACGATCGTCTCGGCATCGACACCTTCGGATTCGGCCTGCTCCTCACGGCGGAGGCCACCGGCGGTCTCCTCGGCGCGGGCATCGCCTCCTTCCTCGGCCGACGACTCGGCACCGGCACCGCGCTGACCTGCACGGCCGCGGTCGAGGGACTCGCCATCCTGGGCCTTGCCGCCGCCCCGAACCCGTACGTCGCCGGCCTCGCGCTCGCCGTCTGCGGAGCGGGCATGGGCGCCACGATGGTGCTCGGCCCCTCCCTCCGACAGGCGATCGTCCCCGCCCACCTGATGGGCCGGGTCGCCTCCACCTCCCGCATGCTCGCCATGTGCGCCGCCCCCGTCGGCGCCTTCCTCGGCGGCTGGCTGGCCACCACCTACGACATCCGCACCCCGCTCTACACCGCCGCCGGCCTCCTCCTCACCATGACCGCCGTCACCGCGACCATGACCAGCAACCGCCGGGTCGAAGCGGCGCTAAATGCCGCCGCTCGCGCCGAGGAACCGGATCAGCCGAAGCCCACGGCTCCCGTCCAGGAACACGCCAGTTAGGACGTTTACCCCCGTGGCCCAAGGCGGCGGTGCGGGTAGCAGATGCGCCACGATGCTGCGATGGACGACGAGGAGCCGCTGGAGGAGTGGGCGCGCCGACGCGATGAGCGTCGGTCCGAGACCAAGGGGAAGCTGCGCGCCGTGCCGATCGGCGGCGGCCCCCACCGCGGAACGCACGTTGACCCGGGATCTCCGAGAGTGGTCGAAGTATGGACCGGGGAGGCATGGGAGCCGGTGTGTCTGGTCGAGAACCTGATCGCTGCCAAGGCTTTGCTCTACCCGCCTCAGCCTGTCGGCGATAAGCCCGCCGAGTGGGATCGTCCGCCTCTGGGCAAGGGAAGGGGGCGTCACAGGAAGCCGACTGCGGCGGAGGAGCGGGAACAGTAGAGCCGCCGGCACCTGGCTGGTCCGCCGGTGTCACCGCTCGCCGAGAAACTTCCTGGCGCCGTGGAGCCTGACGCCCAGCCCGTGTGGCAAGCCGCACGGCAGTCTCGCCGGCGGCCTTCGCGGCCCCGTACGGACTGATCGGATCCGGAGCGCAGGTCTCGTCGTACCGGGCCCTGCCGATGCCGGAGAACACGGCGTCGGAGGAGACGTGCAAGAGGCGGATCCTGGGCTTCGCAGCGCCATGGCGACGCGATGACGCGAACATCGCCTCGCACCATGACGACCGGCCGCCGACTGCCGCGTACGGAGGGCACGGTCGAGTTTCTGAACGCCGTCGCGAGGACGTCGACCCCGGTCTCACCCGCCTGCTCCGGCACCCACAACGGGGCGCCGGACAGGCGGGTTCATCTGGGCCGGGCTGCGTGCGTGGCTACAGGGTGCGGGTCAGGTGATCGGTGAGCAGGCGGGTGAAGCGGGCCGGGTCGGGCAGGTCGCCTCCTTCGGCGAGCAGGGCGCTGCCGTAGATCAGCTCGGCGATCTCGGTCAACGCGGGTTCGTCGGTGCCTGCGTGGTGGGCGGTGCGCAGAGAGGTGATCAGCGGGTGTGTGGGGTTGAGTTCCAGGATGCGCTTGACGGCGGGCATCTGCTGGCCCATGGCCCGGTACATCTTCTCCAGGGTGGGTGTCACGTCATGGGCGTCGCCGACGATGCAGGCTGCCGAGGTGGTCAGGCGGGACGACAGGCGTACCTGCTTGACGTGGTCGGACAGCGTGGTGGTCAGCCAGGGCAGCAGGGCGGCGAAGTCCTGCTCGCGCTGGGCCTTGTCGGCGTCGGTCTCCTTCTCGTCGCCTGCGGACTCGTCGAGGTCGACCTGCCCCTTGGCGATGGACTGCAGACGGTGGCCGTCGAAGGCGGGGACCTGGTCGACCCACACCTCGTCGATGGGGTCGGTGAGGATCAGGACCTCGTAGCCCTTCGCGGCGAAGGCCTCCATGTGCGGGGAGTTCTCCACCATGGCGCGGGTCTCGCCGGTCAGGTAGTAGATGGTGTCCTGGCCGTCCTTCATGCGCTCGACGTACTCGCGCAGCGTGGTGGTCTTCTCCGGGTCGTGGGTGGAGGCTGCCGACACCAGCTCCAGCAGGGTCTCGGTGTTGTCCGTGTCCTCGAGGAGGCCTTCCTTCAGTGCCCGGCCGAACTGGGCCCAGACCTTCGTGTAGCGCTCGGCGTCCTTGGCCTGCATGTCCTTGATGGCGCCGAGTACCTTCTTGACCAGGCGTCGGCGTACTCCGCGGATCTGGCGGTCGTGCTGGAGGAGCTCGCGTGAGACGTTCAGCGACAGGTCGTGGGCGTCCACGACACCCTTGACGAAGCGCAGATAGTTGGGCATGAGCGCTTCGCAGTCGTCCATGATGAACACCCGCTTGACGTACAGCTGTACGCCACGCTTGGTCTCACGGGAGAACAGGTCGAAGGGCGCCTGGGAGGGGATGAACAGCAGCGCCTCGTACTCGAAGGTGCCCTCGGCGCGCATGTGGATGGTCTCGGCCGGCTCGAGCCAGTCGTGGCTGATCTGCTGGTAGAACTCGTTGTACTCGTCCTGGCTGACCTCGGCGCGCGGTCGGGCCCACAGTGCCTTCATCGAGTTGAGCGTATCGACGCCGGACGAGGCGGAGCCGTCGACCTCGGTGGGCTCGGTGGGCTCGGTGGGCTCGGTGGCCATCCGGATGGGCCAGCGGATGAAGTCCGAGTGCTGCTTGACGATCTGACGGATCTTCGACGCGGACAGGTAGTCGGCGAGCCCGTCCTCGCTGTCGACGGGCTTGAGGTGCAGGGTCACCGACGTGCCGACGGGGAGGTCGTCGACGGCCTGGATCGTGTAGGAGCCCTCGCCGTCGGACTCCCACTGGGTACCGGAGTCGGTACCGGCCCGCCGGGTGCGGACGGTGACCCTGTCGGCGACCATGAACGCCGAGTAGAAGCCGACGCCGAACTGCCCGATCAGGTTCTCGGCGGTGGCGGCGTCCTTGGAGTCCTTGATCTTTTCCAGCAGGTCGGCGGTGCCGGACTTGGCGATCGTGCCGATCAGTTCCACGAGCTCGTCGCGGCTCATGCCGATTCCGTTGTCGCGGATGGTCAGCGTGCGGGCGTCTTTGTCGATGTCCAGCCGGATGTGCAGGTCGCTGGTGTCGGCTGCGTCGAGGCTGCCGGTCAGCGATTCCAGCCGCAGCTTGTCCAGGGCGTCGGAAGCGTTCGAGATCAGCTCGCGCAGGAAGATGTCCTTGTTCGAGTAGATCGAGTGAATCACCAGTCGGAGCAACTGGCGGGTCTCGGCCTGGAAATCCAGCGTCTCGACAGTGCTGGCCATGCGGGGTCCTTTCAACGGAAGGTCAGATACAGAGGGGGTCAGATACGGATGGGGTCAGGTACGGAGGGCACTCGGGCACAGGGCCGTCATCGGCGCGACGCCGAAGGCGGAATGAACCGCCTCCGCATGAGGGGGTCTCTGCGTGGGGGAGTCAGTCATCGTCCGACCCCGTCGCGGTGCGCCGGGCTTCGAGGGCGTCCAGGGAGTCGACGAGACCGGTGTGGCGGGCGTCGAGGTAGGGGCGCATGCCGGCCAGGGGCGCGATGAGTTCGGCCGCGTCGGCGGCGCCGAGAGCGGCATGCAGGGCGGCCTGGGCTGAGCGCGCTTCGGGCGTGCGATGGGGGAGCGCGGTGATCTGTCCGGCGAGGCGGCGCAGGTCTGCTGCGTTGGCGCGGGCCCAGGTGGCGGCGGTGCGGTCGGCGGCGCGGCGTTCGCGGGTGGCCTGCACGCGTTGCTCGCCGGTGGTGCCGGTGGTGCCGGCGGGGCCGGGTCGGCCGCGCAGGTAGCGGCGTTCAGCGGCCTGGCGGCTGGCGACACCGAGGGGGTGGGCGCGGTCGGCCCAGCTGGCGCCCGCGTCGCGGGCGGTTTCGATCAGGCCGGTCTCCCAGCCGGCGAGCTGCTCGCGCACCTGCCGCAGCAGCATCAGCGAGGACAGGGCGTGCTCGGGGCCGGGGCCGGCGGCGTCGGGGGTCTCGTGTCGGGCATCGCGCAACACGTCGTCCATGGCGGCCAGGGCTGCCGCTGCGGTGAGGAAGGACGCCGGGCCGTGCGCCCGGGTACCGGTCGCGGACGGCTGGTCGACTGCGGTCACGGGCACCTTCCTCGGAGAGTCATCCAACCGATGACGTGATGTTTGTCATCGACTGGATGACATGCTACAACAGTGTCAGTGCAGCGCATTGGCAGCAACTGTTCGACCTGCTGGAGGTGTTTCACGATGTTGATGCGCACTGACCCCTTCCGTGAGCTCGACCGGATGACGCAGCAGCTGACGGGTCCGGGCACCTGGTCGAAGCCGTCGGTGATGCCGATGGACGCCTACCGTGAGGGTGGCGAGTACGTGGTGGCCTTCGACGTCCCCGGCGTGACCGCGGACGCGATCGACATCGACGTCGAGCGGAACATGCTGACCGTCAAGGCCGAGCGGCGGCCGACGACCAAGGCCGACGACGTCAAGATGGAGCTGTCCGAGCGGCCGCTGGGCGTGTTCTCCCGCCAGATCGTGCTCGCCGACACCCTCGACACCGAACGCATCCAGGCCGACTACGACGCCGGTGTTCTCACCCTGCGCATCCCGATCACGGAGCGGGCCAAGCCCCGCAAGGTCTCCATCGGCGTCGGCTCCGGCCGCAAGGAGATCTCCGGCTGACCCGTCCGTAACCGGTGCGGAGGACGGCCACCCCATCTCCTCCTCCCCGCCCTCCGCACCCCTGTGGAACCCGACGACACGAAGGGGTGGCGGCTGATGACCTTGAGACACGAAGCGTTCCTCGACCGTGTGAGGGAACGCGGCGCATACGACACCGCGGCGGAAGCCGAGCGTGCGGCGCGCGTGGTGCTCGCGCTGCTCGGCGCCCACCTGGTCGGCGGGGTCCGCGCCCAGCTCGCGGCACGCCTGCCGGAAGGCCTCGCCCGGATCCTGCTCAACCCGCTGCAGAGCGCCGAGCCGCTTCCCCCCGATCGATTCGTCCGCGCGACCGCCGCCTGGATCGAGGGCGCCACCGAGCAGACCGCGACGTGGGACGTCAGCGCCGTGCTGTCCACCGTCGCCGACACGGCAGGCGAGGACCTGACCGGGCAGATCCTGCTCCAGCTCCCCGTCGGCTACGACGTTCTCTTCGGCCGCCCCCAGCTCATCTGACCAAGACCGGGAGTGTCGTGCCCGGCACTCCCATGGCTCCTGAAAGGCATGCCCCGTAGTGATCACCGACGCGCGCGTACCGCTCCAGCACCAGCAGCCGTACTCGACGGCGTACGAGCAGATGCTGGAGAAGGTCCGATGCGAAGGCGCCTACCCCACCCGTGAGCGGGCCGAAGAAGCGGTCCGCGTTGTGCTCGCCGGACTCGGACGTCAACTGACCGGTGACGAACGCGTCGACCTGGCTCGCTGCCTGCCCCTGGAGGCGGCCTGCGTGCTGACCGCACAGATCCCCGACACCCGGCCGCTGACCGGGTGGGACTTCGTCAAGGACCTCGCCACACGCGTCGGCGCATCCCTGGCCACCACCCGCTGGGACACCGGCTCCGTCTTCGCCGCCGTCACAGCCCAGGCCGGCCCCCGCCTGATCACCCGCATCCTTCACCGGCTCCCCACCGGCTGGGCTCTGCTGTTCGGCCAAGCGGAACTCGCCCCCGCCGCGTAGACGTCGAGACGCACGCCCGGCGGGCGTCGGAAAGGCGCTCCGCGGGAGAGTGTACGAAGGCCCTGCTCCGCCCGGGCGAACCGGAGGGAGCAGGGCCTCGCTGCAAGCTCAGCGGCCCCTGGGGGCCACAAGGGTCATGCCGGGTTGATGTTCTCGGCCTGGGGCCCCTTCTGGCCCTGGGTGACGTCGAACGTCACGCTCTGGCCCTCCTGGAGCTCACGGAAGCCCGAGGAGTTGATGGCGGAGTAGTGGGCGAAGACGTCCGGGCCGCCACCGTCCTGGGCGATGAAGCCGAAGCCCTTCTCGGCGTTGAACCACTTCACAGTTCCCGTAGCCATGTCTGATGCCTTCCGGTCGAGTACGCCTCCCGCACCATGCGGGAGGCGGAGGTGATCGCCCTGGTTCCTGCGGCACAGCACAGCAAAGAACCCACGCCTATGGCGTGGGCAAAGGGGAACTTCCGAACCACGACAGCTGACGCAGACGGTACACGCCCGCACAGGCCGTCACCACTGGAAGCGACGGCACGTCGTGACCTGGTGCGGGCAGGCCCGGCGATGAGGCTCGGCAGGAGCGCCCCGGGTCAAGCCGCGGCCGCCGGATTCGCTGACGCGGCGGCGCGGCGGTATGCGGCGTTGATGCGCTGGGCCTCTTCGAGCTGGTCTTCGAGGATGATGATGCGGCAGGCGGCCTCGATGGGGGTGCCCTGGTCGACGAGTTCGCGGGCGCGGGCGGCGATGCGCAGCTGGTAGCGGGAGTAGCGGCGGTGTCCGCCTGCCGAGCGCAGCGGGGTGATGAGGCGGGCTTCGCCGATGGCGCGGAGGAAGCCCTGGGTGGTGCCGAGCATCTCGGCGGCCCGGCCCATCGTGTAGGCGGGGTAGTCGTCGTCGTCGAGACGGCCGAACGAGTCGTCTGCTGTCATTGAACCTCTCTCATGGAACGCGTGGAGGGGCCCGGGCGCCATTGGCACCCGGGCCCCGAAGGAACAGCTACACCATCTGCCGACCTTGGTCCTGCGTCGGCCTTCTGTTTCCGACCGCCCGACCTGACTGCTGCCGGGGGCGCGGGGATCGCGGATGCGTGACCGGAGACCACCTCACTATCGATGTCCTGCGGTACCCGGACCCGCGTGGCGTCCGGGCGATCCTGATGGTGCTCGGCTCCTCCGTTCTTCCCTCTGGTGTTACTGCCAACTGCTCACTGCAACTACGGGTACTGCGGTCTTGCTGCCCGGCAGTTCATGTCTGCCGGGCCCTTCGGTCTCTCTGCGTTACGAGAGAAACCATACCGACACCGCTACCCAATGTCTACTCCGGCCGTCATAGATTTTCGCGTATGACAGAGCAGGCAATCACACTCGGGCGCGGGTGGCAGGCGGTAGGCGGCAGGGCGCAGCGCGCGCGTTCGTCCGCCGGGGGGAACGGCATCCGCGCGTCCCCCACCCGGCTCCATCCCCCACCAGGGCGTCAGCGCGTCTACTTCCCCTGGACGTCCATGTGGAGGCGGACGGTGGTGCCCTGTTCGGGGGTGGAACGGATCTCGACCAGATCGCAGAGCTGGTGCGCGAGCCACAAGCCGCGGCCGCCGAGCTGCCGGGCCGACGGCCGGATGCGGCCGGCCATCGGGTCGGCGATGTATCCGGCGTCCCGGAACTCGCACAGGAACACCGCGTCCTGGGCCCACGTACGCACCGTTCCGCCGCCCCCGCCGTGACGGATGCTGTTCGTGGCGATCTCGGTGACGGCGACGGCGAGCTTCGCCTGCTGCTCCTGGGACACGCCCACGTCGGACGCGCACTGGGCGACCTTCGAGCGGACCGCGGCCAGGTCCCCGTAGGTGTAGCTGAGCTCCTGGTACGGATCGCACGGGGCGGGCAGTACCTCGAAGGGGTAGGGCCCGTCGTCGAGGAAGTCCCCGTTCGGCGTGTGCCGGCCGTCTTCGTGGATCAACGGGTGGCAGCGGGAGACGGACCGCAGCGCGGCCTGGTCCTCGTCGGCGGCGTCGTAAGGGCACAGCATCGACCACGCGGAGCTCCGTGCGAAGGCCTGGTTCAGCAGCCACTCGTGATGGCGCAGCTCCGAGAGGTGGGCCGCATTGCGGGCCTGGCTCCAGGCCGTCTCCCCGACGCCCCGTACCGGCCGGCCTCCCTCGCCGCTCTCCTCCAGCCAGGCGGTCCAGGCGGCGACGAGTCGCCCCGGATTCGGTCCGGCCGTCGTGGTGTCCACGAAGGTGACGGCGGCCTCGCCGGCCAGCTCGCCCCGCAGAAGCGATGCGCTGGCTTCGGGGACGGCGACGACGACCGCTTCGTCGGCCTCCAGCGCCTCACGGATGAAACCGAGGGTGCCGGTCATGAACTGGTCCTGCCCACGGTACGGGTACAGCTCGTGGCGGAAACCGGCCTCGGCCCGGGCTGCCGACTCGGGAGCCCCGGGCGGTCGGGTCGTTTTCATACGGCCATCACCACCGGCACACCCGGCGCGGCGTAACCCGCGAGTTCCCAACACAGCCGCACCGTCTCGTTGGCACCCTGCACGACGATGTGCCGTCCGGGAAGGTGGTTCGCCGCCTCGATCAGGGCTCCCATTCCGGCGGCGTCGATCATCTCCAGACGGTCGAAGCGCAGCCTCATCCTCGGCGTGTACCCCAGAGCCGCTCGCAGCGCGGCATTGAACGCTGCGGCGCCCTGTGAATCGATCACCCCGTCCACGCTCCAGCTGTCGACACCCGTACTGAACATCCGGAACGCCGGACGCTCTGCACGTGTGCCCATCTCGTGCGGGTGCACACTCGCCACGTGTTCCAGGGTATCCGCCTGCCACTGGGACGGCCTGAACGCGCACACCACCATCGCGCCGCACTCCGACGCGAACTCGTCGAGCCGGAGCTCCTGGGAGAGGAGGTCGTGCGCCGCAGCGGGCTCCGTGACCGGCGGCCGTTCGGCAAGCACGCGTACCGAACGGTAACCCTCACGGGCTGCGGTACGGGCCTCACGCTTCACCGCCGCCAGGACCGAGTCGGTGTCCCCGAGGTTGGGCAGGTCGAGCACCACCGCGGCCGAGGCCAGGAGCGTGTCCTCGGCGACGCCGCGGGCCGCTCCGACCACCACGATCTTGTCCCCGTACAAGGCCCCGTCGGCCACGTACGCCCGCGCCGTACCGGGGAAGGGGGCAGCCGCGTCGACCAGCCAGCAGACGTGGTCACCGACGTCGACCTCGTCCAGCGTCGCCAAAGCCCGTGCCGCTCTCACCTCGCCCCTTCCCGACCGTCCAGCCCATGCATGGGTCAGCCTACTGCGCCCGCGACGGGACGATCTCGCTCCGGCTGAGGCAGGCATCGACGAACACTGCGATGCCGTTCGCCCTCCCCGGGCAGGGCGCCGCCACACTGCCGGCGCCACGCACTACGGAGCCCCGTCGCGTGCCGCTCAGATACTCGTCCAGGCGTCGAGAAACGCCCTTCGCCGGTCCGGATCAGCTGATTTGTTGTCGGCGTGCAGGACGCGCCAGGCGGTGAGTTCGAGGTCCCGGAGCCACAGCTCGCCGATGACCTGCGTTTTGAGGTCGGGGAGGCGGTCGGACTCGCAGAGCGCCTGGCCGATGACCTCGCCCGCTGCGATGCGCTGGGGCGGGGTCATCTCGTCGACAGCCGAGAGGATCTGTCCGGCCAGACCGGTGCCCTCGCCGGCCAGCGAACTCAGGACGTAGTCCTTGATGTTGGCGGGCAGCAGGTAGAGGGACCCCGACGACCTCCACAGGTCCGACCAGAAGTGCTCCCCGGCCTCGGTGGGAGCGGGGAGCGCGGCCAGAAGTCCGAGCAGGTGCGCGGTGGCCGCGTACCCGTCGGAGTGGGCGGACGCGACGACGGCGATGTCCGCGACGCGCTCCACGTCGATGCGGCCGGCTTCGAGGCGGGGGTCCAGTCCCAGCCGCTGTTCCAGCTGATGGGAGAGGGGGGCGGACGCGTGGCAGCGGAACTCGGGCAGCATCGGCGGTCCTTGGGCGTAGGTGAGCGGGAGAGCTCATGCGGAAGCTGTGATGGTTCCCGTGGTCCGCCGGATTACACGACTTCCACGGCCCCGGTTGGCGGACGCGGTCGTCCGCGCCTCCTGCGTCCCGCGGGGAGCCTGAAGTGACCCAGCGGCGGGCCAATTCGCGATCAGGCCCCCCACCCGCTCTCCAGGGGTTGCAACCTGTACCCAGGTACAGGTTTACCGTCGGACGTGTCCCAGCCACCGGGGCCGATGACGGGAGAGAGCGCGATGAGTGATCTTGCGTGGGTGCCGCAGTCCTGCACGCTGCCCACCGAGGAGCGGCCCCTGCGGGTCGCCGAGTGGGACGAGCTGTTCGCCGAGCGACTGACCTCGCTGTCGAGGCCCCGGCCGCTCCACCTGCGCCTTGACCTGGCGGGCGGAGAAGGCGTGGAGGACCGGGTCCGTGACCTGGTGGAGCGCGAGAGCGGCTGCTGCTCCTTCTTCACCTTCACGCTCACCACCACACCCGGCCAGGACCTGATCCGGCTGGACATCTCCGTCGACCAGGCGTACGAGCCGGTCCTGGACGCCCTCGCCGCCCGGACTGCCGCCGCCGGAGAGTCGCGGTGAGCGCGGGTCTGCGCAGTGGGCAGGTCGCCGAGGCGGCCGGGGTGAACGTCCAGACGTTGCGCTACTACGAGCGGCGCGGCCTGCTGGCCGAGCCGGAACGCAGCAACGGCGGCCATCGCCTCTACGGCGAGGACGCGGTGACCGCCCTGCGAGTGATCAAGGCCGCCCAGCGGCTCGGCTTCACGCTGGAGGAGGTCGCCGAGCTCCTGGAGGCCGGCCGCCACCGCCACGGCCGGCCCGTCGCGGGCCTCCAGGAGCGGGCCGCGGCCAAGCTCGCCGAGGTCGACGCGAAGATCGCCGACCTCACCACCATCCGCAGCGCCCTGACCGCAGCCGTCGAGGCCGGCTGCGACGACCTCACCGTCTGCGCCGGCAGCGCCTGCTGCCCGATCCCCTTCACTGACCTCGCCAAGGAGCGTCATGCCGGACCCTGCTGCTGACCCCCGCCACCCCCGCCCCCAGCGCGCCCCGCAGGCGCTCGGGGGACTTGCCGCGCTGGCCTGTGTGGCGTGCTGCGCGCTGCCCGTCCTGATCGCAGCCGGGGTCGTCGGCGCCGGGGCCGGGGCGGTGGTGGCCTGGCTGCCCGCCCTCGCCGTCGTCCTGGCCGTGCTCGCCGCCGGCACCTGGTGGCTCGGCCGGCGCCGCCGCCCCTGCTCCTGCACACCCAAGCCCGCAGGTGAGGGCGGGTGCGGCTGCCAGGAGCCGACCGACCCCTTGAAGCTCGGCGGCGCGGACCGCCCGTAGGTCAGCCGCGGGTCGAGACGGCCGTGGATTGGGCCCGCCCCCGGCTGGGCAGCCGCCCGCTGGAAGGAGAGGAGGTCGTCATGGCCTGTACGGCTCTCATCGTGATCGACATGCTCAACACCTACGCCCACGAGGACGCAGACGCGCTGGTCGACTCCGTACGCACGTGCCTGCCGGGGGTGGGGGAGGTCCTGCGCCGGGCTCGGGCCGGCGATGCGCCGGTGATCTACGTGAACGACAACTTCGGCCGATGGAGGTCCCACCACGGGGAGATCCTGCAGGCAGCGCTCGACGGCAAGCACGCCGAGCTGGTGGAACCGATCGCGCCCGACGACGACTCGCTCTTCGTCGTCAAGGCCCGCCACTCGGCCTTCTTCGAGACACCCCTCGCCTACCTGCTGGGACAGCTCGGCGCCGAGCGGGTCGTCCTGTGCGGCCAGGTGACCGAGCAGTGCGTGCTCTATTCGGCCCTGGACGCCTACATCCGCCATCTCGATGTCGTGGTGGCGGCCGACGCGGTCGCCCACATCGACCCCGACCTGGCCGAGGCGGCCCTGCGCATGATGGAACACAACATGTCGGCAGACATCCGCCTCAGCCACGAGATCGCTTTCAACGCCTCCGCGGAGCGCTGACCCACCCCTCCTGCGCGGGTTGCGGGCCGCAGAGGTTGTTCGGTGCCGGGCCGTTTGAGAGAGGTTCGAGCGGTCATACGGGGCTGTGTACACCTTTTCGATCGAGCAGGGAGTGATCAGCTGTGTCTGGTGAGCAGAAGGCCGAGGCGAAGGGCGAGCAGGCCAAGGGCAAGCTCAAGGAGACCGCTGGCCGCCTGACGGGCAATGAGCGCATGACTGCCGAGGGGCGCGCGGAGCAGGCCAAGGGTGATGCCCGTGAGGCCAAGGAGAAGGCCAAGGACGCCTTCAAGCACTGACCTCGCGAGCACGGGGGCCGGGACCGCGGACAGCGGTCCCGGCCCCCGTGCCGTGCCCGCCCGGACTGACGCCGCCGCCGGTGAGCCGTCGGCTTCCCTGCGATTCCTGGACGAGGCTGGGCATACATCTCCTCATGCGGATCATCAGCGAACGCTCCTGCCCGGCCGGGCGCAGCGCGTGGAAGAGCCATGCGGTCGCCGCCGGCGCCGTGGCCGTCACAGCGCTGGTCGGCGGCCGGGCTGTGGACGCGGACAGCGCCTGGTACAAGGCGTTGGACAAGCCGCCGTGGCAGCCACCTCCCTGGGCGTTCGGCGCCGTGTGGACGCCGCTGTACGCGTCGATCGCGTGGGCGGCAGGCCGGGGCCTCAGCCGGTCCCGCCGCGGTGAACACGCTCGCCTGGCGGCCAGCCTGGGGACGAACCTCGCGTTGAACGCGGGGTGGAACTACCTGTTCTTCCGCTGCAGGAGCCCGCGTGCCGGCCTGGCCGGCACCGTACTGCTGGACGCCGGCAACGCCCACCTCATCGTCCGCACGGCCGCGATCGACCGCACGGCCGCCGTGGCGCTCGCCCCCTACGCCGCCTGGTGTCTGTTCGCCACCGCCCTCAACCTCTCCCTGGTGCGTCGCAACCCGCGGCGGTAGGGCGGGGACGGTCGCCGTCTCCCGGCTCCGACCTCGGGCGTCGGGGTGCTCCGGGGCGTCGGATAGGGTCCTGAGCGCCAATGGTCCGAGTGAGGGGGTGCCGGTATGACTGACAGTGCGCAGCGGCTCAGCGGTCCTGTGGCCGTGACGAGTGACAGCAGCCTCACGGACGAACGGATCCGCCGCATACGCCGGCGTCTGGAGCGGCTCATCGGCATCGCCGCGACCGAGGGCAACAGCGTACGGCCCCTGCGCAACGGTGACGCGATCTTCGCCGCGATGCTGGACGCGATCGGCAGCGCCCGGCACACCGTCGACATGATGACCTTCGTCTACTGGCGGGGCGACATCGCACGGCGGTTCGCGGAAGCGCTGGCCGACCGGGCGGCTGCGGGGGTGAGGGTGCGGCTGTTGCTGGACGGCTTCGGCAGCCGCCTGATAGAGCAGGACCTCCTGGACCGGATGCGCGCAGCCGGAGTGGAGGTCGCCTGGTTCCGCAAACCCCTCCTCCTCTCGCCGCTCAAGCAGAACCACCGCTGCCACCGCAAGGTGCTCGTGGTCGACGAGCGGACCGCTTTCACCGGAGGCGTCGGCATCGCCGAGGAATGGTGCGGTGACGCGCGCAACCCCAACGAGTGGCGGGACACGCACGTCGAGGTCCAGGGGCCCGCCGTCGACGGAGTCGCGGCCGCTTTCGCCCAGAACTGGGCGGAATGCCACACCGAGCTCTTCGACGAGCGCGACCGGTTCGTCAGCCACGAGCCCAGCGGGAACGCCATCGTGCAAGTGGTGCGCGGCTCGGCCAGTTTCGGCTGGCAGGACATGCAGACCCTGATGCGCGTGATCCTGGAGTCGGCCGAGGTACGGGTCCGGCTGGCGACCGCCTACTTCGCGCCCGACGTCTACTTCATCGACCTGCTCTGCGCCACGGCCCGCCGCGGCGTGGAAGTCGACATCCTGCTCCCCGGCCCCCACACGGACAAACGGGTGTGTCAGCTCGCGGGCCAGCACCACTACGAGGCGCTGACCGCCTGCGGGGTGCGCATCCACGAGTACCAGCCGACCATGATGCACGCGAAGATCATGACCATGGACGGCGTGGTCTCCCTGGTCGGCTCCACCAACTTCAACCGTCGCTCCCTCGATCACGACGAGGAGGTCATGCTCGCCGTCATGGACGTCGAGTTCACGGCCTCCCTCGACGCGCACTACGACGAGGACCTCAAGGCCAGTGAGCTCATCCGCCCCGACCGCTGGAAGCGGCGGTCGGTGCTGCAGCGCGCCCGGGAGTCAGCGGTGCTCCCGATCCGCCGCTACCTGTAGCCAACGGGCGCTAACATCAGGGCGTGGTTGCTGCATGGCAATTTTTTAGGTGCTGAACAGTGGCCGTGGTCGGCGAGGGCGAGCCCGCGCCTGCTGCCCGTGTGCGCTCCGTCAAGCTCCGCCCCGCACATGGGCAGCGCGCGAACGACCGTCGGCTCTCCTTCGACCGCTCTGCAAGAAATGACGCTCTCCATGACGAATTTCCTGGCTGTGGAGCGTGCGCTGCGCACTGCCGCACCGCACGATCTGCTCCGCACGGTTCGCTCCGCGCTCATGACGCACTACGAGGCCGTCCGAGTCCACCTCCTGATGGCGGACTACAGCCTGAGCGTCCTGCAGCGGCTCACCACACCGCCCGACACCGCGGAGCCGCTGCCCGTCCAGACCACGCCGGAGGGCCGCGCGTTCGGCAGCCAGGAACCGTACGGTCAGTACTCGGCCGAGGGCGATGCCCTGGACCTGCACCTGCCGGTGACCGTGCGGGGTGACCGGCTCGGGATCCTCACCGTGCGCATGCCCGACCGCCTGTGCACGCCGGAGGCCGTCGGCGAACTGACGGACATCGCGGAACTGCTGGGCCACGAGATCATCGTCGCGGAACGGGACACCGACCTGTACCTCCGGGCCCGCCGGGCGAGCCGGCTGACCCTGGCTGCCGAGATGCAGTGGCATCTGCTGCCCGGGCGGGCGTGCGCGCGGCCCGAGTACGCCATCGGAGCGCAGCTCGAACCCGCATACGACATCCACGGCGACAACTTCGACTGGTCCACCACCGCCGAAACGCTCACCATGACCGTCACCAACGGCATGGGCGAGGGGATCCAGGCCTCGCTGCTGACGAATCTCGCCATCAACGCGCTGCGCAACGCCCGAAGGGCCGGGGTCGGCATCGCGGATCAGGCGGCGCTGGCGGACCAGGCCGTCTTCGCGCAGTACCGCGGGCGGGAGTACGTCTCCACCCTCCTCCTGTGCCTGGAGCTGGCCACGGGCCGCGGTCAGGTCGTGGACGCCGGGTCGCCACAGCTGTGGCGCTACCGGGAGAGATCCGTGGAGAGAGTCCCCTTCGAGGCCCAGTTCCCCTTGGGCATGTTCGAGGAGTCCTCGTACACGGTGCAGCCCTTCGAAGCCCTCCCGGGCGACCGCCTGATCTTCGTGAGCGACGGCGTCTACGGGGCCGCGGACCGGGGCGGGGTGGCCTACGGCGAACGCGCGCTGGCCCGCGCCATCCAGGCGACCAGCCTGCTGCCCGCCGCCGCTGTGCCGCGCGCGATCCTGGAGGAGCTGGCCGCCTACCGCGACACCACTGCCGATGACGACGCCCTGGTCACCTGCCTGGACTGGTTCGGCAGGCCCTGAGGTCAAGCCGCTCAGCCGGTGTCGGGCAGGGCCTCGTCACGGGCCGGAAGCCCGCCGAGCCTGACGTGCGCGGCGGCCGCGTCGCGGAACGCGGCGAGGCCCTCGGCCAGGGAACGCCGGTCCTGGAGAGACATGCGCTGGAGCACCTCGGCCGCCTTGTGCGCCCGCAGGGCCCGGGTCTCCGCCAGGACGGCGCTTCCGCGCCGGCTCAGGGTCAGCTCCACCTCGCGGCGGTTGATCCTGCCGCGGGAACGCTCGAGGAGGCCGGCCGCTTCCAGGCGGTCGCACAGACGGCTCACCGCGGGTGGCGCCGAGCCCAGCGCCTCCCCGAGGTCACGCAGATTGATGCCGGCCCGCTGTTCGATCACCGTCAGAGCACGCAGCTGGGACGGCGGGACCGGCCCCACGGCGGTGTCCTGGTTCGAGCACCAGAGGACTTCGAGCAGCTCCGCGACGGCACAGGCGTCGAGAGCACCCTGCTCTTCGGCGTGTGGGGGAACGGCTCGGGGCATCGCACCACTGTGTCAGCCGCGAGCCCATTTGTCAGGCGCCGCCGCATGAGAGACCACCCGGCGGGCAGATGCCAGGCACGGGCGACCCGGCCGCACCGGGCCGTGCACCGGGAGCGTGTGCGGCACCGGCGTAGGAAAGGCGTAGGAGATGTGGGCGATCGGTGCTCATGCCGTGGGGGACGCGAGTGAGCGGGGGGCGCGGTTGTGGGAACGAGACCAAGTGGACGATAGTTGCCACAAGGCAACTGTCTTCTTCGATGTGATGGGGTGAGGGGTTCGCGCAGCGGGCCTTCCGTATTTGGTGAATTCCACCGAGACCATGTACGACCGTGCCGTGGTGCGCAGTCCATGGGGTGACGCACCCTATCCAGTGCTCGTGACGGATACCGAGTCGGTGCTGCTGTTCGTCAACAAGGCGGCCGGCCTGGTCTTCCCCCGCGCCCGTCCCGGCTCGGCCATGGCGGACGTGGTACCCGATTGGCTCTCCTCGGCTCATGCGCGACCTCCCGGCGCCCGGATCCCGACCGTGCACGGTCCCGCCGGCGACCGCACGTACGAGGCCCATCCGACGGTGCGCGACGACGACACGGTGGTGTGGTGGCTGGTCGACGACACCGACCACCGGCTGGCCCGTGAAGCACTGCGGGTGGAGCGCGAACGTACGGCGCTCCTGACCGAGGCGTCGAACCTGCTGCTGTCATCGCTGAACCTGGAGCGGTGCATGGACGTCACGGCGCGCATGGCCGCGGCCCACCTCGCGGACGCGGCCCTGGTCATCGCTCCCTCGCGCGGCCGCGAGCTGCCCGTGGTGGCCTGCCTGCGCGGAGGGTCCCCCTCCTCGTCCCGTATCACCGCGGATCCCGGGCAGGTCCCGGGACTGGGCGAGGCGCTGCAGGGATTTCCTCCGGTCCCCTCCCGCTGGATCGCCCCCGCCACCGCTCCGGCCTGGCTGATCCCCGACGGTTTCGGCCCCGTGGGATCCATCGTCATCACCCCCCTGCCCGGCCACGGCGTGCCGGCGGGGGCGCTGGTCCTGCTGCGCGGCGCCGGTACGAACGAGTTCAGCGCGGAAGAGGAGGTGTTCGCGAGGCTGTTCGCCGCGCGCGCCGGCGCCGCGATGTCCGCCGCCCGGCTCTACGCCGAGCAGACCTCCATCACCAACGTCCTGATGCGCGAGCTGCTGCCGCCCTTGCTGCACCAGGTCTCGGGCGTGGAGTACGCGGGCGGCTACCGGCCCTCCATGGACCACGAGCGGATCGGCGGGGACTTCTACGACGTGCACCCCGCCACCGTGCCGGGCGACGCGTCCCTCGTCGTTCTCGGAGACGTGTGCGGCAAGGGGCTGGAAGCCGCCGTGATGACCGGGAAGATCCGCAACACGCTCCACGCCCTGCTGCCGATAGCACAGGACCACCAGCGGATCCTGAGCCTCCTGAACACCTCGCTCCTCAATTCCCACAACGCCCGCTTCGCGACCCTGGTCCTGGCCTCCGCGAGGCGGGACGGCAACACCGTGCGGCTGCGACTGACCAGCGCGGGCCACCCCGCACCGCTGATCCTGCGCGCCGACGGGCGGGTCGAGGAGGCTCCGACCAAGGGCACCCTCGTGGGAGCGCTTCCCCAGGTCACCGCCGAGACCGTGCAGGTCACCCTGGCGCCGGGCGAGAGCTGCGTCCTGTACACGGACGGGATCAGCGAGGCGCGGGGCGGCCCGATGGGCGGGACGCAGTTCGGCGAGGCGAGACTCGTCCGGGCCCTCGAGGAGTGCGCGGGCATGCCGGGCGAGGCGGTGGTGGAGCGGGTGCAGATGCTCGCCTCCCAATGGGTGGGGACCGGACGCCACGACGACATGGCCGTCGTGGTCATCTCCGCGCCCCGCACCAACCACCTCAGTGCGGTGGACGGCCATACTCGGGGCAGGTTCACCTCATGAGCATCGACACGGTCAGGACCTCGACCCTCGCAGCCCTGGCGCACCGCGTGGGGGAGGCCGCCCTGTGCGGCGACGAGGCGTCCGCGACCGCGGTGGTGCGCAGGGCCTTGGACGAAGGACTCGACGCCGAGAGCGTGCTGCTCGATGTCATCGCGCCCACTCAGCAGCGGGTGGGCGAGGAATGGGCCGCCAACCGCATCACCGTCGCACAGGAACACGCCGCCACCGCCATCAACGAACGGGCCGTGGCGGCGGTCGCCCAGCACCCGGCGGCGCGCACGACACCCACGCGCGGCCGGATCACGGTGGCCTGCGTCGACGGCGAATGGCACGCCCTGCCCGCGCGGCTCCTGGCGGAAGTGATGAGGCTGCGGGGCTGGCGCGTGGACTACCTCGGCGCCCAGGTCCCCACCGCGCACCTCATCACGCACATCCACTCCACCGATACGGACGTGGTGGCGCTGTCCAGCTCCCTTCCCACCCGCCTGCCCACCGCGCACGCCACGATCACCGCCTGCCAGGCCGCCGGCACCCCCGTCCTCGTCGGCGGCGCCGCCTTCGGACCCAACGGGAGATACGCCCGCATGCTCAAAGCGGACTCCTGGGCCCCCGACGCCCGGACGGCGGCACGGGACCTCGCCCGCCGTCCGCTGCCCCGTCCCCGGCTCGACCACCAGGTCATCGACGACCTCCCGCACTTGGCCGACCAGGAGTACACCCTCGTCACCCGCACCAGGCCCCAGCTCGTACGCACGGTCTTCGACGGACTGCTGAAGGCCTACCCGGCCATGCGCGGCTACAGCGACACACAGCGCGAGCGGACAGCCGAAGATCTCTCCCACATCGTGGAATTCCTCGCCGCCGCCCTCTACACCGACGACGAAGACCTCTTCACCCGGTTCCTGCAGTGGACCGCCGGCATCCTCACCGCTCGCGGTGTCCCCGCCCACTCGCTGCCTCCGGCCCTCGAGCTCCTCGGACACGAGCTCAAGGACTTCCCGCGCGCGACCGCGATCCTCAGGTCCTCCGCGACCTTCCTGCCCCACACCCATGTCCCCGGCGCCAGGACTTCCGTATGACCTTCGCACCGCCCGACCCGCTCCGGCTGACGTACGTGGACACCGTCGACACCGTACGCATCGAACTGCACGGCAACTTCGACTACGAGTGCGCGGACGACCTCCTCGATGCCGTCGTACGCATCCTGGCGGACCGCACCGGCATGACGGACCTGCACCTGCACTGCGGGAACCTCACCGCGGTGGACTCCACCGGGCTGTCGACCCTGCTGATGATCCGACGCCTCACCGACACCGCAGACGTAGAACTGCACCTCGTGGACCGGCCCGTCTGCCTGGACCGCATCCTGGAGCTGACGGGGACCCTCGGCCACCTGACGGCCCGGCGCACCGCTGCGGGCACCCCCTCCGCCGGTACCCAGGAGGAAGCCGAGGCCGCGGAGGAGCCGGTACCGGCCCGCTCCAGCCAGTCCGACTCCAGCTGACGGCTCGCCCGAGCGGTCCCGGCGACCGCCGTACGCCGAACACCTCCGGGGGATCAGCGCCATCCGGCAGGGGCGGGGACCGGCGGGTCTGGCGTGTCACGAGGGCTCACGTGCCCTCGGTGCGGCATGTTCTCCTCGGCGGGCGATAACCCGTGAACCCTGGTGCCGGAGTCTGCGGAGGTGTCCCTTGGGCGCGAGCGGTAGCGGGCGGAGCGGTCCTGAAGACACCGCCGGTCGCCCCGCGGGTGCCGAAGCGGAGCCGGACGAAGCCGGGCCGAGCTGGTCGGCGCGGCTTCGCACCGCTCTGGAATCCGCACGGACGGCCGGGCCGCCGCCGGGCCCCTCGCGTCCCGCGTTCTGGCGCAGCCCCCTGCGCGGCCCGTGGCTGACCTCGGTGCTCGGCCTGGTCCTGCTGGCGGGGATCACCGTCCTCTTCGTGACGGGCCTGCTGTCGTACGCGGCGTACAACCCGGACCTGGCGGCGGTGAACGACCAGACGCCCGGCAAGGGGTGGCTCGGCTTCTACCTCTTCCCCTGGCCGACGTCGCCGTACTGGCTCTACCGGGTCACCCAAGGGGTGCACGTCACGCTCGGGATCGTGCTCGTACCCGTGCTCCTGGCGAAACTGTGGTCGGTCATCCCGAAGCTCTTCGAGTGGCCGCCCGTACGGTCGGCCGCCCACGGCATCGAGCGGCTCTCCCTGCTCCTGCTGGTGGGGGGTGCGGGGTTCGAGTTCGTCACCGGCATCCTCAACGTGCAACTGCACTACATCTTCCCCGGGTCCTTCTACACGCTGCACTTCTACGGGGCGTGGGTGTTCATCGGCGCCTTCGTGGTCCACCTGGCCTTTCGGCTGCCGAGGGCACTGCGTGCGGTGGGACGCCGGACCGGCGAGCCGGCGTCCGGTACCCAGGACGCGGCCGGACTGGTCCCGCCCCGCCCGGCCGCGCCGACGATCTCCCGCCGGGCCGCGCTCGGCATGGTCGGGCTGGGGTCGTTCGCGCTGCTGGCGGTCACGGTGGGCCAGAGCGTCGGCGGCTGGTTCCGGCAGACGGCGCTCCTCGCCCCGCACGGACAGGACCCCGGACCGGGGCCGAACGGGTTCCAGATCAACAAGACGGCCGCCTCGGTCGGCATCCGGCCCAGCGACATCGGCCCGGCCTGGCGCCTGACGGTCCGGGGCGCCGGCCGGCAGGTCGACCTGACCTACGACCAACTGCTGGCCCTGCCCCAGAACGAGTCGTCCCTGCCCATCGCCTGCGTGGAGGGCTGGTCGACCCCTGATCAGCGCTGGAGCGGAGTCCGGCTCACGGACCTGGCCGCCCTGGTCGGGCTCGGCACGAACACCCCGCAGGTGTTCGTGGAGTCGGTGCAGCGCGGTGGGTCGTTCCGATCGGTGGTCCTGCGCGACAACCAGGCCCGGGACGACCGTTCGCTGCTGGCCGTGCGGGTCAACGGTGCCGTGCTCTCGCACGATCACGGCTACCCGGCCCGGGTGATCGTCCCGGGCGCCCCCGGAGTCCACAACACCAAGTGGGTCACCCGCCTCACCTTCGGAGAACCGACATGAGGTCCCTCCGGCCGGACGCGGTCCCCGGTGCTTTCCGCCGCCGGTACGGTGCTTCCCCGCTCCACCTGCTCCTCGTGCTCGCTTCCTTCGTCCTTGCCGGGTACGCGGGCCTGAGACTCCTCAAGGGCGACGCCGTCGGCGTGGCCCTGTGGTTCGTCGGCGCGGCGCTCCTCCACGACCTGGTGCTGTTGCCCCTGTACTCGGTGACGGACCGGGTGGTGCAGGTGGCCTTCGGGATCGACGGGGACGTCGAGGCCCCCGCCGTACGGACGGGCCTCAACCACGTGCGCGTGCCGGCCTTCGTCGCCGGGGTCCTCCTGCTCGTGTGGTGGCCCCTCGTCCTGCGCCGGGTGGACCACTTCACCGCGGCCACGGGCCTCCCGGAGGACGGGTTCCTCACGCGCTGGCTGCTGATCACCGCCGGCCTCTTCGCCGTCTCGGCGGCCGTCCTCCTCGTACGGATGTGGCACGGGACGAGGGCCGCCAGACGTGCCGCACGCGTAGCGGCACGCGCGCGCAGAGCCACGAAGTGACGCCCAGCCGTCCACCTCGGCCGGGCCGCCGCCCGGCGTACCGCCGGCGCCACCCGCACGTCGAGGTCCGCATCCGGCAGAGCGACCTGACCGATCTCGTGACACCCTGCTGCCGTCCGACCTGGCCGACCGCCGCCTACCGCGACTGAGCGCCTCACCGTCGTCGTGCCGAGGTTGGCGTCAGGTGGCAGTGGTGGCTGACAACTCGCCCAGGGAATAGGTGAGTTGGTCGAGCAGATGCTCGGCTTCGGCTTCGGACATTCCGTCTGCGCGTCTGCTCACCACGAGCTCCCAGGCGCCGTCGGGCTGCGGAACCGCCTCGATCAGCAGCTCGAAACCGGTGTGGGGTGGACGGATGCGCAGTGCCTCCGCCGTCACCGCTGCACCGAGGCGCACCCGCGGAGGCTGACGTTGCAGGATCACCCAGACCTGGAACCACGGGTGTCGGTCCCGCTTCGGCTGCAGGGAACGCACCAGCTCGTCGAACGGCGTGCGGGCGTGCTGGAACCCCGACGCGACGGCCTTGGCGCAGGTGGCCAGGAGTTCCGTGGCGTCCTGTTCCGGTACGGAAGTCAGCGCGATCGGAAGGGAGTTGATGAAGCAGCCGACGATCGGTTCCAGCTCGGGACTGTGCCGTCCGGTCGACACGGTGCCCAGGCACATGTCCTCCACGCCGAACACCTGGGACAGGGACCGGCCGGCCGCGGCCAGCAGTGCGGCGACCGGCGTCCCGCCGAAGGTGTCCGCGGTGCGCGTCAGCCGGGCGACCACCTCGGGGGAGACCGGCAGGACGGATTCGACGCGGCGGGCCTGTGTTCCCTCGGAGGGGCGGGGCAGGAAGGGGCGCGGCGCGTCCTTGAGCACCTCCTGCCAGTACGGCAGATCGTGCGCGAGCCAGGTGTCGAGCCGGTCCCGCTCCCACGCGCTGTATCCGGCGTAGGTGACGGGGGGCGGCTCGGCCAGCGATGCGTCCGGGTCCATGGCAGCGGCGAGGTCTTCCATGAACAGGGTCTCCGACCAGCCGTCGAAGGCCAGGTGGTGCACGCGCACGCAGAACAGGTGCGTCTGCTCGTCCACGCGGCACAGCCTCAGTCGCAGGGACGGCTCCTTCTCCAGGTCGGTGGCTCCGCCCCACCAATCCGCGGAGATCTCTTCGGCGAGCTCGCGCAGATCGGCCGCACCCGCGTGGTGCGGGGCGCTCGTGCGTTCCAGGGCCACGCCGGCGTCGTCCGCCGGCAGGACGCGCTGCACCGCGCCGGCTCCTTCGTAGGGATACACGGTCCGCAGTACGGGATGGCGCGCGATCACCTGGCCGAGCGCCTCCTCGAACCGCCGGACGTCCAGCGAGCCCTTGAGCGCGTAGGCGAGCACGACCACGTTGTCGGCGTCGCCGGGGGTGAACTCCTCGGCCAGCCAGAACCGTTCCTGGGCCCGCGACAGGGGCGCGTCGCCGTGGCCGGCGTCCAGCGAGCCGGGGCCGACGTCGGCCGACTGCTCCCGATCGCCGCTCAACGTCAGGAGCTTGTCGAGGGTCCGCTGCCGGTACACGTCGGCCGCCGTGATGTGGGCTCCGGTGCGGACGGTGATCCGGGAGGCCAGTCGCACCGCGTCCAGGGAGGTCAGCCCGGCGTGGAAGAGGTCCTCGTGAGGTGTGGTGCCCGGGCGGCCGAGGAGCTGTGCGACCTCGGCGAGCAGCTGGTCGGCGACCGAGTCGGAAGGCGCGTCCGGGACGCCGGCCGCGGCGGCGGCAGCGGGTGCCGGCGCGGCGTCCTCCTCGACCAGGACGCGGACGGCCGCGTAGTCGGCCTTGCCGGTGGCGGTCAGGGGCAGTCGCCGCAGGTGCAGGAGCCGGGTGGGCACCATCGAGCCGAGCAGCGTACGGGCCGCGAACTCGCGTAGTTCGCGCGCGTCCAGGGGTGCGTCGTCGAGCGTGGTGTAGGCACAGGCCAGTTCGGGGCGGCCGGGCGTGGTCTCTATGCGCAGCACGCAACACGTGGCGACGTTGGTGTGTGCTTCCAGCGCCTTTTCGACCTCTCCGGGGGCGATGCGCACACCGCGGACCTTGAACTCGCGGTCGGCGCGGCCCCGGTAGCGGTAGTTGCCGTCCTCGTCCAGGACGGCCAGGTCGCCCGTGCGGTAGTGCCGGACACCGTCCAGCTCGAAGAAGGCGCGCGCCGTGGCCTCGGGGTCGGCCAGGTAGCGCAGGGCGAGGCCGTCGCCGGAGATGGCGATCTCCCCGATGTCGCCCGGCTTCGCGCGCTCTCCGGAAGTGGTCACCAGGGCCACGCCGGTCCGGGGCACCGGCCGGCCGATGGGGACTTCGGTGGCCGTCTCGGCGACGTCCTCGGCGCGCACGACGTGGGTGGTGGCGAAGATGGTGCTCTCCGCGGGCCCGTAGCCGTTCACGACGTGCAGGTCGGGAAGGGCTGTCAGGACCCGGCGCACGTGGGCCGGCGATACGCGTTCACCGCCGACGAGCAGCAAGCGGATGCCGCGGAAGACGTCGACGTCCTCCTCGGTCAGGACGTTGAACAGGGAGCTGGTCAGCCACAGGCTGTTCACCCCGCTCCGCACGGCTTCCCGCAGCGTGGCCGAGTCCAGGGCGGGATGACCTCGGTCGAGGAGGACGCAGCAGCCGCCGTTGAGCAGCGGAGCCCACAGCTCCAGGGACAAGCCGTCCCAGGGCAGGGGCGCCGACTGCAGGAAGACGCTGTCGGCGTCCAGCGGAATGGACGGATAGCCGACCAGGGTGCGGATGGTGCCGCGGTGCGGTGACATCACGCCTTTGGGCTGCCCGGTCGAGCCGGAGGTGAAGAAGACGCACGCCGCTTCGCCGCCGTCCTCCAGGGGCTTCAGCGAGACGGGCTCCGGCGCGCCGGCCGCGAGGTGTGCGTAGTTGTCCTCGGACACCACCAAGGACGCCCCGGAGCGCAGGATGATCGAATCGGTGCGAGCCGCGGGCCAGGCGGTGTCGACCGCGATGTAGGCCGCTCCCGCCTCGAGGACGGCCAGGAGCGCCACGACCAGCTCCGGCGAGCGTTCCATGCGTACGGGAACACAGTCTCCGTGCCGCACTCCCGCGGCGTGGAGCCCCTCTGCCATGGTGGCGGCCCGCTGCCGTAGTTCCGCATAGGTGAAGGTACGGTCACCCTGGCGGAGGGCGATCGCTTCGGGCGTGCGCGCGGCGTGGTGAGCGATGACGCGCTCGATGCGTTCACCACGTGCATAGGGGCTGTGGATGTCCATGGATCATCGGTCTTTCAGCTAGTGCCGTGGCCGGGAAGGTGTGCCGGGTCGCTGTGTCCGGTGCGGTACGTCGCAAGGCGCAGGGCCGCAGCGCGTACGGGACGTACTCGCGCGGTCCGTCAACGCGGCGGGGCGCCGTGCGGAGCGCCCTGCGGAGCGCCGTGCCGGGCGCCGAGACCCGGGTGCACCCCTCCGGTCACCGCTCCGGTGCACGTGCGGGCCTTGCTGCGACGGTCCGTCACACTCGCGTGTCGTCGAAGTAGGTGCGGCGCGACGCGATGAGGACCGTGCCCTCCTCCTCGACCAGGTCGAAGAAGTCGCTGAAGGTCAGGTCGGTGCGGGAACCGTCACGGAGGATGCCGGTGAACCGGCCCTCGACCGCCACCTGCCGGTCCGAGTGGAACAGCGCGTCGACGACGTGCCGACCCTGCACGATGACACGGCGGTTGGCGTAGAACTCGCGGAACTCGGCCATGCCCCGGATCAGGGGGTAGCCCGGTCGCTTGTAACGGATGGACGGGTGGAACAGGTCGAACATCGCCGGGTCCTGCCGGTCGACGCAGTCGTAGTAGCGGGGGATCAGTCCCTCCGCGGAGTTGGTGGAGGCCGTCATATCGGGATGTCTCCGTCCTTGGTTCCGCCGATGAGGCCGGCCCTGTCGGTCGGGCGGCGTGGCAGAAGATGGCGCGGTACTCCAGCGCGGCATGCCAGAACATACATGGCCCCCGCACATGCATCCGGAAGGCTAGCAGGGTTCGCCGTGCACTTCGAAGGTGTTCTTCTTCGCGTTGGGGGGTGTTTGCCCGAGGTTGGTAGAGACCGTATCTCCGCTGGTGGCAAGGGGGTTGTGTGTCGGGCGGCAACGGCGTCGGTGAGGTTTGCGTTGGTTACGCACCCTCCCCGAGGCCGCTGTTCCCCCTCTGTTCCCGGAGTCGACGCGGTGGACCCTTCTCTTCCACTTGCGGAGGTCCTGCGGGCCATGCCGCACCGTGTGATCTGCGCGATAGTTGGCCGATGCATGTTGTGGCAGGATCCTCGGGAGCCGCAGGCCGTCCGTCAGGTGTTTGATTCCGAACACCCTTCGCGCTACCTACGGTTCACGCAATCGCGTGTGCCGAGCACGCTCTGGCTTCCGATCGGCTGCGGCATGGGAGGAGTACTGGCGTAGTGAACTCGACGGCGCACCGACCGCGTTGGGCCTGACTGCGGCGGCCGCCGGGGCGCCACGCCGGACGTGAGCCGGGTGGCACGCTGTTCGCGGAACCCGACCGTCAGGACGGCCCGCCGCTGAGCGGGCTGGCAGGGCTGCTGCCAAGGCAGCCACGGGACCGCTCCGTCCGCCACCAGAGGTGCCGCGGCGCAGGAGTCGTCCGGCAGCGGGCCGTATGGGGCCGTGAATGCCGGACCGGATAAGGCGAAGCCCACCTCTGAATACTCGACGGGCCCTTTCGGCTTGCGGCCATTGGGGCCCGAGTGTCCGATTTCCTCCTCTCACCCGTTGAAGACTGACGAGGCGTCACCGAACCTTCGGATTGAGGGTGCTTCCGTCCGTTTCGACTCCATAGGACCTGAAAATTAGGGTGGTCAGAGAAAATTCGAAGGGCTACACTCGATGGATCTTGAACGGCTCCCCGGTTAATTCCGAATGGCTGGAGGGTGCCGTGCGCTTCACGGGAGTGTAGGTTTGCGCAGTCGTCGTTCTGCCCGGCTATTCGCACGGCCGAGGGCCGTGTCGACTGTGGCATCGAGGATTGACGCGACACGGGGATTGGTCGGCGCTCGTCGCCGATAGCTGTTCTTGTGCTGTTCTTGTGCAACGGGGGAGTAGGAATCAGTGCAGCCTGCGGAAAATCTGACCAAACCGGTCAGTATGTCCGAATCCGATATTCAAGGGGAACTTGGAGGAGTTGCGGGTAGAGAGGGAGGTCTGGCCCGGATACGCCTGGCAATTGTCGGCGGCGGCCCGTACTGCACCTACGCGATGGAGCGCCTTGCCGCTTCCGTGCCCTCTCTGGACGGCTCCGTCGAGCTCGACATCCACGTCTTCGACCGCACCGGTCATTTCGGTGCCGGCGGGGTGCACAGCGACGCGCAGGCACCGACCAGCTTCCTCAACCGCATCGCCAGGCATGTGTCCTTCGGGGCGGACGAGAGCGTCGAAGGCGCAGGTCCGCTGCTTCCCGCGGAGCTTCGCCCCAACTTCTACGACTGGTGCAGGCGAAAGTTCGACGACACCGGAGATCCCCGGTTCGACATCGACCCGGACAGCTGGCCCAAGCGCTATCTGCACGGCCTCGCGCTGCGTGAGCACTTTTCCGAGTACGTGAGAATCCTGCGCTCCCAGCCGTCGGTCACGGTGACCCTGCACCATGCCGAGGTCACCGACATCGAGGACCTCGGCGAAAAGGGAGAAGAGGGACCGCTCCTCATTGCGTCGGCCCCCGTGGACGACCTGGGGAACGGTGCCGCGACGCGGACGGTCGTCGACCAGGTACTCCTCCTGACCGGTCACTCCTACAGCGATCCCATGCGCTCGGCGCGCACTCGCCGATGGGCCGAGGCCGCCGCCCGTACACCCGGTGCCGTTTTCGTGCCCAGTGCCTATCCGCTGCGTGAGCGACTCACCACGGAGAATGCGGGCCCCGATCGGGTCGTCGGGTGTGCGGGGACGATGCTCACGGGCATCGACGTCATCCTGCATCTCACGGAGGGCCGTGGCGGCACCTTCCGCCGGGCCGCGACCGGTGAACTGCGTTATGTGCCGTCCGGGCGGGAACCGCGTTCCATCGTCGCTTTCAGTGAATCCGGTCTGTTCGCCTTCGCCCGGCCCCACGAGTCCGGTTCGTCCGGTGCGAAGAAGAAAAAGCGGAAAGGGATATTCCTTACCGTCGAATCCGTCGACCGGCTGCGCGAGAACTTCGGTGGCGATCCGGTCAGGGTGGGACGATCGGTATCGCGCCAAATCGACTACGAGCGCCATCTGTTTCCGCTCATCGTGGCCGAAATGTGGTTGCTGTACTACGAGACGCTGTTCGGCGACGACTTCGGCGGGCACCTCGCGGAGGCCACGGCCGTCGCCCGGGGGGACTTCCTCGACCGGACCGCGGAGACCGCATCGACCGAGGAATCGGTCCGCCTGCTGACGGCGCCGATCGAGCGCGCGGTCGCGGAGGCCGTCGACGCCCTGGAGTCGTTCCTCCTCGGCCGTTCGCCGTACGCCTCGCTCCGCGCCGCGGCGCGGCCCTGGTGCTTCGACTCCCTCCTGTGGCGCTACGTGGACGTGGTTCTCGGACAGAACGCCAGGGAGCGCCTGGAAGCGGCGCTCGACGACCCGGCCGAGGTGGCCTCGATCGTCGCCGGCCTGGAATCGCCGAGCCGGCACGCCGTCCTTCCCTCGGGCAACCTGTTCTCCTGGGAACGCACCCTCGACCCGATCGCGCCGAGCGATCAGACGTCGCCCGAGCAGTACCGCAAGGCGATGGTCGAATTCATGACGGTCGATCACATCTGGGCCCGGCAGGGCACCTTCACCAACCCGGCCAAGACCGCGGCGGACGGTGTGTGGCGCGGTCTGCGTCCCGCCGTCGTGCATGCCGTCAACTTCGGCGGTCTGCACGCCGACGCGCACCGCGCCTTCCTCGGCAGCTGGCTGCGCCAGCACAACCGGCTGGCGTACGGCCCGGTGCCGGAGGTCATGGAGCGGATCCAGGCGCTCATCGAGCACGGAATCCTGGACGTGTCCCCCGGCCCGCGGGCCCAGGTGGACACGGACGGCGACACCCTCGTCGTCAGGGGGCCGCGCACCGGCGCCGTCCGCCCGATCGACGTCCTCGTCGACGGCCGGGTCCCCTCCTTCGACGCCTCGGCCGACATCGCGCCGCTCTACCCGAACCTGCTGCGCCGTGGGCTCGTACGCGTCTGGCGCAACCCGCACACCGGCGGTGGCGAGGCCTTCGAACCCGGCGGCCTCGACCTCACCGAGGACTTCCGGGTGATCCGCCCGGACGGCTCCGTCGACGACCGGATCTCCGTGCTCGGCCCCGCCATCGAGGGCCAGCGGTTCTTCCAGGGCGGTGCGATGAAGCCCGACGCGAACCACCACGCCATGCGAAACGTCCTCTGCTGGCTGCGCACCTTCTGGAAGCAGACCACTGCAGCCTGACGTGGCCCACGTGCCGGACCTTCGCCCGTATCCGACCTCTCAAGAGACGCCACTCGTCATGGACACCCAGAATGCCTACTCCCGGGCCGACAATGTGGCCGGAGTGCACCACCCCATCGGACAGCACGCGCAGCACCACCCCGAGGCGCTCGCCGTGCACGAGGCGACCACCGGACGCCGCCTCACCTACCGCGACCTGTGGAACCTGGCCGGCTCCGTCGCCGCGCGGCTGACCGCCGCCGGCGTCGGCCCCGGCGACGCCTGCGGGATCGCCCTGGACCGCAGCGCGGACCTCGTGGTGGCCATGCTCGCCGTGGCCCGCACGGGAGCACGCTACGTACCACTGGACAACGGCGCTCCGTCGCGACGGTCCGCCGCACAGCTGACCGACACCGCGGCGCGCGCCGTCATCGGCGCACCCGGCGACATCGCCCGGGTGCAGGCGCTGGCTCCGGGACTGCCCGTGATCGAGGTGGTCCGTGAGTGTGCGGGCGACCCCCTGGGCACGAGCCACCCGAGCGGTCCCGACGACGCGCTGTACGTGAACTTCACCTCCGGCACCAGCGGCCTGCCCAAGGCGGTCGTGGTGCCCCACCGTGCCGTGCGCCGCCTCGTCGACGAGCCGACGTACTGCGCCATCGGGCCGGGGACCCGCGTGGGCAACGCCGCCAACCCGAGTTTCGACGCCACCACCTTCGAGATCTGGGCCGCCCTGTCCGCCCGCGGCACCGTCGTGGTCCTGCCGCCCGTGGTCGCCGCAGGCCTCGACGGCTGGCTGGAACTGCTGCGTACCGAGCGGGTCGACGCGCTGTTCCTGACCACGGCGCTGTTCCACATGATCGCCCATGAGCGGCCCGCCGCCCTGGGCGTCCTGGACACCCTGCTCGTGGGCGGCGAGGCCCTCACGCCCGAGGCCGCGCGCCGCGTGCTCGCGGCCGGACCGCCCAAGCGCCTGGTCAACGTGTACGGACCGACGGAGGTCACCACCTTCGCCACGTACTACGACCTCACGCCCGAGCGCCTCGACCACGCGGACCGGGTGCCGATCGGCCACGCCGTCCAGCACACCACGCTCCACGTGCTCGGACCCGACCTGCTCCCCGTCCCGGACGGAGAGCGCGGCGAACTGTGCCTCGGCGGACCGGGCGTCGCGCTCGGCTACGAAGGCCGCCCCGACCTCACGGCCGAACGGTTCGTCACCGTTCCCGGTGCCGAGGACCTGGGCACGCTGTACCGCACCGGCGACGTCGTGAGCAGGGGCCGGGACGGCCGGCTGGAGATCTTCGGGCGCCTCGACCGGCAGGTCAAGGTGCGGGGCTTCCGCGTCGAGCTGGAGGAGATCGAGCGGGCGGCCGTCGCCACGGGACTCGTCGAGACCGCGGTGGTCGAGAAGGTCGCCGAGGGGGCCTCGGCCGCGCTCGTCGGCTTCGTCGTCCCGGCCGCGGCCCACGACGACCTCGAACACGGCGCCGTCGTGGCCGCGTTGCAGACCGCCCTCGCGGAGGTGCTGCCCGACTACATGCTGCCGGCCCGGTGGAGCGTTCTGGACCGGCTGCCGCTCGGCCCCACCGGCAAGGTGGACCGTGCCGCACTGCTGGCGGGCAGTGCGGAGGCGGGAACGCCGCAGCCGGGCCCCGGCGTCGGTTCCACCGATTCCGCCGATCCCGTCGGTGCCGGACTTCCCGCTGCGGACTCCGTGGCCCGCGACGTCCTGCGCCTGTGGTGCGAGGTCCTCGACGTACCCGACGCCCGCGGCGACGACAACTTCATCGCGGAGGGCGGCAACTCCATCCTCGCGATCCAGCTGTCGTCGCGCATCAGCGAGGCCGCGTCGGTCGACCTCGGCCCAGCGGACGTCCTGCTGACGGCCGACCTGACCGAACTGATCGACGTGGTGCGGCGCTCGACGCCCGATCGCGGGACGGGTGGGGACGCACAATGACGGAGCAGAGCAACCCGGTCCTCGGCCGGCGCGGTGCGTCCCGGGCGCCCCTCTCCGCCGCGCAGCAGAGCCTGTGGTTCATCGAGCAGGCCCATCCCGGCACCGTCGCCTACAACGTCCCGCTGGTGCTCCGCTGGAGCGAGACGGTGGACGTGCCCGCCCTGCGTCGGGCTTTACTGCACCTGACCACGCGTCATGAGGCGCTGCGTACCACGTACACGGCGCACGACGGCCGGCCCGTGCAGGTGGTGGGCCCGCCACGTGCCGTCGACGTCACGGTGAGCGAACGCGCCGCCAGGCCGGGTCCGGACGAGCTCGACGCCCTCGCGCGGATCCCCTTCGACCTGGAGCGCGGGCCGCTGCTGCGGTGCCACCTCTGGCAGGGCGCACCCGAGGGCGACACCCTGCTGCTGACCGTTCATCACATCGCCTTCGACGGCTGGTCCCTGGCGACCTTCTTCGACGACCTGCGCGAGGCCTACGACGCGGCCCTGACCCAGAGCAGCGTCCCCTCCGGCGAACCGGCCGTGCAGTACGCCGACTTCGCCGCCTGGGAGCGCGAGTCCTGGCAGCAGCGCGATGTGGAGGGCCGGGCGGCGCGGCGCGCCGACGAGCTGGCCGAGGCGGCCGACTCACCGCTGTTCCCCGGCCGGGGCGCCCACCACGACGACGTCCGCACGGGCGGTCACCTGACGTTCTCCGTACCCGCGGACCTGTGGGACGAGACCGGCCGGGTCGCCACCCGGCTGCGGGCAACCCCCTTCGTGGTGCTCTTCGCCGCCTTCCAGGAGGTGCTGCGCCGCTGGTCGGGGGCGGCGGACTTCGTCGTCGGCACCGTCATGGCGAACCGCCCCAAGCCCGTCCTGGAGGGCGTGGTCGGCTGCTTCGTCAACACGGTCCCGCTCCGGTGCACTCCCGCACCCGACATCACCTTCGAAGAGCTGTGCCTGCGGTCGCGTACGGAGGCCTTCCGCTCCCTGGCCCACCAGGACCTCCCCTTCGACCGGCTCACGGCACTGACCGCCGCCAAGCGCGGATCCGGCCGTGGCCCACTGGTGGAGGTCGCCTTCGGCCTGCAGAACATGCCGGCGCCCCGCGCGTGTGGCCACCACCGCTGGGAGCAGCCGGAACTCCTGCCCACCGGCACCGCCCGGTACGACCTGCTCCTCCTGATCGAGCAGCGTGCCGACGGTGTCGTCGCCACCATCGAACACGACCTCGCGCTCTGTTCCGAAGAGACCGCCGAGCGCTTCCGGGACGCCTACCTCGCCCTCCTCGCCGCGGCCGTGCGGGCCCCGGAGACCGCGCTGGCCGCGCTCCCGCTGTCCAGCAGGGCTCCGGGCGCCGCCATCCCGGGCGTCCTGGCCGGACCCCGCAAGGACCTGAGCAGAAACGAACCGCCTGCCGACCACACGCTGCTCGACGTGCTCGCCTCCCGGCTGGCCGACGACCCGCACGCCACCGCCGTCCGCGTGGGCGACACCCGGCTCAGCAGGGGCGAGCTCGACGACTGGTCCTGGTCGGTCGCCGCGCGCCTCGGCTCCGAAGGCGCGGGCGGCGCCGGCAGCGTCGTCCCCGTGCTCGCCGCGCGCGGCCCCGCCCTGGTGGCGGCCTGGCTCGGCACCCTGCGCGCGGGCAGCGCCTACGTCCCGCTGAACCTGGACACACCCGTGGAGCGCCTGGAGCACGTACTCGGCGACCTGGACGCCCGGGTCGTCCTCGCCGACGCGGCCGGGGCCGCCGCGCTCCGCCAGGTGCACACCGACGTGCGCGTCATCGACGTGGAGGGGCTCCGGCACGGCCCCCGGGGCGAACGCCGGTCACCCGCCCTCACCGGGGACGACACCGCCGTGGTCATCTACACGTCGGGCACCACGGGCCGGCCCAAGAGCGTCCCCGTCCCGCACCGCGGACTCGCCAACACCGTGCTGTGGTGGGCCGATGACGCCCGACTCGGGCCGGACGACCGGCTGCTGTGCGTCGTGGGCACCTCGTTCGACCCGGCGACCTTCGAGACCTTCCGCGCGCTCGCCTCGGGCGCGGAACTGGTCTACGCCGACGACGTCGAGCGCAAGGACGGCCGGGCCCTGCTCCGCCTCCTGCGCACCAGCACCGTGGTGTCCATGACGCCCGGCCTGCTGCGCGCCGCGCTGGACGCCGAGGACACGGCCGACAGCGCGGGCGCCGGGCACCCCGGCACCTCGCTGCGGCTGATCCACCTCGGCGGCGAGAAGCTCACCCGGGCCCTCGCCGCGGAGTGCGCCCAGCGCTGGCAGGTGTCCCTGCGCAACGTCTACGGGCCCACCGAGGTCTCGTGCACCAGCCTGTCCGCGTCGGTCGACCCGGACGACCCGCAGGCGCCCCCGATCGGCTCACCCGTGTGGAACACCCGGGCCTACGTGCTCGGGCCCGCGGGGGAGGAGCTGCCGCCCGGCGTGCCCGGCGAGCTCTACCTCGCGGGGGACGGCGTGTCCCGGGGCTATCTCGGCCGCCCCGACCTCACCGCCGCGGCCTTCCTCCCGGATCCGTTCGCCCCGGCGGACGAGCCGGACGCCCGGATGTACCGGACCGGGGACCGCGTCGTGGTCCGCGGCGACGGCCTGATCGAGTACCTGGGCCGCGCCGACGACCAGGTCAAGATCCTCGGCAACCGGATCGAACCCGCCGAGGTCGCCGCACTCCTCGAGGAGCAGCACGAGGCCGTGCTGTCCGCCGCGGTCACCGTCGACGACGCAGACCCGGAGCGCCTCGTCGCGTACGTCGTCCTCGCCGACCCCGGCGCGGCACCGACCCACGACGAACTGGTCGGGCCGCTGCTGCGCTGGCTGCCCGCGGCGGTCCTGCCCGGCGCGGTCCACGCGGTCGACGCCCTGCCCATGACCCCGAACGACAAGATCGACTTCCGGGCGCTGCGCGCGCTGCGGGACGTACCGCTGCCGCGGGCCGAGCGACGGGCGGCCGAGCTGGACCCGGCGCAGCGGTGGGCGAGCGAGCAGTTCCTGTCCGCGCTGGGGGCCGACGGCCGGCTCGGCGCCTCCGCGGAGGCCCTCCGGGCGGGTTCGCTCGCTCCCGACGACGACTTCTTCGCGCTGGGCGGGCACTCCCTGCTGGCCGTGCGCATGCTGGCCGCCATCGAGCGCGAGGACGGCGCCGCGCCGGCGCTGGGGGCCTTCCTCGCACAGCCGACCGTGGACGGCCTCGCCCGGCTGCGGGAGACCGCAGCCGGCGGGCCGCGCGGCCAAGTGGCGCCGACGCCGCGGGACGGCCGTCACCCGGCGACCCCGATCCAGCAGCGCATGGTGTTCCTGGACCGGCTCGCCAGCCAGCGCACCGCCTACCTGGCGCCCACCGTCGTGGAGTTCACCGGCCCGGTCGACCGCCGGGCCCTGGCCGAGGCCCTGACCCACGTGCTCGGGCACCACCCGGCGCTGCGCTCCAGGTTCGCCCTGGACCGTGCCAGCAGGCAGGTCTTCTACACGACCGACGGAACCGCCCCCGAGGTCCGCCTGAGCGACTGGAGCGGGCGCGGCGACGAACAGGTCGCGGAGCAGCTGAAGGAGCTGTGCTGGACCCCGTTCGACCTCGCCCAGGATGCTCCGGCCCGGGCGGAGATCGCCGCGGTCGGCGACCGGACCGTACTGGTCCTGGTGTGCCACCACATCGTCGCCGACGGCTGGGCCCAGCAGCTTCTGATGCGCCAGCTGGGCGAGGCGTACCGGGCGGTCGTGGCCGGTGCACGGCCCGACCTGCCCCCGGCGGTCCACCCCGCCGCCCTGCCCGACGACTGGGCCGCACTCGGCGCCGACCAACGCGCGTCCCGCGTGGAGGGGTTGCTGGAGCGGCTGCGCGGAGCGCCCACCGACATCGAGCTCCCGCGCGACCGCGAGCGCCCGTCCGTGCAGGACACCGCGGCGGACAGCTGCGGCGTCCGGCTGTCCGGCACCACCAGTGCCCGGCTGCGCGAGGTCCTCGCCGGCGCGGGTGTCACCACGTCGATGGCGGCGCCCGCCCTGCTGGCCGCGGCACTCGCGCGGCACGGCGGCCAGCGCGACTTCCTCTTCGCCTTCCCCTGGGCCGGGCGCGAGAGCGTCGCGGGAACCGAGGCGGTCGCCATGCTGATCAAGACGCTGGTGTTGCGGGTCGACCTGAGGGACGACCCGACCTGGCGCCAACTCCTCTCCTCCGTAAGGAAGGAGAGCCTGACGAGCTACCAGTACGCGGACGTCCCCTTCGAGGAGCTCGTCGCCGGACTCGACCCCGGCCGCGGCCTCGGACGCCCGCCCGTCACCCCGGTCCTCGTGACCGCCGCGTCGGGTCCGGCCGCCGTGCCCGACCTCGGGCCCGGGGTACGGGCCCGGCAGGCGACCCCGCCCGGACTGCGCATCAAGTACGAGCTGGAACTGATGCTGCGGGACACCGACGACCACATCGAGCTCGAACTGTCCTACTCGACGGCCCTGTTCGACCGGACGACCGTGGACGCTCTGCTGAGCGACCTGGCGCGCGCCGCCGACCTGCTGGCCACACATCCGGACTTCCGAGTCCTGAACGATCTGACCCCGGCGCCCCAGGGCGCGCACGCCGACCGGCCCGAACAGGGTCCGGAGACTGGAGACACACAGCCGTGACGGACCCGACGGAGGACATACGACGGATCTGGAGCACGGTGCTGGGCACCGAGGTCCAGGACACCGACGTCAACTTCTTCGACGCGGGCGGACATTCGCTGCTCGTCATGGTTCTCCAGGAGCACTTGGAGGAACTGGCGATGCGCGAGATCGCCCTCGAAGACCTCTTCGACCATCCCACCATCCGTGCACAGGCCGCCCTGCTCACCGCGGGGCCCGATGCCGCTGCCGGTGCCGCGGTCGACGCGGGCCTGGGCGCGCGCGCCCGGTCCCAGCTGCTCGGCCGCAACCGTTCCGAGACCGCGGAGGACCGGGCATGAGCCGTACGACGGACATCGCGGTGGTCGGCCTGGGCTGCCGATTCCCCGACGGCCCCGACACCGGGGCGTACTGGAACAACCTGATGTCGGGGGTCGTGTCCACGCGTGCCCAGTCCGACGAGAGGCTGCGGGCCACCGGCCTGTCCGACGCGGATCTGAACGACCCGAACTTCGTCGGGGTGGCCGCGACGGTCCCCGACGTGGAACTGTTCGCCGCCGACTTCTTCGGCTACTCCCCGGCCGAGGCCGAAAGCATCGACCCCGGCCAGCGGCTCTTCCTCGAAGTCTGCTGGGAGGCCCTGGAGTCCGCCGGGCACGCACCCGGCGAGTCCGGTACGGGGCCGGTCGTCGGCGTCTTCGCCAGCGGCGGCCCGAGCCCCTACACCGTGGCCCTGCAGGCGGCCAAGCTGCGTGAGGGCGGCCTCGCCGCCGCGGTCGACGACCTCGACCTCACCCTCGGCGGGGCGCCGGACTTCCTGGCCTCGCGCGTCGCGTACAAACTGGGCCTGCGCGGCCCCTCGGTCGGCGTCCAGACGGCGTGCTCGTCCTCCCTCACCGGAGTGCACTACGCCGTCCTCAGCCTGCTGTCCGGCGAATGCGACCTGGCCGTCGTCGGCGGTGCGGCCGTCAGCGACCCGCTGGTCGGCTACCACTACCAGCCCGGCGGGGTGATGTCCGAGGACGGGCACTGCCGCCCGTTCGACGCCCGCTCCACCGGCACCGCCGCCGGCGCCGGGGCGGGAGCCGTGGTGCTCCGCCGCCTCGCGGACGCGCTCGCCGACGGCGACCCCGTGCTCGCCGTGGTGCGCGGCAGCGCGGTCGGCAACGACGGCTCCCAGCGCTCCGGCTTCACGGCGCCCAGCTCCACCGGGCTCGCCGGTGTCGTCGCCGGAGCGCTCGCGGTGGCGGACACGGCCCCGCACACGGTGCGGTACGTCGAAGCGCACGGCTCCGGCACCCAGCTGGGCGACAGCCTCGAACTCCGCGGTCTCACCGAGGGGTTTCGGACCGCCGCCGAGAGCGCGGGCACCCTGCAGCCGAGCCCCGGCGGGTGCGCCCTCGGGTCGGTCAAGGCCAACATCGGGCACGCCGGATGGGCCGCGGGAATCGCCGGGTTCATCAAGGCCGTCCAGGTCGCGCACACCGGTGTCGTACCGCCGCACCCGTCCTTCGAGCACCCCCGTGACCCGGGCGTCCTCGCCGACAGCCCCTTCCGGATCCCGAAGGAACCCTCACCGATCGACGACGGTGACGGCGACGGCGAGGACTGGCACGTCCTGGTCAACTCGATGGGCCTCGGCGGCACCAACGCCACCGTGGTGCTCGCCCCGCCGCCCGCCCCCACCCGCCCCGCGGCCGAGCCCGCGGACCGGACACGTCTGGTCCTGTCCGCGCGCACCCGCACCGAACTGGACGCGCTGTCACGGCTGTTGGCCGACAGCCTGGACGCCGGCGCGCCCGCGGGCGACGTGGCCCACACCCTGCGGGTCGGCCGGCGCTCCTTCGCCGAACGCCGGGTCGTGACGGCCGCCCCGGACCGGCTCGCCGCCGCCCTGCGGCTGCCGCGTCCCCCGCATGCGCGGACCGTGCGGGCCACGCCGGGCAAGGTCGTCCTGGTCGCGCCGGAGCACGGGGAGGCCGTCCCGGCCAAGCCGCTCCTCGACCACCTGGTCAAGGCCTTCAACGGCCGGGCCGACGTGGTCACGCAGGCCCCCGCCGATCCGGCGCCGCACACCCACGTCCTGTGGCTGTCTGCCGATGACGCCCCGGCCGGCGCCCACCTGCTCGTGCTCGGCCCGCAGGGCGTGCCGGAGCCGGACGCCCTGGACGAGGCCGTCACCACGGCGTGGCTGCACGGCGCCGAGGTCGACTGGGCGTACCTCGCGCGCGGCGCCCGCGGACGGCGGCTCGCCCTGCCCACGTATCCCTACGAGCGGCGCCGCTACTGGGCCCTCGACCGCATCGACGTACGGGCCGTATCCGCCCCCGCCCCTGCGGCGGGCACCGGCGCAGCGGCCGAAGGCCGTCCGACGGGCTCCGACGTGACGGAGGAGACGCTCCTCGCCATCTGGACCGAGCTGTTCGGCACTCCGGACATCGGCCTCGACGACGAGTTCGGCGCGTTGGGCGGGACCTCCCTGCTGTCGGTGAAGATGGGGCTGGAGGTCCACGCGCGGCTCGGCGTCCTGGTCAACCTGCACCGCGTCGGCGGCAGTCGGGCCACCGTGCGCAAGCTCGCGGCCACCGTGCGCGCCGGGCTGAAGGCCAAGGACGCGACGCCCGCCGACGGGGCGAACCCCGACGGGCACGACGCCGACGGGGAGATCGCGGACGGCGAGGGCGCACTCGTCGACGCCGATCTCGGGCTGTCCCTGGGAGAGGTGTCATCCGCCACCGCCCCGGGCACCGACGTCTTCCTCACCGGAGCCACCGGCTTCCTCGGCGCGTTCCTGCTGCACCAGCACCTCGTCGCGACGCAGCGCCGGGTGTACTGCCTGGTGCGTGCGGACAGCGAAGCCGAGGGCGAACGGCGTCTGCGGGACGCCGCGGCCTCGTACGGGCTGCCCGCACCCGACCCCGAGCGGGTACGGGTGGTGACCGGCGACCTGCGCGACGTCGAGAAGGTCTGCGACGAATACCGCGACGGCGAACTGACAAGCCGTGTCGGGCACATCGTGCACTGCGCCGCCCGGGTGGTGTTCACCGAGCCGTACAGCGAACTGCGCGACGACAACGTCGTCCCCACCCTCGGTCTGCTGCGCTGGGCGCGGCGCCACGGCGTGCGCGAGTTCAACTTCGTCTCCTCGCTGGCGGCGACGGGCGCCGCGCTGGGCGCGGACGGCCGGACCCTGGAGACGCGGGAGCAGCCGCTCGACCCGGCCGCCGGCGGCTACGGCGTCGGCAAGTGGGTCTGCGAACGACTCCTGGAGCGTGCGGAGACGGACGGCATGCGCGTCCGCGTGTTCCGGCCCGGACTCATCCTCGGCTCGACCGTCACCGGCGCCTGCAACCCGAAGGACATGCTCTGGCGCATGCTGGCCGCCGGCCTCGCCACGGGGGTCCACCCGCTGGACGACCGGCCGATGCCGATGGCACCCGTCGACCTCGTGTCGCGCGCCGTCGTCGACCTCGCCTTCACACCCGGCGCGGCGGGGCGGGCCTTCCACCTCGTGGCGCCCGAAGGGGTCAGCGCACAAAGGCTGTTCGCACTGCTTGGCGAGGCCGGACTGCCCACCGAGCCGCTGAGCCGGTCCGACTGGCTCTCCGCGGTGGTCGAGCGGGCCCGGGCCTCGGACAACGAGGTGCTCAGCAGCATGGCTCTCTACGACATCGCAGGACACGAGAGCGGCGACAGCGCCGTCGAAGCCGTGGCATGGCGCCCCTGGCTGGCCGAGAGCGGCCACAGCCCGGAGCCCAGCGGGGAGTTGCTGCGCACGGCGCTGCGGCACCTCGCCGGCAAGGACCCTGCCTATCTGGAACTGCTCGGGAGCCGTGGCGCACCCGGACCCGATCGAAATGAGTGAGGAAGACGTGACGGAACGACAGCAGACCGATCTGCTCGCCGTGCTGGGCGCGGGAGTCATGGGCGTGGGAATCGCCGCGCTGGCCCTCGGCCACGGCATCCCGGTGGTCCTCGTCGACGTGGACGCCGCCGCCCTGGAACGGGCCGCCCAGGAGGTGCCGCTGCGCATCCGCCAGGGGCAGCTCCTCGGCAAACTGCCGCGCGACACGACGCACCCCCGGCTGGTGACCACCACCTCCCTCGACGAGGTGCGCGGCGCCACGGTCGTGGTGGAGGCCGTGGTGGAACTGCCGGCGGTCAAGGCCAAGGTCCTCAGCGAGGTGTCCGAGCTGGTGGCCCCCGGCACGCCGGTGGTGACCAACACCTCCGGCATCCCGGTCGACGAGCTCGCCGGGCACACCGCCCGTCCGGCCGACGTCCTCGGCGCGCACTTCATGAACCCGCCGTACCTGATCCGCACCGTCGAGGTGATCCGGGGGCCGCGCACCTCCGAAGCCGCGCTCGGCCGGGCCCTGGCCCTGCTCACCGCCCTCGACCGGGAGTCGATCGTGGTGGGAGACGGCCCCGGCTTCGTGATCAACCGGATCCTCCAGCGGATGATCAACGAGTCCGCCCGGATCGTCGAGGAGGGCATCGCCTCCCACGAAGGCGTCGACTCCCTGTTCCAGGGCTGCCTCGGCCATACGACGGGCCCGCTCGCCACCGCGGACCTGATCGGCCTCGACAACGTCGTCGACAGTCTGCGCGTCCTCCACGAGCGCACCGGCGACGCCGGCTACGCGCCGTGCGACCTGCTGCTCAGCAAGGTCGCCGCGGGTGACTTCGGACGCAAGACGGGGCGTGGCTTCTATGCGTACACACCCTGACCCGATCCGTCCGGACCCTGACCCGACCACCGCCGTCCCTTCGGGACCCATGACCGAGAGGCCCCTGATCACCGTGTCCACCACCTCTTCCGCCCAGCCGACCGCCGCCGAGATAGAGACCGCGCTGCTCTCCTTCCTGGAGGGCCGCGTGAAGGTGCCGGTGGACCCCGACACCGACCTGTTCGCCTCCGGGGCGATCACCTCCCTGTTCTCCCTCGAGCTGGTCGTCCACGTGGAGACGGCGTACGGCGTGGCGGTCCAGGGGGACGAGCTGCGGATGGACAACTTCCGCAGCGTGCGGGCCATGGTGGCGCTCGTCGAGCGGCTACGGGACGGGGCCGGCTCGTGAACGAGGCGATGGAGCAGGCGGCCGTCCTCGTCGCCGGTCTCGCCGAGGGCGCGGCCGAGGAGTGGGACCGCCGCGCCGAACTGCCGCGCGAGGTGATTCGTGAGCTCGGCGCCAAGGGCGTGCTCTGCGCCGACGTCCCCGAACACTTCGGCGGCCTCGGCCTGAGCAGTCTCGACAACGGACGGCTGATCGCGGCCACGGGCGAGGTGTGCAGCTCCCTGCGCAGCATCATGACGTCGCAGGGCATCGCCGCCTGGACCGTGTCCCGGTTCGGATCGGCCGAGCAGCAGGCGGACTTCCTGCCGCGCCTCACGTCCGGCGAGAGCGCGGGAGTGGCGTTCAGCGAGCCGGGGGCCGGCAGCGACCTGGCCGCGATGGCCACCGAGATCACCCGGGACGGCGACTCGATCGTCGTCGACGGCGTGAAGACCTGGGTGACGGGCGCCCACTACGCGTCCCTGCTCGTGGTCTTCGGCCGGTACGGCAACGGGGCCGCCATGGCCGTGGTCCCGGCCGACGCCCCCGGAGTGAGCATCGAGCGCGTCCCCGACCCGCTCGGCTGCCGTGCGGCCGGGCACTCCACCGTGCGCCTCAGCGGCGTGCGGCTGCCCGCGGAGTACCTGCTCGGCGGGGCGGGGATGCCGGTGACCATGCTGGCGACCTCACCGCTGACCCACGGGCGGATCTCCGTGGCCTGGGGGTGCGTCGGCATGCTGCGGGCCTGCCTGCGCGAGGTCGTACGCCACAGCGCACGGCGGGAGACCTTCGGCAGCCCGCTCGCGCAGCACCAGCTGATCCGACGGCACATCGCCGAACTGCACGTGGGCGAGCGCACCGCGACCCACGCCTGTGAGCGTGCCAGCGCCGACTGGGACGCCAAGCGGCCGCAGCACACGTCGGCGGCCGTGCTCGCCAAGCACGTGGCCGCCGGGCACGCGGCGCGCGGCGCCGCCAGCGCCGTGCAGGTGCTCGCGTCGGCGGGAGCCACCTCCTCGCACGTGGTGGCCCGCGCCTTCCGGGACGCGAAGCTGATGGAAATCATCGAAGGAAGCAACGAGATCAGCCAGCTGCTCCTGGCTGACGAGGCAATGACGGTGTGGGCATGACGAAGCGTGACGGTTACGGCGACGAGATCGGCCTGGGTGCCATCCACTGCCTGCTGCCGGACGAACGGACCAAGGTGGCCGACCTGCCCGAGACGGGTCTGCTCGGCCACGAGGAAGCCGAGTTCGCCCGCGGCTCGGGCGTGGAGACCGTCGGCGTGTTCGACGGGCGCGCCACCGCGGGCCTCGCGGCCGAGGCCGTACGCGGGCTCGGCCTGGCCGAGACCGACCACCCGGATCTGCTGATCCTGGTCAGCCCCCGCTCCCCGGACGTGCTGCTCGGTTCGGACGTCGGCCAGGTGCAGGCGGAGGCCGGCCTGACGCGCACCTTCTCCTTCACCGTGGACGGCCTCGGCTGCACCGGGTCCAGTGCGGCGTGGGCGCTGGCCCGCGACCTGATCACCGCGGACCCGGGCCGCGACAGCGCGGTCATCGCCCACGCCAGCCGGCCCACGGGGGCCGACCGGGTGCGCTACCCGGTCACCGTGATCGGCGACGGCGCGTACGCCATGACCATGGTGCGCGGTGGCCGTCCGGTGCTGCGGGCCCACCGCATGGAGAGCGACGGCACCTTCCACGACCTCTTCCGCGTCGACTACAAGTCCGCGCCCTGGTACGAGTGGCGGGAGGAATGCCAGTCGGCGGACCGCTACCGCTTCGAGCTGGCCCTGCACAGCCGCCAGCGCCTGGGCCGCCTGGTCGACGAGGTGCTCGCCGACGCGGGGATCGGCAAGCAGGACGTCGCCGCAACGCTCATGCAGAACGTCACCGCGGGAGCGTTCGACTTCTACGAGACCCTGCTCGGCCTCCCCATCCACCCCGTCTGCCGACGCCACCTCACGGAGTTCGGCCACCTGGGGGCGATGGACGTCGTGCTCAACCTGCAACTGCTGCTCGCCGAAGGCGGACTGCGGCGCGGCGATCACGTGCTCGTCCTGAACAACAGCCCGGTCGCCGCCTGGGCCGCCACACTCTGGGAGATCTGACCATGTCGCAATCCGCAGCCGGGCCGACGCCGGCCGAAGCCGACCAGCCCCTGGTCAAGTGTCTGGTCTGGGACCTGGACAACACCCTGTGGCGAGGCACGATCCTCGAAGACGAAGAGGTCGAGCTGCCCGAGGAGATCCGGCGCACCGTGGTGGAGCTGGACGCGCGGGGCATCCTGCAGTCCGTCGCCAGCCGCAACGACCACGACCTCGCCTGGGAGCGGCTGGAGAAGCTCGGGATGGCCGAGTACTTCGTCTTCCCCCAGATCGGCTGGGGCCGCAAGTCGGACTCCGTCCGCACCATCGCGAGCCGGCTCCAGTTCGCCGAGTCGGTCGTCGCCTTCATCGACGACCAGCCCACCGAGCGTGCCGAGGTGGCCCATGAGCTGCCCGCCGTGCGGACCTACGGGGCAGAGCGCGCCACGGAGCTTACGGGGCTGGCGGAGTTCAGCCCCGCCCACGTCACCCAGGACGCGGCGAACCGCCGTGCGATGTACCAGGCGGGCTTCCAGCGCGAACAGGCCGAGCAGGAACACGTCGGATCCAGCGAGGAGTTCCTCAAGTCGCTCGACCTGCGCCTGGTCATCGAGCACGCGGGCGACGAGCACCTGGCGCGGGTCGAGGAGCTGACGCTGCGCACGAGCCAGATGAACGCGACCGGCGTGCACTACTCGGACGCCGACCTGCGGGCCCTGCTCGCCGACCCGGACCACGACGTCCTCGTCATGAGCCTGACCGACCGCTTCGGCAGCCACGGTGCCGTCGGCGTGATGCTGCTGGAGCGCGGCAGGAAGAGCTGGCGCCTCAAGCTCCTGGCCACGTCCTGCCGCGTGGTCTCCTTCGGCACCGGCGCGACGATCCTGCGCTGGCTCATGGCCCAGGCGCACCGCGCCGGCGTGCACCTGACCGCCGACTTCCGCGCCACCGACCGCAACCGGATCATGGAAGTGGCCTACCGGTTCGCCGGGTTCACCCAGCAGCCGTGCCCGGACTGCGGCCCGGCAGCCGGACCCGACGCGGCCGACGGCGCGGAAGGCGGCGTCCAGCGGCTCCACCTCGTCCCCACCGCGCAGGACGTCTCGACCACCATGCGGGTCACGGCCCCGACGCTCGGCGCCGACCGGATCCACTCCGTGCACGAGTGCTACGGCTACCGCGTGGAATGCTCGTACGACGTCGCCGCGAGCGGCGTGGTGCGCGACTTCTTCGGCCCCGCCGTGGCCGCCGACGCCCTGACCGGGGCCCACAGCCGCACGGTGCGCCTCGGCTTCTCGGTGCAGGACGGTCCGTCCGGCGAAGCCGTGAACCCGCCGCACAACCTGGACGTGATGACGGGCGACCCCATCGTGATCGACACGGCCAGCTCCCGCTGCGTGTTCGACCCGACGAGCGCCTCGGGTGAACTGGTCCTGGCCCGGACCGACCTGGACAGCTCCGCCGTGTGGGGCAGGTGGATCCTCGAACGCCTCTTCCTGTACCTCGTCTGCCGCTCCCCGCGCAGCTACCCGCTGCACGCGGGGGCCATCGAGACCGAAGGCCGGGTCGCCGTCCTGACGGCCGCCGCGGGCGTCGGCAAGTCGACGTTCACGTACTGGGCGCTGCACCGCGGGGCGCGCCTGGTGGGCGAGGACATCCTGGCCAGGAACATGGACGAGCCCGGCGGCGCGCTGTGGGGCTACCCGCGCGCCCTGTACCTGAGCCCCGAGATGATCGCCCGCAGCACGGCGCTCCAGGACGCGACCGCCGCGCCGATCGAGAACGGCGCCAAGTGCCGGGTCACCGTCCCCGCGGCGCTGGAGGACCGCCTGCTGTCGCGGGCCCGTCCCTCCTGCCTGGTCTTCCTGGTCAGGGGCGAGGGCGCGGCACCGCGCGAGCTGGACATCGAAGAGGCCCTCGACCGCTGCCGCGAGGACTACGCCACCGCGAAGAGCGCCGAAGGCGTCGCCGCGGTGGAGGAGGACCTCAGGGAGCTCCTGGCGGGGCTGCCGCTGTGGGAGTTGCAGGTCTCCGACGACCTGGACGAGAGCTACGACAGGCTGCACGCGGCCCTCGTCGCCCTGCCGACGAAGTCCGCCGAGTGACCGGGAGAACCATGCACGAGCTGAAGCAGGCCACCTCCCTCTACGAGGTGTTCGCCGGGCAGGCCGCCCAGCGCCCCGACACCGTGGCGATCACGGACGGCCCGCTCGACATCACGTACCGCGCACTCGAAACCGCGGCGCGGGAGTACCGCGCCGGCCTCGCGCTCCACGGCGTACGCCCCGGGGACCTCGTCGGCATCAGCCTCGAACGCGGCTGGGAGGTCGTCGCGGCGATCCTCGGCGTCCTCGGTCACGGCTGCGGCTACGTCCCGCTGGACCCCTCGTACCCGGCGGACCGGCTCGCCTTCATGGTGCGCGACAGCGGCGTGCGCGCGGTGATCTCGGCGCCGGACAACGCCGCGCTGCCCGCAGGCTTCGACCGGGTGGCGCGCTCGGACGGTGACGCGGCCGCATCCGCCGCACCCCTGCCGAGGCCCGAGGGCACCCCCGTCTACGTGATCTACACGTCGGGGTCGACGGGGCAGCCCAAGGGGGTGGCCGTCCCCGAGAGCGCGGTCCTCGAACTGTTCAGATCCTGCGCCGACGGCCCGTTCGAGTTCGGTCCCGACGACACGTGGACGCAGTACTTCAGCTACAGCTTCGACTTCTCCGTATGGGAGATCTGGGGCAGCCTGCTGTTCGGCGGACGGCTCGTGATCGTGCCGCCGGAGACCGCCCGTCGTCCCGCGGCGTTCCTCGAACTCCTCGCCGAGCAACGGGTCACGGTGCTCAACGCGGTCCCGAGCTTCTTCAAGTACATGCCGAAGGCGTACGAGCGAGCCCCCGTCCCGCTCGCCCTGCGCTACGTGGTCTTCGGCGGCGAGCAGCTGGACCCCATGTCGGTGCGCCGGTGGATGCAACTGCGGCCGGACGCCGAGACGTTGGTCAACATGTACGGCATCACCGAGACGACCGTGCACACCACCTTCGGTGCGCTCACCGAGGACCGGGTGGCGTCCGACGGGTCCGGCACCTGGATCGGGGAGCCGCTCGCGCACCACCGGATGGCCGTGCTGACCCCGGAGGGGCAGCCGGCGGCCGAGGGCGAGCCGGGCGAGGTGTACATCGCGGGCCTGGGGCTCGCCGACGGGTACTTCCGGCGGCCGGACCTGACGGCGGAGCGGTTCCCCCGCCTCAGGCTGGCCGGCGACGACGAGACGCGCACCTGGTACCGCACCGGTGACGTGGCCCGGCGGCTGTCCGACGGCACGTACGAGTACCTCGGCCGCAACGACCGGCAGATCAGCCTGCGCGGGTTCCGCGTCGAACTCGGCGAGGTCGAGGCGGCCCTGCGCGCCGAGGCCGACGTCCTCGACGCGGTCGTCCTGACCGAGGAGACCGCGGGCGGCGAGTCGCTCCTCGTCGCCTACGCGGCCCTCGCCCCGGACCGGACGGCGACCGAGCAGCTCATCGCGCAGCTGCGCGAGGCGTGCCGGACGAGGCTGCCCGCGCACATGCTGCCCAACCGGATCGTGGTGGTGTCGGAGATGCCGCTCGCCCCGTCGGGGAAGCTCGACCGGGCGCGGCTCGCCACCGACAGCGGGCTGCGGGTGGTCGTGCGATGAGTCTGGAGATCGAGCGCAAGTTCACGGTGGCGGACGGCTGGCAGGTGCCCCCGGGTACGACCGGGGAACAGCTGCGCCAGGCCTATCTGTCGCCGCAGGGCGCTGCCGTGGAGTTCCGGGTCCGGTCCAAGCGGGACGCCCGCCTCATGACGGTGAAGACCTTCGACGCCGCCTCGGGCGCCATGGTGCGCCAGGAGGTCGAGTTCGAGATCGACGACGCGGTCTTCACACAGCTCTGGGACCTGGCCGGAGGCGACTGCCTGAGCAAGTACCGCTGGAACGTTCCCCTGGAGCACCACGTGGCGACCGTCGACGAGTACGACGGGGCCCTGGCCGGACTGCGCGTGGTCGAGGTCGAGTTCGACAGCGTGGAAGAGGCCAGGAGCTTCCGGCCGCCCGACTGGTTCGGCGAGGAAGTGACCGGCAGCCCGGCCTGGAGCAACCGTGTACTCGCGGCTTCGGCACGAGCGGTGCCCGACGAACAAGGAGAGACCCGATGAACCGGCACGTTGCGTTCGAGCGACTGCACAACTTCCGTGACCTGGGCGGCTATCGCTCGGCCGACGGCAGGACCGTCGCCTGGCAGACGCTGTACCGGGCGGACTCGCTGGGCAAGCTGCAGGGGGCCGACTGGGAGCGCTTCCTGGAGCTCGGCGTGCAGAGCGTCATCGACCTGCGCTATCCCTGGGAGATCGAGGCCAAGGGCCGGGTGCCCGAGGCCGAACGCTTCCACTACGTCAACCTGAGCATCGAACACCGGCCGTACGACCAGGCGGAGATCTCCCCCGACGTCGACCCGTGGCGCTACCTCGCCGACCGCTTCGCCGAGGTCACCGAGGACGGGGCCGAGGAGATCCGGCAGGTCCTGGAGCAGATCGCCGAGGCCCCCGGCCCGATCGTCTTCCACTGCACGTCGGGCAAGGACCGCACCGGACTCATCGGGGTGTTCGTCCTCACCCTGCTCGGAGTGGACCGCAGGGACGTCCTCGCGGACTTCGAGCTGACGGAGCTGGCCACGGAGCGCCTGCTCGCGGACTGGCGCACCGCCAACCCCGACCGGGTCATGAAGTGGCCGGGCTACGGACGCGCTCCCGCGGAGATCATGGAGCTGGTCCTGGCCGACCTCGAATCCCGCTACGGATCCGTCCACGGCTACCTCAAGGACCGGGTCGAGCTCACGGACGCCACGGTCGACCGGCTGCGGTCCCGGCTCCTCACCGGCGGGGACGCCTGAAGCATGCCCGGGACGAACCTGACGGCCCAGGAGGCCGAACACCGCTCACACGCGGTCACCGTGGACACGTACGACATCACGCTCGACCTGCGTGAGGCCGCCGGCTCCGCCACCTTCCCGTCGGTCACGGAGATCGGCTTCGACTGCGCCGACCCCGACGCGCCGGTCTTCCTCGACCTGCGCGCCCCCCGGGTGCGGGAGGTCGTGGTCAACGGCCGTGCCCTGGAGGCGGACCGGGTCTTCCGGGACTCCCGGATCGAGCTCGCGCACCTCGTGGCCGGCCGCAACGAGGTACGCGTGGTGGCGGACTGCGCGTACACGAACACCGGCGAAGGGCTGCACCGCTTCACCGACCCGGTCGACGGCAACACCTACCTCTACTCCCAGTTCGAGGTCGCGGACGCCCGTCGGGTCTTCGCCTGCTTCGACCAGCCCGACCTGAAGGCCCGGTTCGGTTTCACCGTGACCGCGCCCGCCGACTGGACGGTTGTCTCCAACGCGGCCGCCGTCACCGTCGCAGAGGCCACCGACGGGGACCCGGCCGTGCGCCAAGCGGCCGCCACGGTCTGGTCGTTCGGGCGGACACCGCGGCTCTCCACGTACGTCGTCTCCCTCGTGGCCGGCCCCTACCACGCCGTGCGGGCGGAGCACCGGTGCGGCGACCGCACCATTCCGCTCGGCCTGTACTGCAGGAAGAGCCTGGCCGAACACCTCGACCCCGACGAGATCCTCGCGGTGACCCGGCAGGGTTTCGACTGGTTCGAGGACCGGTTCGGCCACCCCTACCCCTTCGAGAAGTACGACCAGATCTTCGTCCCGGGCTTCAACGCGGGAGCCATGGAGAACGCGGCCGCCGTCACGTTCCACGAGAAGTACGTCTTCCGCTCGCGGGCCACCGAAGCCGCGCACCGAAAGCGGGCCGCGACGATCCTCCACGAGCTCAGCCACATGTGGTTCGGCGATCTGGTCACCATGGCGTGGTGGAGCGACCTCTGGCTCAACGAGTCCTTCGCCACCTACAGCTCGTTCGCCTGCCAGGCACTCGGACCCGACCCGCGCTGGGCCGACGCGTGGACGACGTTCGCCAACCACCAGAAGGCCAAGGCGTACCGCCAGGACCAACTGCCCTCCACCCACCCCGTCGTGGCGGAGATCCGCGACCTCGACGACGTCCTCGTCAACTTCGACGGCATCACCTACGCCAAGGGCGCCTCCGTCCTGAAGCAGCTCGTCGCGTACGTCGGCATGGACGCCTTCTTCGAGGGCGTACGCGCCTACTTCGCCGCCCACGCCTACGGCAACACCCGGCTGACCGACCTGCTGGGCGCACTGGAAGAGGCCTCCGGGCGCGACCTGGGCACCTGGTCGAAGCAGTGGCTGGAGACCGCGGGGATCAACGTGCTGCGGCCCGAGATCGAAACGGACGCGGACGGCATCATCACCGCCTTCCGCATCCGCCAGGAGGCACCGGACCTGCCGCCCGGCGTCCCGGGCGAGGCGACGCTGCGCCCGCACCGCATCGCGGTGGGCTCCTACACGCCGGACGGTGCGAACGGGCCGCTGCGGCGCACGCACCGCACGGAACTGGACGTCGCCGCCGCCGCGTACACGGACGTACCCGACATGGTGGGCCGCCGCCGCCCCGACGTGGTGCTGCTCAACGACGACGACCTCAGCTACGCCAAGGTCCGCTTCGACGAGGTGTCCCTGGGCGCTCTGACGCGGCACCTCGGCTCCTTCGCCGACCCGCTGCCCCGCGCCCTGTGCTGGGCCGCGGCGTGGGACATGACGCGGGACGGAGAACTGGCCGCCCGGGACTACCTGAGCCTCGTGCTCTCGGCGATCGGCTCGGAGAGCGACATCGGCGTCGTGGAGTCGCTGCACCGCCAGGTCCTGCAGGCCCTGCACCACTTCACCGACCCGGCCGAGCGCGGGCGCCTCACGGCCGACTGGGCCGCCGCCGCCCTCGAACGGCTGCGCGCCGCCGAGCCCGGCAGCGACCACCAACTCGCCTGGATGCGGGCCTTCGTCACGGCCGCCCGTACCGACGCGCACCTCGACCTGCTCGCCGCGCTCCTGGACGGAGCGCCACCGGTTCCCGGGCTCGTCGTGGACGCCGAGGTGCGCTGGGCGATCGTGGTGCGCCTGGCGGCCGCCGGACGCCTCGACGAGGACGGCATCGCGGCCGAGCAGCGCCGTGACCCCACCCCCGCGGGCGAGTGCCACGCGGCGACGGCCCGTGCCGCCCGGCCCGACGTGCAGGCCAAGGCAGCGGCCTGGGCGGCCGTCGTGGACCGCGGCGACCTGCCCAACCAGCTCCAGCGGGCCGTCATCGCGGGCTTCACCGAGAGCCTCGACCCCGCCCTGCTCGCCCCGTACACCGACCGGTACTTCGAAGCGGTCCTCGGCGTGTGGGAGACCAGGAGCCACGAGATGGCCAAGCAGATCGTCCTCGGTCTCTACCCGGCGGTCGCGGACGGCACCGCGCCGGCCAAGGCCGAAGCCTGGCTGGAGCGCCAGGCCGCGGCCCCGCCCGCGCTGCGCCGCCTGATCCTGGAGCAGTACGACGACGCCGGGCGCGCCCTGCGCGCACAGGCCACCGACCGCGCCCGGAGGGGATAGCGCATGCGAGAAGAGCTTTACGAGTTCTACGGGTACCAGGTCGCCTGCACGGCGCCCCCGGAAGCCGAGGCCATGGTGGGCCGGCTCTTCGGCGCCCCGCTGCGGACCGGCGACGCGACCCGGTCGCCCTGGACGCCGCAGACCGTGCACCTGTCCGTCGAGCTGACCGACACGGACCGCGAACCCGTGCCGCCGCCCTACTTCCCGGAGCACTGGGACACCTCGGACGTGGTCGTCCTCGACACCGGAAGCTCCCGGGCGGCGATCACCCCCGCGCGTTGGACGGTACGGGTGACGCTGGCCCGCTCCGACCTCGACGACCCCGTCGTGTGGGGCCGCTGGCTGGTCGAGAAGGCCTTCCTCGTGCTCACGCTCCGCTCCGACCGGCACTACGGGCTGCACGCCGGCGCGCTGTCGGTCGACGGCCGCGCCGCCCTGGTGACCGCGGACAGCGGTGTCGGCAAGTCGACCTTCACGGCGTGGGGCCTCTTCAAGGGCGCGGACTTCGCCGGCGAGGACGCCATGATGCGGCACATCGACGACACCGAGGGCCGGTTCTGGGGATACCCCCGCTGTGCCTACCTCGACCCGGCTCTCATCAAGAGCAGGCCGGAGCTCGCCGACGCGCCGGCGGCGCAGGTTCCCGCGCGCGACAAGAAGCGCGTCGAATGGCCCGCCCTCTACGAGAGCCGGCTGCGGCCCGCCGTACGCCCGCGGGCCCTGCTCGTACTGACCCGGGAGCACGAGACGGTCCGGCCGCTCGAGGTCGACGCGGTACTCGACCTGTGCCGCAGCGACTTCGCGGCGGGCAAGGACAGCCCGGCCGTACTGGAGCAGGTGGAGAGCGACCTGCGCGTGCTGCTCTCCGACATGACCGTCCTCCAGTTCGGTCTCTCCACCGACCTGGACACCAACTTCGCACGCCTGGCAGCAGTGCTGCACGGCTGATACCGGACCCCGCACCACCATGAACGAGAGAGTGATAGGCGACATGGGCCCCACGAACTGGAGCACCCTCACGCGTATGCCGGTCAAGGCGTACCACTACGAGCTCGACACCTGTTTCCGCGAGGGGTTGAGCGAGTGCCAGGAGGCCTTCGGCGGCCGGCGGGACGAGGTCCTGCACCGCTCCGCGCTGATGCTGGTCAAGCCCGACGGCATGGCCACCGGCAAGCTCAGGGTCATCCTGGACTTCCTCGCCGCTCACGACTTCGGCGTCGTCGGCGCCGAGATGTTCCACTTCAACCGGCACACGGGCCGGGAACTCTGGCGCCACCAGCACACGCTGGCCTCGCTGGACCGCCTCGCCGTCAACGACATCGTGCTGCAGGCCGGCCCCACCCTGATGCTGCTCCTGCGCAGTCACGGCAGCCACGCCGTCCCCGCGACCGTCCACCTCAGCTCGCTCAAGGGGAAGGCGGACATCTCGCAGCAGGCCGCGGACAGCCTGCGCAGCCTCCTGAAGCGGCCCAACCGGCTGTGCAGCATGATCCACTGCGCCGATGAGCCGGCCGACCTGGTGCGCGAGCTGAACCTGCTGATGGATCCCGCACCGCGTCACCGGCTGCTCGGCCGACTCGCGGAAGGCGTGCCCTCCCCGGTGGACGAGGAGCTCCTCGACCGTGTCCTGCACTCCGGCGAGTTCGGAGGGGTCACCCTCGACCGGGCGGCCGCCGTGCGGCGCATCGACGAGCTGGTCGCGGAGCGCGCGGCCGAGCGTCCCGACCTCGCGGAGCCCGCGGGACGGGTCCGGGCGTGGCTGGCGGGTGCGGAGCGCGGTGAACTGCTGCCCTGGCGGGAGTTCGCCGGTGTCCTCGCCTCGCTGGAACTCAAGCTGGACGTCTGGGACCTCGCCATCGTGGGCGCCAGCCACATCCAGGAGGACGAGCCCGGTGCCATCAAGGTGATCGGGAACCCGGCACCGGACTCCTGGCTGACGTGATCCCGTACGTCGTGCGGCTCTCCCCGGGAGACGCCCTCGCACTGCCGTCAGGGGGTCCGGTCCCGGGAGCGGGACCGGAACCCTCTCCTTCGCTGTTCCTGGTGCACGCCGAGGACCTGGCGGGGGAGTGGGAGGGCGCCCTGGCGGCGGTGCTCAGCGAGGAGGAGCGGGCCCGGGCCGCCCGGTTCCGCCGCAGCGAGGACAGGGACACCTACGCGGTCACCCACTTCGCGCTGCGGCTCGTCCTCGGCCGTCTCCTCGGGGTGGCCCCGGCCGCCGTGCCGTTCACCCGCCGGGCCTGCCCGGGCTGCGGCGAACCGCACGGCCGGCCGGGCGTACCGGGCGATCCGCTGCACTTCTCCCTGAGCCACAGCGAGCACCTGGGACTCATCGCCGTGGCAGCCACGCCCGTGGGCGTGGACGTGGAGAAGACCGCGACCGCCGAGGCCGCCGTACCGCTCGTCCAGTCCCTGCACCCCACCGAGCGCGCCGAGCTGGGCAGGCTCCCGGAAGCCGACCTGCCGCGGGCCTTCACCCGTACCTGGTGCCGGAAGGAGGCCTATCTGAAGGGCATCGGAACCGGTCTCTCACGTCCCCTCTCGCAGGACTACGTCGGCGCCACCCCGGAGCCGGCCGCCCCGCCGGGCTGGCGGATCGCCGACGTTCCCCTCGAAGCGGACGACATGGCCGCCGCCGTCGCCGTCGCCGTCCCTCCCCACATCTGATCCAGGAAGGCCCCCACAGTGCGTGTTCGAACGAGCGCCCAGCCCCCATGGTGGTCGCGGCTGCGACCGTACGGGGAGCCCGTGCCCCGCGCCCGGCTCCTCGTCGTGCCGCACTCCGGCGGTGGCCCCAACCGCTATCTGCGGCTGCTCGGTGCCCTCCCCGACGACGTGGAGATACTCGGGCTCACGCTCCCGGGCCGGGAGCGCCGCAGGACGGAGCCGCCCGGCGCCACCCTGGACGAGGTGCTCGCCAGCCTCGACGCGGTCCGGCTGCCCGAACTGCCCACGCTGGTACTCGGTCACAGCCTGGGCGCCACGCTCGGCCTCCACCTGGCGAACGCCCTCGGCGAGCACTGCGTCGGTCTGATCGCCTCAGGGCAGGAGCCGCGCGACGGCATCGGCTGGCTCTCCGAGGACTCCGACGACGAGGACGTCCTGCGGCTGCTCGAACTCGGCGGGGACATGCCGGCCGCGATCCTGGAGGACACGGCGTGGCGCACGGCCCTGCTGGACACCCTGCGCGCGGACCTCAGGCTCGGCAGGGAGAGCGCCGAGCGGAGCAGGGGCATGCGCATCGACGCACCCATCACCGTCCTGTGCGGACGAGAAGACCGGCTGGTCGACCAGGACGTGCTGGCGGGGTGGGGCGCCCACTCGACCGCGGAGTGCGAGGTGCACGTCTTCCCCGGCGGCCACTTCGCCCTCTTCGATCCCGTCAACCGGCGGCAGTACGTCGAGGCGGTCGAGCGCCGCTTCACCGCGATCGCCGAACCCGCCGGCTGATGACCGGATCGGCCCGGTCCTCCCGACCACGACGAGTTCGCCTTTTCCATGGCGAATGTCCGCAGCATGCTTTCGTACGTCGAACACGGAACTCGGCACATCGTGAGGACAGCCGAAATGGGCTCGCGCATAGCGCGACACCAGCAGGTTGTAGGCTACATGTGTTCGGCTGTGAATGAATGGGCGAAATTATCGCATCGCCCCTATGGTGCGCCCCTCCCGCTGAAGTCCCGCGTGCGGATTGCCTGGTGGCGAGGTGTCCCCACCTCGCAAAACGCTGGTCGGGCGCCTGGTGATCTTGATCCGAACGACGCCGATGTGGAAAATCCCACGTCGGCAGAATGGGACGAACCCTCCCGAGTCGAGCGGAATTACTCGCGGTGACACGGCGAAGTTCGTCTATTATCTTCTGCAATCCGAAGTCAGGTTAAATGCAATCTCTGGGGGAAATTGTGCCGGAAGTCAACGACCTAGCGCGTCCAACGGCGAAGCCCGAGGCATCGGCAGACACGCTGCACACGTGGTTCGCCCGTCAGGCCGCCGGGAGCCCCCGGGCCACCGCGCTCACCGCCGGTGGAACCTCGATGACCTACGAGGAACTGCACGACCTGGCAGGACGCATGGCCGCGCGCCTGGTCGCGGCGGGCGTGCGCCCCGGTGACCTCGTCCCGGTGCTCGTCCAGCGCCGCCTGGTCGTCCCCGCCATCCTCGGCGTGCTGATGGCGGGCGCCGCCTACGTGCCGCTCGACCCCCGGTACCCCGACACCCGCCACGCGAGCCTGGCCGAACGGGTCGGGGCGGGCGTGATCGTGACCGATGACGAACTCCTCGTGCGGGCCAAGGCGTGGCACACCGGATCGTTCGTGCTCGTCGGCGACGCCGTGGATTCGGACCTTCCGGCGCTGAGCGTCGAGGTCGCCCCGGACGACCTCGCCTACGTGATGTTCACGTCGGGCTCGACCGGCACGCCCAAGGGCGTGAAGATCACGCACCGCAACGTCACCCGGCTGATGACCGAGTCGGCGGCGATCTACGACCTCGGTGCCGAGGACGTCTGGACGATGCTGCACTCCTACGCTTTCGACTTCTCCGTCTGGGAGATGTGGGGGGCGTTGCTCTTCGGCGGTCGTCTCGTCGTCGTCGAGGACGACGAGGCCCGTGCCCCCGACGAGCTGCTCGACCTGATGGACCGCGAGGGCGTCACGGTACTGAGCCAGACGCCCTCGGCCCTGGCGGCACTGACCGGCGCCGACGAGTTGCGGCCGGCCGCCCTCGACCGCCTGCGGCTGATCGTGCTCGGAGGCGAACGCCTCGACCCGGCCACGCTGAGCGGATGGTTCGCCCGCCGGGGCGACGAGCAGCCGCGCGTGGTGAACATGTACGGGATCACCGAGACGACGGTCCACGTCACGTACTGCCCCATCACGGCGCAGGACGCCGCCGCCGGCGCGGGCAGCCCGATCGGGGTACCGCTCCCCGACCTGGACGTGTCCCTGCGGGACGAGGACGGCGCACCGACCCCGGTGGGGGAGGTCGGCGAGATCTGGATCTCCGGCCCCGGCCTGGCCCGCGGGTACTTCGGCGACGAGGAAGCCACCGCACGAAGCTTCCGCACGGCGACCTGGGGTCCCGACGACGAGCGGCGGACCTACCTCAGCGGAGATCTCGCGCGCGCGGACGCCGACGGACGGCTCTTCTACGTGGGTCGCCGCGACGAGCAGGTGAAGGTCCGCGGCTACCGCGTCGAACTGGGCGAGGTCGGTGCGGCGCTGAAGGCCCACCCGGACGTCGTCGACGCCTGCGTCGCGACCGACACCGGCAACTCCGTGGGATCCAGGCTGCTGGCGTGGGCGACCGTACGCCCCGGCGGCCCGGGCACGGACGGCCTGCGGGCGTTCCTGACCGACCGGCTGCCCGGCCACATGGTTCCCAACGACTTGCGCGTCGTGGACTCCATGCCGCTGACACCCAACGGCAAGATCGACCGCAAGGCCCTCCTCGAACAGGCCCGCGCGGCCGCCCGCACCGCGTCCCCCGCCGCGCAGGACGCCCCCCAGGGCGATTCCCTGCAGGCGGTCGTGGCCGGCATCTGGGCCGAGGAACTCGGCATCGCCGAAGTGGGCCTCGGGGACGACTTCTTCGACCTCGGCGGACATTCACTCCTGGTCTCGAAGGTCATCCGCCGCACCCGCACGGAGATCGGCGCACAGATCGGCGCGCGCGCCCTGTTCGAGGCACCGCGGCTCGCCGACTTCGTCGAGCGCGTACGGGCCCAGGCCGCGACCTCGGTGGGTGCGGCCGCCGACCGCTGAACACCGGTCTTCGGACGCAGTGTACGAACTCCAGCCGCCACGGGGCGGCCTGAGGAATTGGGTGGGACAACGTGCGTGCAGTGCACAGGGGCAACAAACGCAGGACGGCGGTGATCGCGGCCTGCACGGCGGTGATCGCGCTCGTCGCCGGGTGCAGCAGCTCCGGGGGCAAGGCCGACGAAGCCGGCGCGGGTGACGCCGGCGGGAGCGTCCGGAACGTGGACACCCCGCGGTTGAAGATTGCGATGGTGACGCACTCCGGTGAAGGGGACACGTTCTGGGACATCGTGCAGAGCGGAGCCAAGCAGGCGGCCCGGAAGGACAACGTCGAATTCCTCTACGCCAACGACAAGGAGGCCAAGGGGCAGGCTGAGCTGGTCCAGTCGTTCGTGGACAAGAAGGTCGACGGGATCGTGGTGACGCTGGCCAAACCGGAGGCCATGAAGGACGTCCTGGGCAAGGCCGCGGCAGCGGGCATCCCGGTGGTGACGATCAATTCCGGAGCGGACTTCTCCGCGAAGTCCGGAGCGCTCGGCCACATCGGTCAGGACGAGTCGGTGGCCGGTGAAGCAGTGGGTCAGGAATTAAGCCGGCGCGGTAAGAAGAAGGCCCTGTGCGTGATCCACGAACAGGGAAACGTGTCGCTGGAACAACGCTGCGCCGGAGTGCAGAAGACATTCGAGGGATCGGTGGAGAACCTGAATGTCGAAGGCACCAACGCACCCGGTGCGCAGTCCTCGCTGAGTGCGAAATTGCAGGCGTCCCCGGACATCGATGCGGTGATCACCCTGGCGGCACCGATCGCGGCGGTTTCGGTGAAGGCGAAGCAGGACGCGGGGAGCAGGGCGGAGGTGGACACCTTCGACCTGAACGCCGAAGTGGTCAAGAGGCTCAAGGCGGAAGAGGTCGGCTTCGCGGTCGATCAGCAGCCGTATCTGCAGGGCTATCTCGCGGTGGACGAATTGTGGCTGTACAAGACGAACGGGAATGTCCTGGGCGGCGGCAAGCCGGTCCTCACGGGGCCCGCGATCGTCACCGGGAAGGACGTGCCCGAGCTCGAGAAGTACACCGCCCGCGGCACCCGATGAACGGCCTGGACGAGAAGCCCGCCAAGGGCCCCGGGCCGCAGGTGCCCGCGCCGCCCGCCGCGACCGTGCGGCCCGACGAGCGCCTGCCGGGGCGGTCACCGCTGCGCAGGCTGTCGGTCCGTCCGGAACTGGGCTCGGTGGTCGGGGCCGTCGCCGTCTTCCTGGTCTTCGCGGTCGTCGCCGACAGCTTCCTGCGCGCCTCCAGCCTCTCCACCGTCCTGTACGCGGCGTCGGTGATGGGTGTCATGGCGGTGCCGGTGGCGCTGCTGATGATCGGCGGCGAGTTCGACCTGTCGGCCGGCGTCCTGGTGACGAGCTCGGCGCTGTGCTCCTCGATGCTCAGCTACCAGTTGTCCGCCAACGTGTGGGTGGGCGTCGCGGTTTCGCTCCTGGTGGCCCTGGCCGTCGGGCTCTTCAACGGCGTCCTGCTGACCCGCACGAGGCTGCCGAGCTTCATCACCACGCTCGGTACGTTCCTGATGCTGACGGGACTGAACCTCGGCCTGACCAAGCTGATCAGCGGCACCGTGTCGACCAGGTCGATCGCCGACATGGACGGCTTCGACTCCGCCAGGGCGGTGTTCGCCTCGTCGTTCACCGTCGGCGGCGTCGACTACAAGGTGACCATCCTGTGGTGGCTCGGCATGGTCGCGGCCGCAACCTGGATCCTGCTGCGCACCCGCGCCGGCAACTGGATCTTCGCCGTGGGCGGCAACAAGGACGCGGCCCGCGCGGTCGGTGTGCCGGTCGCCAGGACCAGGATCGGCCTCTATCTCGGTGTCGCGTTCGGTGCCTGGGTCTCGGGTCAGCACCTGCTGTTCTCGTACGACGTGGTGCAGTCCGGCGAGGGCGTCGGCAACGAGCTGATCTACATCATCGCGGCGGTCATCGGCGGCTGCCTCATCACCGGCGGGTACGGCTCCGCGGTCGGTTCGGCGGTGGGCGCGCTGATCTTCGGGATGGTCAGCAAGGGCATCGTGTTCGCCGAGTGGAACCCGGACTGGTTCAAGTTCTTCCTCGGGGCGATGTTGCTCCTGGCGACCCTGCTCAACCACTGGGTCCGCAAGCGCGCGGAGGCGACGTCATGAGGACCGGGGGGAAGGCCGTGACCAGCCAGGAAGCCGCGCCGGCCCGGACGGCGCTCGTCGAACTGGACGACGTCGGCAAGTACTATGGGAACGTACGGGCCTTGGAGGGTGTGTCCCTCGAAGTCCACGCGGGTGAGGTCGCCTGCGTGCTGGGCGACAACGGCGCGGGCAAGTCCACCCTCATCAAGATCGTCGCTGGGGTGCACCGGCATGACGCGGGCACCCTCACGATCGAGGGCGCCGTGACGAGGCTCGGCTCACCGCGTGAGGCCCTCGATCTGGGCATCGCCACGGTCTACCAGGACCTCGCGGTGGTTCCGCTGATGCCGGTCTGGCGGAACTTCTTCCTCGGATCCGAGCCGACGAAGGGCGTGGGCCCCTTCACGCGCATGGACGTGGAGTCCATGCGCAGGACGACTCGTGCGGAGCTGGCGCGCATGGGCATCGACCTGCGGGACGTGGACCAGCCCATCGGCACCCTCTCCGGGGGCGAGCGCCAGTGCGTGGCCATCGCGCGTGCCGTGCACTTCGGCGCGAAGGTCCTCGTCCTGGACGAGCCGACGGCCGCGCTCGGCGTCAAGCAGTCGGGCGTCGTCCTGAAGTACGTCGCCGCGGCGCGGGACGCCGGACTCGGAGTGATCTTGATTACCCACAACCCGCACCACGCCCACCTGGTGGGCGACCGGTTCGTACTCCTCAAGCGCGGCAGGATGTCCGGCAGTCACACCCGCCGTGACATCACGCTGGACGAACTGACGCGCCAGATGGCGGGCGGCAGCGAACTGGACGACCTCCGTGACGAATTGGAAAGGGCGTGAGGAGCGGTCCGGACTGCCCCGGTTGCGTCGAAAGCGCGTCGGCAAGGCGCCTTGACTGACTGTTTTATCCGGCATCTCCGTAGCGCCTGTCTCATTCGGAGATCGGCCGTTCCCAGCGGATTGCCATGAGCACCATGTTCCACAGGAACCTTTGGTTCCACATTACTTGACGGAGTGTTAAGTGATCAAAACGATTGATGCCGGTGTCAACTCTCTGATAGTTTCACGCGCCGATGTCTTCTCGCGTGCCGCACTGCACGCCACAGCCGAATGAGTCGCCGCGAGGCCACGCTGATCCCAGGAGCCCTACAGATGCAGCAGAAGCCATCTCACGCACCCCCTATCGCGGTGATCGGTATGGCGGCCCGTTTCGCGGGCGCGGAGAATGTCGAGCAGTACTGGACGAACCTCCTCGAAGGCGTCGAGTCGTCGAACCGGCAGACCGGCGACGGAACGGGGCCGGACGGCGGCAGCCGTAACGGCACCTTCGTGCGAGGGGTCGCGCGGGTCGACGGCATCGAGTCGTTCGACGCCGACCACTTCCGCATACAGCCGACCGAGGCCGTCATCATGGACCCGCAGCAGCGCGTGCTGCTGGAGGTGGCGGCCGAGGCGCTGGAGGACGCCGGCTACGCCGGGCAACACGACGCGGTGGTCGGCGTGTTCGTCGGTTCCGGCGAGAACCACTACTTCCGCGAGTACGTGGCCCCGACGGAGGCCCGTGCGGGACGCACCGGCGACGTGCGCATCACACTTGCGAACGAAAAGGACTTCCTCGCACCGCGGCTCGCTTTCAAGCTCGGCCTCAACGGTCCCGCCATCACCGTGCAGACCGGCTGTGCCACGGCGCTCAGCGCGGTGGCCCTCGCCTGCTCGGCCCTGGCCGCGGGCGACTGCGACATCGCCCTGGCGGGCGGCGTGAGCCTGCTGATGCCGGACGTCGAGGGCTACACGCACACCGGCGGCGGCATCCTGTCGGCCGACGGCCGGTGCCGGGCCTTCGACGCCGAGGCCTCCGGCACGATCCCCGGATCGGGAGCCGGTGTCGTCGTGCTGAGGCGCGAATCCGACGCGCAGGCCGCCCGTGACCACCGCAGGGCGGTCATCCGCGGCTGGGCGGTCAACAACGACGGTGGGTCACGCGGGGGATTCACCGTCCCGAACATCAACGGTCAGGAAGCGGTCATCCGGGCCGCACTCGTGCGCGCGGACATCAAGCCCGACGAAGTGGGCTACGTGGAGACCCACGGCACGGGCACCGCGATCGGCGACCCCGTCGAGTTCGAGGCACTGCGGCGGGTCTTCGCGACCCCCGGCCGGCCCGCGGAAACGCCCGTCGTGCTCGGCGCGGTCAAGCCCAATATCGGGCACACCGACGCGGCGGCGGGTGCCGCCGGGCTGATCAAGGCGGCACTGACCGTCGAGCGGGCCGTGGTGCCGGGAACACTCCACTTCCGCACGCCCAACCCCGAGATCGACCTCGCCTCGACTCCCTTCACCCTCACCGCCGAGACCCGCCCCTGGGAGGGCGAGGGACCGCGCATCGCCGGTGTCAGCTCCTTCGGCCTCGGCGGGTCCAACGCCCATGTCGTGCTGGAGTCCGCCACGGCCCTGCAGCCCGCGCCCTCGCCGCGCTCGCGCCAGGTCCTCGCGCTCTCCGCACGCAGCGACGAGGAGCTGGCCCGGATGCGGGAGCGGCTCGCCGACCGGCTCGCTGCCGCGCCCTCGATCGACGAGGCCGAACTGGCCGACATCGCGTACACGCTCGGAGTGGGGCGCGCCAGGTTCCCCCGCCGCTGGGCGGCCGTGGTCACCGAACCCGCCGACGCCGTCGCACAGTTGCGCGCTGACGGCGAGGCGGACCGGCCCACCGCACGGTGGTCGCTGGCGATGCACGGGACCCCCGCCGAACTGGCCGCGATGGGCGAACGGCTGCTCCCCACCGAGCCGTTGCTGCGCTCCGCGCTCAGCGCACTCACCGGACGCGCCGACCTCCGAGGCCTCGCCCCGGAACGAGCCGGCGCGCTCGCCGCGCTCGGCGTCGCCCGGGTCCTGCTCCGCCTCGGCCTCACCTTCGCCCGGGTGGACGCGCCCCAGTGGGCACGGCCGGCCGCGCAGTGGCTGGCCGCCGGCGCCGACCCCGAGACGCTGGAGGCGGCCCTCACCGCCTGCACGGACGACGCCGACAAGGGGTCCGTCCGCGAAGGCGTCGGTCGGATCATCGTCGGCCCGTCCTTCGACCTGGCCGACGTGGCGGCCGCGGCATGGCGAGCGGGCGTCGCCGTCGACTGGGCCGCGTACTACGGCGACGAGCAGCGCGGCCGTGTCCCCCTGCCCACCTACCCGTTCACCCGCCGCCGGTTCTGGCTCGAACGTCCGGAGACGGACGCGGCCGGCAGCGCCCCGCAGGCCGCGCCGACCCGCGCCGACACGGCGAACCTCACCGAATTCGTCGAGAAGGTCTGGCGCACCGTCCTCGGCGTCGAGCACATCGAGCACGACGCGCACTTCCTGGACGATCTCGGCGGCGACTCGCTGCACGCCGTGGAGATCGGGGCCTGCCTGAACGAGGAGCTCGGGCTCGACCTGCCGATCGACCTGCCTTTCATCGCGCCCACAATCGAGGCCACTTCGACCTACGTCGAGAAGGCCCTGGCTACGGAGAAGAACTCATGAGCACCATCAACACCAACGACGTCCTGATCCGCCGACTGGACGTGACCGCCCGCGTGACCGACCAGGTGGTGGAGCTCAGCGAGCGCCACCAGGGCGGCCTCCTGATCGAGAGGCTGATCGGCCGCTACGTGATCGACGCCGACGCGCGCAAGGTCTGGCGGCTCATCGACGGGCGCCGCAGCATCGCCCGGATCGTCGAGGACCTCTCCGCCGAGTCCGGCCTCCCGGTCGCCGAGATCGAGCAGCCCGTGCTCACCCTCTGCCGCCGCCTCGTCGAACTCGGCATCCTCCAGGTCGTCACGCCCGCCGACGTCGCGGTGCTCGAACTGGTGGCAGTCGCCGGATGAGTCGCCCCGCCATCACCAAGGTCGGCCTCCAGATACCCGGCTACTCCTTCCCCGGGACCATGGACAACCAGCTCTTCGACCGTGTCGTCGAGATGGCGCAGACCGCCGAGGCCAACGGCTTCGACAGCCTGTGGACCATGGACCACGTGCACCAGATCGCCTCGGTCGGCGAGCCGGACGAGCCGATCCTGGAGGCCTACACGACGATCGCCGCGCTGGCCGCCGTCACCTCGACCGCCAGCCTCGGAGTCCTCGTCTCGTGCAACGGATTCCGTAACCCCGCGCTGCTCGCGAAGATGGTCACGACCATCGACGTCATCAGCAAGGGGCGCGCGATGCTCGGCATCGGCGCCGGATGGCACGAGGAGGAGTGCCGCGCCTACGGCATGGACTTCCAGACCACCGGTGAGCGCCTCAAGGGCCTGGCCGAGGCGGTGCAGATCTGCCGCGCGATGTTCACCGAGCACGCGCCGCGGTTCTCCGGCACGTACCACCGGATCGACGAGCCGATCAACGTGCCCGGACCGATCAACCCCGACGGCCCGCCGATCCTCATCGGCGGCGGCGGCGAGAAGGTGTTGATCCCGATGGTGGCCCGCTACGGAGACGCCTGCAACTTCTTCGGGGCGCCGGCCACCGTACGTCACAAGATCGACGTGCTGGAGAAGGCGTGCGCCGCCGTGGGCCGCGACTCCGGAGAGATCACCAAGACCTGGCTCGGGCACGCGATCATCACCGAGTCCGAAGCGGAGCTCCAGGAAGGGCTGGAACGGCTCGGGACGCTGCTGGGCCGCGCGCCGAGCGCCGTCCGGGGCTTCGCCCTCTGCGGCACGCCCGCGGAAGTGCGGCGCCAGATCGCGGAGTACCGCGACGCCGGAGCCGAGGGCCTGATCGTCACCGTGCTCGACCCGGGCGATCTGGAGCACCTGAAACTGGTCGGCACGACGCTGCGGGAGGCCCTGGATGACTGACCGGCCGAGCACCTCCACGACCGAAGTCGACTTGGACGGCGACCCCGCCGACGTCGTCGCGGCGGTCTGGGCCGAGGCACTGGGCCTGGACGCCGTCGACCCGGACGAAGGCTTCTTCGACCTGGGCGCGACCTCGGTCATGGTCGTCGACGTGGTCCGTGTCCTGCGTCGGCGCTGGCCGGGCATCAAGATCGTCGATGTCTTCTCCCGCCCGACCGTTCGCCAGCTCGCGGCCTTCCTCGGCGATGGGTAGGCCGACCGCGAGCTCCGGACGTCTACTTCAGCGCGGCGCGGATCGCCTCGGCGAGCTCCAACCACGCGGCACCGCCGAAGAGATGATCGGCGCCGGCCACCTCGTGGAAGGTGCTCCGACCGGTGGTCTCGTGCCGCCAGCCGTCGACCTCGGACCCGCTGAGCAGGTCGTCGCTCCCGCCGTAGAGGACGGTGAGCGGCACGTCCAGGGGCGCGTCCGGCGTGTAGACGTAGTCGGAGACCAGCCGCATGTCGGCCGACAGGATCGGCAGGAGCACCTCGAGGAGTTCGGGCTCCTCGCGAAGGTGCTCCGGCACGTACCGCGTGAGGTCCTCACCCGACTCGTCGTCGCCGTCCGCCAGGACGCGCGGCGGAAGCTGCGAGGCGACGAGCAGGTGGGCGACCTCGGGGCCGTCGGCGGACCGCTGCAGCCGCTGCGCCGTCTTGTAGGCGAGCAGGGCGCCGGAGCACTGGCCGAACAGCGCGACGCGCGGGACGTCCAGTGCGACCAGCTCCGCCACCAGTTCGTCGACCACGTCGTCGAGGGACGTCGGCAGCGGCTCCGTCTGCCGGCTCTCACGGCCGGCCAGCCGTACGCCGTACACGTCGGCCGCATCGCCGATCACCGGCCCCCAGGGGCGGAACGGAGTCGCTCCGGCGCCGGCCCACGGAATGCACGCGAGTGCGGTGCCATTCCCCGTTGCCGTTCCCGTGCTCCACGGAACGAGCTTCGATGATTTCTTCGATATAGCCGCATAATTTGATATGTCCATGGGCGCGGATCCTAGCATGTTCTGCAGGTGATCCGCAGCGTGATTAAGGCAACGTAGATTAATCTCGGCTGCTGCCCTGGGAAGCCACTTCCAGCATGGTGACACCCACCATTCGAGAGGATTCTGATGTTCAATCCAAGCGTCGAGGTCATTGTCGAGCAGCCGTCGGTTCTCGCCCAGCCCGACCTGTCGTTCGAGGCCATACTCAAGCGATTTCCGGGACTGGCCGAGGCCGAAGCCGTCTGTATGACGGGATCGACGGCGGCCGGCTGGGGCAACACGTTCAGCGACATCGACATGTACGCCTTCGCCGACGGCGACCTCGACCTTCCCGTCGACGAGACGATGGAGACCTGGCAGAGCTCCGACCCGAGCGGTGTGCGCTGGACCATCTGGATGGGCGCCTACGGCGACCAGCGCGTCGACCTGAGGGTGTGGCCGACCAGCACCCTCGCCACGGTGCTGAAGTCCTATCTCGAAAAGGAGGTCGAGTTCTGCAACACCGGCGACTTCCTCCAGGACTTCATCTACCGGCTTTCCATCGGTATTCCGCTGAAGAACGAAGCCTTCTTCAAGGAAATGCGCGAGCTGCTCCGCAGCTCGTCGTACGGCCGGTCCCTCGCCCGATTCCTGAAGGCCGATGCGGAGAACTGCCTCACCGATGTCATGGGGCAGCTCGACTCCGGTGACTACAAGACGGCCCGCGTTTCCGCCGGACTTGCCGCGGGATTCATGACGGACGCCGCCCTCGCGCTTTCCGGAGAGCTCTGCCGACGCAAGAAGTGGCTGCTCCGTCGCCTGGAAAGCACCCCGCAGTGCGGAATCGGTGTGGACGAATACCGCACCATGGTCCTCGACGGCCTGCGCCCCGGGGAGTCCGACGCCGACTGCGCCCTGCGCGTCGCCCGCTGGACCCAGTCGCACATCGTCCGGCTCGAGGACGCCTTCCTGTCCACCCCCTGATCACCGCGGCCGAACCGGCACGGCGACACCAGCACAACACCCCTGCGCACGCCGCAGTTGAGAAGGAGACAGAGTGATCATCGCCATACGGGAGGCCGCCGCGGGCAGCCCGTTCGCCGCCGAGACCGGCGCGAGCCCAGCCGGGGTGACCCCGTGAGCCCGACGACCTCGTTGGCAAAGCTCCGTGCCGCGGTGAGCGGCCCGGAGGACCCCCACCAGAAGCTGTTGGCGATGTCGACCATCGTGAACACCGTCGGCATGGGGATGTTCCTGTCCGCGGGCACGATCTTCCTCATCAGATCCGCGGGGCTGAGCCCGACGGCTGCGGGCATCGGCCTCACCGTCGGGTCGCTGGCCGGCTTCGGCGCCGGAGTGCTGATCGGCGACCTGGCCGACCGCCGCGGCTCCAAGAAGGTCCTGATCGGCTCCATGCTGCTGGAGGCGGTGGCGAGCGTCAGCCTGCTGCTGGTGCACAGCCTGTGGCCGCTCTTCGTGGTGGCCGCCACGGCCGCGGTCGGCCGTGCGGGAACGGTCAGCGCGCGCGGGGCGATGATCGGTGTGCTCGCCGAAGCGGGCCAGGGCGCACGGTTGCGCACCTACCTGCGCGCCGTGACCAACGTCGGGATCGCGGTGGGCACGATCGGGGCCGCGGTCGTCCTGGCCATCGACACGCGCGCGGCGTACGTCACGATGATCCTCATCGACACGTTCACCTTCCTGATCGCCGCGGCGATCCTGACGCGGCTGCCGAACTTCCCCCCGACCCGGACCTCCGACGCGCAGGACCCCGCCGAGGAGAAGACGCCCCGGTGGCTGGCTCTCCGGGACCGCACCTATCTGGGTCTGACCGCCGCCTCGTCGGTCGCGAGCCTGCAGTACTTCGTGCTGGTCCAGGCCCTGCCGGTGTGGATCGTCCTGCGGACGAACGCACCGCGGTGGATGGCCGCGATCGTCCTGTTCCTCGGCGCGGTCATCGTCGCCGCCACCCAGGTGCCCGCCACGCGGTCCATCACCGACCCGCGTTCGGCGGCCCGGCTGCTCGCGCTGTCCGGCCCGATGTTCCTGGTGGCGTGGATCCTGATGGCGGTATCGGCGGGACCCTCCGCGTGGATCGCGGTCGCCCTGCTCCTCGTCGGCATCGTGGTCCACTCGCTGGCCGAGGTGTGGCAGGCCGCAGGCACGTTCGAGCTGTCGTTCGCGCTGGCCAAGCCCGAGGCCCAGGGCCAGTACCAGGGAGTGATGGGACTCGGGCACGGCCTCTCCGAGGCCGTGGCGCCGATCGTCGTCATCGCGATGTGCGTCAACTGGGGCAAGCCCGGCTGGATCGTGCTCGCCGTGATCGTCTCCGTGGCGGGTTTCATCTGCGCGCTCATCGAGCGCGGCTGGTCCCGCTCGAACCCGCCGGTCAAGGCCGAGGCCCTCGCCGGCGAGTGAGCCGTCCGTGCCGTCCACCTCGATGTCCGGGAAGGCCCGGCGCCACGGTCGTCAAGACCGTGGCGCCGGGCCTTCCCGGCTTCGGCGTGTCCTCGTACGGGGCTGGCGGCGGCGCTGCGTCAGCTCTGTGCGCTGTCGTCGTCCGCCTGCGGGGCGGCCTCGGACGCGAGGGCCTTCTCGCGCATCTTGCGCACCAGCTCCGCCTTCTTGTCGGCGGCGCTCTGGCGGTCGAGGTTGCGGTGCGGACCGTTGTTCTGCCGCTCGGCGCGGGACTGCCTCTTGCGCTGGCCGCCACCCTGGCCCACGGGGTTGTTGATGTTCTTGCTGTCGGTCACGGGTTCTCCCGGTCATGATGTGAAGTGATCTACGGATGCATCGGTGGGGGACGGGCGGCGACGTCGGAGGACGTCAGCAGGGGCCCATCACGCCCTCACTCGTGGATCGGCCTCTGGAAGAACATGACAAAGACGTTACCCGGTTCCGTCGGCCCCGCACGCCACCTCTGTCGCAGGCCGGATCAGGCGGTCCGGTGCGCAGACGGCCTGCCGGCCCGAGCGGTCCTCGCCGTCGAGGTGGCCGCGCCCGACCCGGTCAGCTCGGCCCCGAAGACCTCGGCCGCGCGACGTCGGCGAAGGTCGTCCACCATCCGGGCCTGCGCGTCCGCGCGGGCGAGGAGACGGTCCAGGCCGCGGGCATCGAGGCGGTCGTCGGTCGCGGCGAGTGCGCGCAGGGCCCGCCAGCACGCGGCCTTGCCCTCCACACCCATGAGCATCGCCTCGAGTTCGACGACGTCGCTGAGCGGGGAGCGGCGGACGAGACGCCCGTTCGGTTTGAGTCGCCCCACTGTCTCGCCGATCCGGCCCACGACCTCGTGTACGCGTCGCACCGGGACGTCGAGGTCGCGCATGACGTCCCGCAGGCTCTGCTGGTCCTCCTCGATCTGGTCCGCGAGCTCCGTCAGGTGCGGGCCTGCGCCGGTGCGGCGGTACGCCTTGGCGAGCCGCCCGGCGAGGCGTACGCCGGCACCCGAGCCGGTGAGGTGATCGTTGAGGTACACGGTGAGGAAGGACGGGTCCCGTCCTTCCCGGGACTTGATGTCACGCATGATGAAACCTCCGATCGGGGACACCCGGGTGCCGTGACCGGTCATCCGGCGAGGGCGGGCAGCACCTTTTCGCGGTAGGCGGCGAAGAAGGCCTCCTGCCCGGGGCCCATTTGCCCGACGTAGACCTCCTCGAAGCCCGCGTCCACGTAGGCGCGTACGGCGGCCACGTGCTCCTCGACGTCGTCTCCGCAGGGGACGTTCTCCGACACCTGCTCGCGAGTGACGAGTTGGCTCGCCTGCTCGAAGTGGGCCGGTGTCGGGAGGATCTGGGCCAGCTCGCCGGGGAGGTGTTCCGAAGGCCACAGCCTGTGCGCGGTGTCCACGGCTCGGTCCCGGTCCGGGTCCCAGCACACTTTGAGACCGCCGATCACCGGCTTTCCCGCACCGCCGGCCTCCCGGAAGCGGCCGATGGCCTCCTCGTCGGGTCCCATGGTGACGAACCCGTCGCCGATACGGCCGGCGAGTTCCGCGGCCTTGGGGCCGAAGCCGGAGACGTGGACGGGCAGCCGGCCGGCCGGCGTGGTGTAGAGGCGGGCGTTGTCGACCGTGTAGTGGGTGCCGCGGTGGCTGATGCGGCGGCCCGTGAAGAGCTTGCGCATCACCTCGACGGCTTCCTCCAGCATGTCGGCGCGCTCGTCGAAGGAGGGCCAGCGGTCGCCGAGGATGTGCTCGTTGAGTGCCTCGCCGGTACCCACGCCGAGGGCGAAGCGTCCCCCCAGCAGTCGGCTCGACGTGGCGGCGGCCTGCGCCGTCACGGCCGGGTGCAGGCGCACGGTGGGGCAGGTGACCAGCGTGGTCACCGGCAGGTCCACGGTCTGGGACAGGGCACCGATCACCGACCAGACGAACGGGCTGTTGCCCTGCGCGTCGTTCCAGGGATGGAAGTGGTCGGAGACGGCCAGGCGGGTGAAGCCGGCGTCCGCGGCCCGGCGAGCCTGCTCCAGCAGCTGGGCCGGGGTGAATTCCTCGCAGGACAGGAAATAGCCGAACGACGTCATGGACCTCGTACCTCCATGGTCAGGGGTGGGCGGCTCCCGGTGGGCGCGTGCCCTTGACGTGGCGCGACAAACATCGCAGTGGGTCGCGCCGGACGCCTTCGCGCACCCTCACCCGTAGGCGGGGCGGGCCTGCGCATGAGGGCGGGCGACTGGAGGCCCGGTCCCCGGGTAGTCGCCCGTGGGGGCGGCGTCCGAGACCGTACGAGAACGGGCGACGGAACTTCGCGACGACGGACCGTACGGCGCCCAGGTCGCAGGGAACCGCGACGGAGGGAAGACACCGTGACCCGAAGCACCACGGTCAGGGACCTGCTCGACGAGCACGGACGGACCCATGCCGAGGAAGCGGGCATCCGGCTGCGGAACACACCCGCCCCGCTCTACCAACTCCTGTGCCTGTGCGTGCTCTTCTCGGTGCGCATCAAGGCCGACATCGCGGTCGCCGCGGCCCGCGAGCTCTTCGCGGCCGGGATGCGCACGCCCCGGGCGATGGCCGCGGCCTCCTGGCAGGACCGGGTGGACGCCCTCGGCCGCGCCCACTACCGCCGCTACGACGAAAGCACCGCCACCGCACTCGGTGCGGGCGCCCAGCTGCTCCTGGACCGCTACCACGGTGATCTGCGACGGCTGCGCGAGAGCGCCGACGGTGAGCCCGGGCGGATCCGCGAGCTCCTCCAGGAGGTCCCGCGGATCGGACCGGTCGGCTCCGACATCTTCTGCCGCGAGGTCCAGGGAGTGTGGCCGGAGCTGCGCCCCGCCTTCGACCGCCGAGCCCTTGAGGCCGCCGCCGCGCTCGGGCTTCCGAAGACGCCGGCGGGCCTCGCCCGCCTCGTCACCGCAGAGGACCTGCCGCGGCTGGCGGCAGCCCTGGTCCGGGCCGGACTCTCCTGAGGAGGCGCGCCCCCGCGTCGACGGCGCGGCGGGCTGAGGGGCTGTGGGAGGGTGTGTGAGACGTTCCTCCTGCGGGCAGGCGCCGTGCGGGTCCGGCGGATCCGCCACCGGACCGGTACGTCACGAGTCGAGGAGTGGACATGCCCCGCGGTTCAAGCCCCAAGCGTGAACGCCAGTACGAGCACATCAAGGAGAGCGCGGAGCAGCGCGGTGAGAGCACCAAGCGTGCAGAGGAGATCGCCGCGCGCACCGTCAACAAGGAACGGGCCCGCTCCGGGGAGTCGAAGACCGCGAGCCGGTCCTCCCTCCAGGACATCTCCTCCTCCAGGCGCGGGGGCCTGCGTTCCCACAGCGGCTCGCAGGGTCCCACCAAGGACCAGCTCTACAACGAGGCGAAGCAGAAGAACATCGAGGGCCGTTCCAAGATGGACAAGGCCGCACTCAAGCGCGCCCTCGGCCACTGAATTCCGGTCCGGCCGAACCCGAGCGGCGGCCCCGCGCCCCCGTGAGCCGGTGACGGCGGAGCCGCTGCTCTCTGCTCCTCGTACCCCCGACTTCGAGACCGTCGAAACCGGGTCTCACAGGAATCGTTTGGGAGTCCCATGGGCGGACATATGCATAGCGTAAGACGCTCGAATGAGGACGCCATGGGTACTGGTGAGAAAGTCAAGGCGGAGATGGAACGAGTCGCGGGCAGGGCCGTGAAAAAGGCAGCCCATGCCCTGGGCAAGGAGACCCTGGCCGCCAAGGGTGCCGCCCTGGAAGCCCGCGGCAGCGCCCGGCGTGTCAAGGAGAAGGGCAAGGACGCGCTCGGTTGACCGCGCCGGTTTCCTGGCCGTGGGCCGAGTAGTTGACGTCGTAGAAGTAGTGCACCGCACCCCTGTGCCGCGAGATGGGAAGGGAACATGGGCATTATTGCTTGGATTCTTATCGGTCTCTTTGCGGGCATCATCGCAAAAATGCTGATGCCCGGTAGGGACCCGGGCGGAATCATCATCACCATACTGATAGGAATCGCGGGCGGACTGCTCGGCGGATGGCTCGGCAAGGTGATTTTCGGAGTCGACTCCATCGACGGCTTCTTCGAAATCTCGACGTGGATCGCCGCCATCGTCGGCTCCCTCATCCTCCTCGGCGTCTTCCGCCTCTTCAGTCGCGCCAGGCACTGACAGGAAACGGCAACCCGTCCGCCTGTCCCCTCGGTACCGGAAACGGCTTCCCCGCGTGAGCGGGCGAAGCCGTTTCCGTCGTTCACCCTCGTCCATCACCCGTGCAGGACGCGTCTCACCCTGCGGCGCAGCGCCCGCCGAGCGGTCCACACCGTCACTCGCACACCCCAGGCCGTCAGTTGCAACAGGATCCGTCCCACGACAGGCCGTCGCATCCAGCGAACGAGCGCCCCACGCGCCCTCCGCTTGTGGCCGTGGCGCCCCGGGATGAAGTCCATGTGGGCCACCTACCCCGGTTTCAAGCACCGAGAACGCCACAAATCGTCTCAATCCGACCTGCCCACGGGGCTGCGGACGGGGCCGTGCGGTGACTGCGGCGACCTGCTCTTTGTCCTGAATGTAGAGAAATGCGTATTCGTTCTCGCGAGGGGTAGGGGCTGAGCAGGCTGTGATGCCGAGCACCTAGTGGCGGGGAGGTGAGAGGAATGACTGCAGGTAAGAAGGCCAAGAACGTCGCCAAGACGACCAAGGGCAAGGTGAAGGAAACCACGGGCAAGGCGGTGGGGAACGAGAGCCTGGAGGCCAAGGGTCGGAGTGAGCAGGCGATGGGTGACGCGAAGCAGGCCGCCCAGAAGGCGAAAGACGCGCTGAAGCACTGAGACGCCGAGTTGAGGCTGGTACGTGAGGTGATGCGTGGGGGTGAGGGCCGGTGGGAGATCTCCCACCGGCCCTCACATGGCCGTCCGCTGCTGTTCCGAAGGGCGCTTCAGGCGGGCTGTCGGTGCCGACGCCGGCGAGGCGGAGCCGGTTCCTCCTCTGCCTCCTCTTCTGCCTCCTCCTCCGGTTCCTCCTCAAGTTCCTCGTCTTCCTCCCCGTCCTCCTCGGACCCCTCCTCCTCGGACCCCTCCTCCTCGGGTTCCTCGTCCTCCTCTTCGAGCTCCTCGTCGCTGTACTGAGCGTCCTCGTCGTCGCTTCCCTCTTCGCCCTGCTCCTCGCCGTCGCCGTACTCCTCCTCGTCGTCCTCGGCGCCGCCGTCCTCGTACTCTCCCTCCTCCGCCTCTTCGCCCTGTTCCTCTTCGAGGGCTTCTTCGTGCGTCCGGACGACCTCGCCGTCGCGGATCTCGCCGCGCCAGCCTTCCGGTTCGTCGGTGGTGAGCATGGCGTGCCGCAGGAAGTGCTTCAGGTCCAGGCGCAGGCGCCGGCCCTGTGCGCGCCAGAGGTTGCCGGTCTTTTCGAAGAGCCCGGACGGGTAGTACTCGACGACGATGACGATGCGGGTCAGCGACGGGGCGAGTTCGTGGAAGGTGACGCAGCCACGGGTCGATCCCTTCGCGCCCTGCGAGGTCCACACGATGCGGTCGTCGGGCACCTGTTCCTGGACGGTGGCCTTCCAGCTTCGCGTGGAGGGGCCGACCTTGACCTTCCAGTCACTGGTGGTGTCGTCGTTTCGGGAGACGTCGCGGACGCCCTTGGTGAATCCGCTGAAGTTCTCGTACTGCGTCCAGTGGTCGTAGACCGTGCGCAGCGGCAGGCCGACGTCAAGGGCTTCGACGATGTTGACGACCTTGCCGCCGCTGCTCTTGCGGCCGCGGCCTTTTCCGCCACCGAACGCCTCGGTGACCTTGTCCTTGAGGTTGCCGAGTTTCTGCCCGGCGAACGCCTTCAGGGGGGAGTCGCCCTGCAGGAGCCGGCCGCCGATGCCGGCGACGTCCGAGAGGCTGCCGTTGTTGTCGGCAACGTCGTACAGCTGGTCGGTGACGTCGGAGAGCTTGTCGGTGGCCTTGTCGGCCAGTTGGTCGGCCTGGGCGGCGAGGTATCCGGTGAGTTCCTTCAGCAGCTTGTCCATCCCGGAGAGGGACTCCGACGAGCCTTTGCGGTCTGAGGTTGCCATGGCCTACCTCCGCGTGGACGGCTTGCGCGCCGCCGTCTTCTTGGCGGCCGTCTTGCGGGCGGCCGGGGTGCGGCCCGTGGCCTTCTTGGCGGTGGACTTGGTGGCAGCGCTCTTGCGTGCCGGGCTCTGGGCGGTGCTCCGCTTGCGCGGCGGGGCGCTGGTCTTCTTCGCGGCCGCCCTTCGCGGGGCGCTCTTCTTGGCGGGCGCCGCCTTCTTCGCGGGCCGGGCGCCGGCGCTCTTCTTCGCTGCCGTCTTCCCGGCGGGGGAGGACTTCTTCGCCGCGGCCTTCTTGGCGGGTGCGGACTCCCTCGACGGCGCTGCCTTCTTCGCGGGGCTCCTCTTCGCAGGCGCGGCCTTCTTGGCGGGTGGCGCCTTCTTCGCAGGCGTCTTCGCGGGCGCTGACTTCTTCGCCGGGGTGGGACGCCGTGCGGTCTTTCGTGCGGGGGCTGCGGTCCTGCTGCCGCGTGCGCCAGCCGAGGTACGCGTCCGGCGCGGCGGCGGGGGAGGCTCCTCCTCTTCTTCCTCTTCCTCCTCCGGCTCTTCCTCCTCGGGTTCTTCCTCTTCCTCTTCCTCTTCTTCGGGTTCCTCGTCCTCTTCGGCCTCCGCCTCCGGTCCCTGCTCGCCCTCTTCCTCCTCCTCTTCGCCCTCCTCCGCTTCGTCCTCGGGCTCGGCGTACTCCTCGTCGTCCTCGCCCGCGTAGTCCTCGGCTTCCTCGTCCTCGTACGGTTCCTCGTCCTCGTTCTCGTCCTCGCCCTGCTCCTCCTCGTCCCGACCGCTGCGGGTGAGCTCGAGGGTGCGGTCGTGCAGTACGCCGGCGAGGTCGGCGAGCTTGCGGTTGGCCGCGACAGCCAGCGCTTGCTTGCCGGCGTCGAGGGCTTCCCCTCGCAGCTGCTCCGCGAGTTCGTCGAACTGTGGCATCTCCTTGAGCCGGGAGGCGCCTTCCTTGAGCAGCTGTCCGGGTTCGAGCCCGAAGCGGCGACCGGCGAGATAGGTCGCCACGGTGAAGGCCAGGCGGCCCTTCTTCGCCCGGCCGAGTAGGTATCCCCCAGCCACAGCGGCTGCGAGCGCGATCTTGGTGGTGTCCTCCATGGTCATTCCCCTGCCAGGGCGCTTTCGGTCTTGGTGGTGTCGTCGGCGGAGAGTGGCGCGCTCACACGGTCCGCTGACGCGAAGGGGTCCGGTCGGATGCCGTCCTCGAAAAGGCGTCTGCCCCGATATGGGGCTTATACCTGGATTTGGTGACATTCTAGTTTCTGTGAGCCCGTCTCCCCAAGGGAGGGGCATATGGCCGCAGCGGAACCTGCACGCCCCCGGCGGGCCTCTTCGCGCGCAGACGGCGACGGCGACGGCGAAGGGCAGGACAGGGAAAGGTCCCGGCGCACCGCGCCGCGGCGCCGTTCCGGTAAGGCGGGCGCGGCGGCGGCGATGCGTGCCGCGGCGCAGCAGCTCGCTGAACTGCTGGGTCGGCTTCCGGATTCCGTCTCCTCGCTGAAGCCGACCGAGGACGGCTGGGAGGCGCAGGTGGAAGTGGTGGAGCTGGAACGCATCCCGGACACCACCAGCGTGATGGCCAGTTATCGCGTCGCGCTGGACGAGGACGGTGAGCTGATCTCCTACGAACGCACCCGCCGCTACACGCGCGGCATGATCGACCGGCCGACCTGAGCACGGGCCGACCGGCGGAAGGAGGCGCCATGACCATGGTGCCCCAGGGCGGCGGCCCCGTCGCCCGAGGACAGGGAGGCGGCACGAGCAGCCTCTACGACGTCCTCGAGCTCATCCTCGACCGCGGGCTGGTCATCGACGTCTTCGTCCGCGTCTCCTTGGTGGGGATCGAACTCATCAAGATCGACGCGCGGATCGTGGTCGCGAGCGTCGACACCTACCTGCGCTTCGCCGAGGCCTGCAACCGCCTCGACCTCGAAGCAGGCCGCAAAGCCCCCGCCCAGCTCACGGATGTCATGGGCAACGTGCTTGAAGGCGGAGCCCGCGGGAAGACGAAGGGTGCCCTCAGCGGAGCCGTCGAGGCCGTGACCGATTCCCTGACCGGTAAATCCTCCAAGTCCGAGGAGCCGGAAGAGGAGGAAGAGGCGGTGGAAGAGGCGCCCAGGCGGCGGCGCCCGGCTGCCCGACGCCCGGTGCGGCGGGAGAAGGAGTAACCGATGCCGCTCTACGTGTACTCGATCACCACGAAGGACCACCCCACCGACCTGGACGGCGTCGGCGGCGTCGGTGCCGAGCCCTCCCCGCTGCGCACGGTCACCGCGGGCGCGCTGAGCGCGGTGGTCAGCGACATCGACGAGGAGATCCGCCCCAAACGCCGCGACCTCAACGCCCACCAGCAGGTCCAGGAGCTGCTGATGGCCGACGGGGTGATCCTGCCGCTGCAGTTCGGCTACATCGCCACCGACGACCTCGCGGTCCGCGAGGTCCTCGAGTCCAACGAGGAGACCTACCTCGGTGCGCTCAAGCGTCTGGAGGGCTGCGCCGAATACCACGTCAGGGCCTCGCAGGCCGATGAGGCCCCCCTGCTGCAGCAGATCCTCGAGGACGTGCCCGAGGCGAGTGACCTCAACGACCGGATCCGCGGCGGAGACCGGGATCCGGGCCTGCCGCTCGCCCTCGGCGAAATCGTCGCCCGCGAGGTGCAGGTACGGCAGGAGGCCCTGGCGGCCGGCCTGACCGAGGCGCTCGTCGCCTTCGCCCGCGAGTACCTGGCTCACCCGCCCTCGGGGAGCGACTTCCTCAACCTCTCCCTCCTCGTACCCGAAGAGCGCCAGGAGGCCCTGCGTACCGCGGAGGCCAACCTGGCCCGGGAGATCGGCAGCGGCGTCGACCTGCGCTTCTCGGGACCGCTGCCGCCCTACAGCTTCGTCCGGTAACCACACCCCAACCCACGGAAGGGGAACGCTGTGGGACTGATCACCTACCTGCTGACGCTCCCCGTCGCCCCGGTACGCGCTGTCACCTGGGTCGCCCAGCGCGTGGTCGACAAGGCCGAAGAGGAGTACTACGACCCCGCTCCGGTCTGGCGCGGGCTGGCCGAGCTGGAGCAGCAGCTGCTGCGCGGAGAGATCGACCAGGAGACCTTCGACCGCCAGGAGGACGAGCTGATCGAGCGGCTCGAAGAGATCGCGGCGTTCCGGCAGCAGCTTTCCTGAGCCGAAGAAGGAAGGGCCACCGTGACCGAACCCCTGCCCGGCCGACCCGGCAGCTTCGCCTCCCGCGCGCCGATGCCGTACGGGCAGTCCTCCTCCAGCCTCGCCGACATCCTCGAACGCGTCCTGGACAAGGGCATCGTCATCGCCGGCGACATCCGCATCAACCTCCTCGACATCGAGCTGTTGACCATCAAACTCCGCATCCTGATCGCCTCCGTCGACAAGGCCAAGGAGATGGGCATCGACTGGTGGGAGCACGACCCCTCCCTGTCGTCCCGGCACACGGGCAGCCCCCTGGAACAGGAGAACCGCCGGCTGCGCGCCGAACTCGACGCCCTCCGCGGCCGACTCGAACCCGGCGAGGACGACGAGGAAGAGGCCCCGGGCGAGGAACCGGGCGGCCGACCGGCCGGCCGACGACGGAAGAGCCCTCCGTGAACACCCCCGGCAGCCTCACCTACGTCTACGCGGTCACCCACCGGACCGGCCCCCTCGGCGACGCGCTCGCCGGCGTGCACGGCATCGGCGAGGCGCCGCTCAGGTTCCTCCCCCTCACCGCCGACACCACCGAGCCCGCCCCGGGCACCCCGCGCGAGTCGCTCGCCTTCGTGGCCAGCGACGTACCCGAACAGGACTTCAACGAGAGCGCCCTCAAGCGCCACTTCGAGGACCTGCACTGGCTCGAGTACGTCGCCCGCACCCACCACGAGGTCGTCCAGGCCATCGCCGCCCGCGCCCCTGTCCTGCCGCTGCGCATGGCCACCGTCTACGAGGACGACCACCGGGCCCGGCAGGCGCTCGCCGCCCGACAGGGCGCCTTCGACCGCAGTCTCGACCGGCTGCGCGCCCACACCGAGTACGGGGTGAAGATCTACCTCACGCCCGAGGCCGCGCAGCCCCCTCCGACGGCCCCCGCCCCGCCCGCCGGCCCGGGCAAGGCCTACCTCCAGGCCCGCAGGGCCCAGCGCCACTCCCGCGACGCCGTCTACCGGCAGGCAGAGCAGGCTGCCGAGACCATAGAGGCCATCGCCTCCCGCCATGCCACCCAGCGCGTACGACACGCACCCCAGCGCGGCGAACTCACCGGGCCCGAGGAGAACGTCCTCAACGACGCCTACCTCATCCCCGACGACCAGGCCGCGCCGTTCCGGAGCGCGATCGCCGACGCCGCCCGGCACTTCCCCGACCTGCGCATCGAGGTCACCGGCCCCTGGGCTCCCTACAGCTTCGCCATGCCGGCGCCCGGCCCGGCCGACGCCCCGGAGCCGCCACCATGACCGTCGGCGAACACGGCGAGCCCCTGCCCGGCCGCCAGGTCGCTCTCGTCGACCTCCTCGACCGGCTCCTGAGCGGTGGAGTCGTCCTCACCGGCGACATCGTCCTGTCCATCGCCGACATCGACCTCGTCCGCATCTCCCTGCGCGCCCTCATCGTCTCCGTCAGCTCCGAGATCGCCCCTGCCGGGGCGCGGGAGGGCGGACGCGATGAGTGGTGAACACCCCCCGCCGCCACCCTCCCGGGGCGGCCGGGTCCACGATCTGGGCGACAGCCTCTCCGAGGCCTTCCGGCTCGTCCAGGCGCCCCCCGCCCCTCACGACGAACGCGCCCGCCCTGCCCACCGCCTGAAAACCGACCCCGAAGCCGTCGGGGAAGACCTCCTGAAGCTCGTCCTCACCATCATCGAGCTCCTGCGCCAGCTCATCGAACGCCAGGCCCTGCGCCGCGTCGACGCCGGGGACCTCACCGACGAACAGGAAGAGGAGCTCGGCGCCACCCTCCTCGCCCTCCACGACCACCTCGCCGACCTGTGCGAGGAACACGGCTACGCCCTGGAGGACCTCAACATCGACCTCGGCCCCCTCGGCCCGCTCCTCCCGCCCCGCGGCTGACGCCCCCCCGCACCCCGAACGCGCGCCTGCGAGGTCGTCGCGTTCAGCGGGCCGCTAGCAGGTCCAGTTCGGCTTGGTACAGCAGGGCGGGGTCGCATTCGGTCCCGGCGAAGTGACCGCCGAGTTCCAGGGAGAGCACCCCGTGCAGCCGGGTTCGGAAGGAGAGGGCGAGGCGCTGCGCCGAGGCCGTCCCGGCCTGCCCGGCCGGCCGTCCAGGGCCGTCCCCCGGTGGGGTGTCGGGCGCGCCCGCGCGCACGTCGGGCGCGTCCGGCGCATCGGTACAGGCACCGACGAGGATGTCCATGAACTCCGCCGCCAACGCCGCGGCATCGGCGGGGCTGCGGTAGCCCGGCACCGGGGGACCGTACACGAGGAAATAGCGCTGCGGATCATCGAGGGCCCACCTGCGCAGGGCCTGCCCGAGGCCGGCGAGATCCCCTTCGCCCCGGGCTTTCGCAGCCCTGAGCGTTCCCACCAGGCTCTGGTAGGCGTCGTGAACAAGTTCTGTGAGCAGTTCGTCGCGGCTCGTGAAGTAGCGGTAGAGCCCGGCGCCGCTCAGGCCCATGCGTCTGGCGATCCCGTTCAGGGAGAGCGCGGACGTTCCAGCAGTGGCGATCTGCTCCCGGGCCCGTTCTTTGATCTCCGAACGCACCTGCTGCCGGTATCGCTCACGGGGGGTTGTCGTCGAAGCTGCTTCACCCATGACAGCCTCCTCCTCGCGAGTTACACCCTATCGCTCACGAGGGATCGCGGTGCTTTCCGACCACCGTGCATCCAAGGAGGAAACGGCTGCCATCGGTTCGCACGGGAGCGGGATCCGGACGGGAATCGTGGGAAGCTGGGGTGGCCGCTCCCCATCACGCCGACGAGGAGGAGCAGCCACCCTGTTTGCGGCCCGGCCGCGAGCTTTCGACGATGGAGCCCCGGGGATCGGCGACGGTAGGGACACGGGACGCGAACCCGGAGGCGCGGGAGTGCGACATGCCCAACGATCTCGGCCCGAAGACCGGAGCGAGGCTGTACGACGCGGCCTACTACCAGGGGAACGCCATCACAGTGCGCCCCGACGGATGGGACCGGGGCGAGGGCGCGGTCGTGTACTCCCTCGCCTATCTCGGGTTGCGGCGCCTCGGCTCCCTGCAAGCCCCCGTCGAGGCCTCCGACCCCGGCCATCCGTTCCGCCAGGCCATCGGCCACGTCACCCACGTCACCGTGTGGGCGTACAGGCCCGACACCTGGCCGGATCACCTGGACGAGCACGGGACGAGCTGGCAGCAGTACAGCGCTGACACCGCCGACCTCGGCACCTGGGCGGCGAGGACCAGATACCTGCGCGTCTGGCAGCAGGCCAACGACGGCGTGTTCGATGTGGACCTGCTCACCGAGGACAGCTTCCGGCCTCCGATCACGATCATGGAGTAACCAGGGCCCGGGTGCAGGAGGTGCTGTGGACTCCCATACCACCGACCACGAGGTGATCGGTGGGATGGGAGGGACGGTGGCGGGTAGGGGCCACGTACCGGGGTGCGGTCCGGCCTTCCGGCTGCGACGGGGCCGCATCCCGGCAGCCCCGGGCCACATCGGCTGCCCGTTCGGGGATGCCGCCACTCGGGCTGGGCCGGCTGCCACGGACTCGCCGTCCGCTCGGGTCCCGGCGAGTGGTTGCCGCGGCGGAGCTCGGGCAGGTGCGTGGGCGTGGGGGAGGGATGAAGCGACCGCCCCGGCCCACGGGCCGCGGAACAGCAGCGGAAAGGATTTCTCTGATGTCGCAGGTGAAGGAATCGATCGAGGTTGACGTGCCGGTGACGACGGCCTACAACCAGTGGACGCAGTTCGAGTCGTTCCCGGAGTTCATGGACAGCGTCCAGCGGATCGAGCAGCGCACGGACACGCTCACGCACTGGGTGACGAAGATCGCCGGGGTGGAGCGGGAGTTCGACGCGGAGATCACCGAGCAGGTCCCGGACCGGAAGGTCGCCTGGGTCACCGTCGGCGGTGAGACCGAGCAGTCCGGGCTGGTCACGTTCCGGCCGATCGACCCCGCCCACACCGAGGTCACGCTGATGATGGACTTCGACCCGGACGGCATGGCGGAGAACCTCGGCGACAAGCTCGGATTCGTCGATCGGCAGGTCAAGGGCGACCTGCGGCGCTTCAAGCACTTCATCGAAGACCGCGGCACGCCCACCGGCCAGTGGCGCGGACAGGTCTGACCGCCGCCCGACACCGCCGCGGGCCGGGCGGGGGACGAAGCAGCAGGAAGAACGGTGGACGGCCGCCGTGCGGAACGCCGCACGGCGGCCGCGGCATGCCGGGCGTCCGCCGCCCCGGGCCGCCCAGGAGATCCCGCGACACCAGTCGGGCCGCTCGGCGATGTCCCCGCGACGCGCGGGTAGGTTCCCCGGCATGCGCACTCATGACCTCGTGATCGTAGGGGCGGGCTCCGGAAACGCCATCGTCGACGACCGGTTCTCCCACCTGGACGTCGCCATCGTCGACGAGGGGCCCTTCGGCGGAACCTGTCTGAACCGGGGATGCATCCCGAGCAAGATGCTGGGGCACGTCGCGGACCTCGCCGACGGCGTCCGTGAGGCCGGCTCCCTCGGAGTGGACGCCACGCTGCAGGGGGTCCGGTGGGCCGACGTACGAGAGAGGGTCTTCGGACGTCTGGACCGGGAGGCCGCCGAGGGCGAGGAGGGCCGGCGCGAAACCCCGTACGTCCACGTCTACAAGGGGCACGCCCGATTCACCGAGGAGCGGACCCTCCTCGTCGGGGCGGGCGACGACACCGTCAGGATCCGGGGGGAGCAGGTCGTCGTCGCCGCCGGCAGCCGCCCCACGGTGCCCGGACAGGTGGCCGAATCCGGGCTTCCGTACGAGACGTCCGACACCGTCATGCGCCTGGAACGTCCGCCGCGGCACCTGGCGGTGCTGGGGGGCGGCTACGTCGCGGCCGAACTCGCACACGTCTTCCACGCCGCGGGCAGCCGCATCACCGTCATCGAGCAGGCGGACACCCTGCTCGCCGCGCAGGACGAGGCCGTCTCCGCCGCGTACACCGAGATCGCCGCAGGCCGCTATGACGTGCGCACCGGCACGGCGCTGACCCGCGTCGAGGGCGCCCCGGGAGGGCTGGGCCTGGTATTGGACGACGGTACGACCGTGGAGGCGGACACCCTGCTCGTCGCCGTGGGACGCACCCCCAACGGTGACCGGATCCAGGCCGCCCGTGCCGGGATCGACCGGCACGGCGACGGCCGCATCGTCGTGGACGCCTTCCAGCGGACCACCGCCCCCGGGGTCTTCGCCCTCGGTGACGTATGCACGCCCTTCCCCCTGAAACACGTGGCGAACCGGGAGGCGGAGGTGGTGGCACACAACCTGCTGCACCCCGACGACCTGGTGCGGACGGTCCACGAGGCCGTTCCCGCGGCGGTGTTCACCCGCCCCCAGATCGCTCAGGTCGGCAGGACCGAGCGGGAGTGCCGGGAGGAGGGACTCGACTACGCGGTCTCCGTGCGCCGTTTCTCGGACTCCGCCTACGGGTGGGCCCTGGAGGACGGCACCGGCTTCTGCAAGGTGCTCGCGGACCGCGCCACCGGACTGCTGCTGGGCGCCCACATCCTGGGCCCGCAGGCGGCCACCCTGATCCAGCCGCTGGTGGTGGCCATGAGCCTGGGGATCGACGCCGCCACCCTGGCGCGCACGCCGTACTGGATCCATCCCGCCGCCACCGAGACGGTCTCCAACGCCCTGCTCGGCCTGGACCTCGACGCCTCCACCCCCTGAGCGGACCAAGGGCCACCCGTCGTGACCACGCCGTGCCCGCCGGCCCGACCGGGCGCGTCCCGGCGGGTGTCCCGCCGCAGCGGTCAGAGGTGGCTTCGGCTCCCGTGCGGCCTGGCCCATCGGCGGTGCAGGGCGGCGCGCGCCTCGGAGGGGAGGAGACGGGTCACGGCATGCTGTGAGCGGGTGCGCACGGATCCCGCGACCTTACGCGTCCTACGGCGCATGAGCGCGTGGTAGCCCTGGCGGGCCACCCGTGCGGGATCGTCCTTCTTCGCCCGCCCGAGACGGGTGTCCAACAGACCGGCACGCACGAAGAACCGGGTGTCGGTGGCACCGGGCATCAACGCGGTGACGGACACCCCCGAGCCCTTCACCTCGGCGTGCAGGGCCTCCGCGAAGGACTCCAGGAAGGCCTTGGAGGCGTTGTAGACCGCGTGGTACGGCCCCGGAATCGCGGCGGCCACCGACGCGACGACGAGCACGCGTCCCTCACCGCGCCGCACCATGTCGCTCAGCAACCCGTGGGCCAGGCGCACGGTCGACAGGACATTGACGTCGATGACGCGGGCCAGATCCGCGAGGTCGGTTTCCAGGAAGGCGCCCCCACGGCCGATTCCCGCGTTCAGGACCGCGGCGCTCACCGGCCGGCCGAGGGAGCGGAGCTCCGCCAGCAAGGTCTCCACACCGCCGGGGGCCGCCAGGTCGACGCGGGTCGCGTGCACCCGGGTGCCGTACAGCCGGAGCCCGGCAACCGCGTCGTCGAGGAGTTCGTCCTCGGCGGTGACCGCGAGATCGTAGCCGTGCCGGGCGAACTCCCGGGCCAACTCCAGACCGATGCCGCTGGAGGCGCCGGTGATCACGGCAAGGGGATGGGAGGTGTCCATGGCATTCTGCGCCTCTCGTACGGCGTACGGCGTACGGTGCCCGGGCGGGCCTTCCGGGGGAGGCAGCCGCTCCAGGGGGCGCCTGCCCGGCAGCGGATGCTTCAAGCCCGGGCGGTGCTCGGTCTCGCCAGGAGTGGGGTGCCTCGCCGCGGGTAGGCGCCGGGAGCCCCCGGGCCGCCGGATCACGGCGTTCCACGAGGACGCCGGGCCGGGCGCGACCCGCCTTCGACCGAGGAGGGCAGACCCATGTCCGAACGTTTCCCGGAACCCGAGCGGCAGCGGGCCGCCGGACCCGGCCCGGAGGCCGGGGTGGCACCCGGCGAGACACCGGCCGGCGAGTCCAGCACCGGCTCCGGAGCGGGACCGTACCGGCCCCTCACACGCGGCTGGGGCAAAGGACCCCTCGTGGTGATCTGCCTGCTGGCCGTCGTCTTCGCCCTGTTCTTCCTCGCCTACGCCATCGTCCTGAACCTCTGACGTCCGCGGGTCCTGGCCGCGGGCATCAGCGCCAGGCGGGATGCCCCTCGGCGGCGCCGCCGGCGGTGAGCGTCCGCTCGCCGGTCTTGTCCGCGCGCACGGCCCAGATCACGGGCTTTTCGTACGGCCCGCGGACGAAGGCCACCCACCTGCCGTCGACGGACCAGGCCGGGTCCATCTCATGGGCGCCGGTGGCGACCAGCTCACGATCGCCACTGCCGTCGGCGCCCACGAGGCGGATGTCGCCCTGGGTGCCCGTGCCGTAGGTCCCCGCCGTGTACGCGAAGGTGGCTCCGTCGGGTGACCACACCGGGTCGAGTGCCGGACGGGGCAGCCGGGTCACCTGCCGCGGGGCACGGTCCGGGGCGGCGGGGTCCACCAGGTGGATCTGCCAGTTCTCCGGCTCCGTCTGCAGGCAGACCGCGATGCTCTTGCCGTCCGGCGCCCACGCGGGGTCCTCCACCTGGCCCCGGCCCGAAGTGAGCTGGCGCGCCACGCCGTCGGCGACGGTGACCACGAACAGCTGCTGGACCCCGTCCTTCTTGCGGAGCACGGCCAGCCGGCTGCCGTCCGGGGACCACGACACCCTGCCGCCGGCGATGGCGGTGATCCGCCGCGCGTTCGAACCGTCCGCGTTGGCGGTCCACACGGCCGTGTCGTCGGGTGTGCTGCGGGTGAACGCGAACGACCTGCGGTCGGGGGACCACTGGGGCAGGGTGTCGCACACGCCCGCGCTCCCGGCGATGAGCTCCACGGGCTTGTCCGTCCCGGCGTCCCGGCGGGCGATGACGCCGTGGCACGTCCCGGGCCAGCCCGGGGCGGTGTCCTGCCGTATCAGCAGGGGCTCGGCAGGGAACGACGCGGGGGCGGGAGTGGATCCGGTGGGCGTGGCGGCGCCCGGCTTGGAATCGTCCTTGGTGGAGTCGGTCCAGGGCTGCCACACGAAGAGGCCGCCGGCCGCGAGACACGCGACGAGCACCGCGGCCACCACCGCGCGGCGCTGCCGGGGCTTGCCCGCAACGGCCTTCGGCACGGGCGCGGGGGTGGGGGAGAGCCGCGCCGCGGGGCCCGTCACCGTGCGCGACAGTTCCGTACGGGGCTCCGCGGCGGCGGCGGGGACCGCGTCGGGCACGGGAAGGTCCTGCGCGGTGTCCCGGGGGCCGTCCTGCGGGCCGTCCTGCGGGCCGTCCGGTGGGCCGACCGGCGCGGTGGGACGCACCGCCGGTTCCGGGGGCGGGAGCAGTTGCGTCGCCGCCTCCGGCAGCCAGGAGCCGCCGTCCGGGTGGCGGACGGTCAGAGTCGCGAGGAAGGCGGCGGGAGTGGGCCTTGCCGCCGGGTCCTTGGACAGGCAGGCGCCGATGGCCGCGCGGAGCTCATCGGGCACCGCGGTCAGGTCCGGCTCCTCGTAGACCACCTTGAAGTGCCTGGCCGCGGACGGGCCGTCGCCGAAGGGGGCGCCGCCCGCCGCCTGGGTGAGCACCACCCCCAGCGCGAACATGTCAACCGCCGGGGTGAGCGCGCCACCGCCGGTGAGCTGCTCGGGCGCCAGGAATCCCGGCGTGCCGACCTGCAGACCCGTCTGTGTCAGGGCCGTCCCGTCCAGGGCGCGGGCGATGCCGAAATCGATGACGCGCGGTCCGTCCTCGGCGACGATGATGTTCGCCGGCTTGAGATCCCGGTGGATGACCCCCGCCCGGTGGATCGCCTCCAGCGCCTCGGCCAGGCCGGCCGCCAGGACGGTGAGCGTGTCCGGAGGCAGCGATCCGACGCGCGCGAGCACGGCTTGCAGGGTGGGGCCGGGCACGAAGGCCGTCACCAGCCAGGCCGGCTCTCCGTCCGGGTCGGCGTCGACCACCGGCGCGGTGTGGAAGCCGCCGACCCGCCGCGCGGCCGCGACCTCGTCGGCGAACCTGCGCTTGAACCCGGGCTCGGTGCTCAGCTCGGGCCGCACGACCTTGACGGCGACCGCACGGCCGGACTGGGAGCGGCCCAGGTAGACCACGCCCATGCCCCCCTGGCCGAGCCGTCCCACCAGCCGGTAGCGGCCCCCGCCCAGCGAGGTGGGATCGCCCGTTTCGAGCGGCTTCATTGGTCCCCCGTTTCACACCTTGCGCGATGAACAGCCTCTCCCTACCCGTCGTGCCGTCCACCAGTCAAGCGAGGCCCCCTTGCGGAGACCGGCACGGGGGCCTGCTCACGGGCGCCGCCGAGCGCGACGGGTGAGCGTGTCTTCCCCTCACCCGATGGTGTGGATCCGGTGGTGCCCGCCCGCTTCGACCTGATCAGTCAGGGCCGCTGTTCCGGCACCCGCCCGGCCCCGTGCCCATCCCGGGCAGGCGCCCTCGGCGGCGGCGTCGGCGCACGTCGCGCCCCTAGACTCCCCGCACATGTCGCTCTGGCTGCTCAATCACTTCAGCACCTTCACCCTGGCCGTGGTCACCGTCGGCGGGACCGTCGCCGTCGCCGTCGCCGGCAGCGTGCTGCTCCGCCGCAGATACCCGTCGCTGGCCAGGGGCGAGCACAACGACATGGTCGGCGTCACCCTGGGGATGTTCGGCGCGATCTACGGGATCATCCTCGCCTTCGTCATCGTCACGCTGTGGACGCAGCTGGACAGCACGCAGACCGTCGTGGCGTCCGAGGCCACCGATGTCGCGCTCATCGCCCGGGACGCCGCCGCGTTCCCGCCCCCGACACGCGCCGAGGTCGATGCCGCGCTCAGCGGCTACGTCCACTCGGTCGTGGACCACCAGTGGCCCAGGATGCGCGCAGGGAAGCCGAGCTACGAGGCCAACGCCGGCAAGCTCCAGGCCGTCTACGACGTGCTGCAGGCGTACGAGCCGAAGACCGCCCGCGAAGAGGTCTTCTACGAGGAGGCCGTCCACCACGTGAACGACATCGCCGCCCAGCGCCGGGCCCGCCTCACCATGGCCGAGCAGGAACTGCCCCCACTGCTCCAGGCCCTGGCCTTCGGCGGCGCGATCGTCCTGATCCCCCTCACCTTCCTGTACGGCATGCGCAAGCTGCGGATCCAGCTGCTCTTCGTCGCGTCGGTCTCCGCCCTCATCGGCTTCAGCCTGCTCCTGGTCTTCGTACTCGACCGCCCCTTCGCGGGTGAACTGAGCGTGAGTCCGGCACCGTACCGAGAGGGTGCGCTGGCGCAGTACTGGAGTCCGTGAGCCCACCGCGCGGCCGGCGTCGGAAGGGTCGCGCGGCCCAGGGTGCGCGGGGTCAGGCCCGTTCACGGCGGCGCGGGGAGCGGGGCGCGGGCGCGTCGCCGGCGAAAAGGGTGAGCAGCCCTTTGCTGTCGCGGCCCGCTTCCGCGGGGTGGCGGAACCGTGACCCGGGAGTGATGCGGTAGTGGTTGCGGCGTCCTTCGCGTACCCGGGTGAGGTATCCCTCCTGCTCCAGGGGGGTGACCTCCCCACCTGAACGCGTACGCTGGAAGGCAGGTGATCCCATGACCGCGTCCGTCCCCCTCGCCGGGGGTCGCGGAGCGGGGCGCCGCGCCCCTGCTTCCACCACCCCACCGGCGCCGTCCGACCCGGGAGTCCTGCGTGCGGTGGGCACGCTGATGGCGACGACCCCGGCCACGGCCCGCGAAGCCGAGCTCATCCTGGCTGCCGCGGCCGCGGGGTCCGCGATGCCCGAGACCGCCTTGGCCGCCGCGGTGCTCGACGCCTCACGCGGCATGCCCGTACCGGTCCGTGCCGAGCGGGCGCTGCGCCAGGCCCTGCACGCGGCCCGCACTCCGGATCCCGTACCGGCCTCGCGCCCGTGCCTGATGCCGCTCAGGGAGGACGCGGAGAAGGCCGTCGGCCGGTTCTTCGAGACCCGCCTGCGGCTGACCGCCGCCCCTGCCGACCCGCAGGCGCGCCGCGCCTTCGAGGACGCCCTGTTCACGCTGTGCATCCTGATGGGTCGGCCCTGCGCTGCCGATGCAGTGCACGAGGCCGTTCAGTACACCGAGGGCTGACCCCGCGGCCCGAGGCCGCCCGTCGACACCGGAGAGTCGGTCGATATGAACGCCAAGAAGCAGGACCCGCGCCCGAAGCTGCTTCCCGATGAGGGAGCGGCCGTGGACGAACACGGCCGCCCGCCGGGAGTCCCGTCCCGGACGGGCACCGGCATGGGCCCGCCCGCGGACCCGGCCCGGGTGGAGCGTGCCCGCAGGGGCGGCCGGGAAGCCGATGCCCAGCGGTCACCGGACGACGGAGAACGCACGCGTGAGCCGACGGAGTCCGAAGAGGGAACGGCAGTACGGGCACATCGAGGAGAGCGCTGAGCAGCGCGGCAACGCACTTATCGCGACAACGCACTTATTCGGACAAGGAGTTGCTCAGCAGCCATCGACGCCTCCGCGGTCGGTCCGCATTGGATAGGTTGAGGCGACCACGTCAGTGGCAGGTGGCATTCCAGGAGGTTCACCCGCATGGCCGGCCCGGCTCATCACCAGTTGTTCTCCTACGGCACGTTGCAGTCCCGGGAGGTCCAGCTCGCACAGTTCGGCAGGCTGCTCGAGGGGAGGCCCGACGCGCTGCCCGGACACCGGGTCACCTACATCGAGATCACCGACCCCGAGGTGATCGCCGTCAGCGGAAGCGACCGGCACCCCTTGCCCGTCCCCTCCTCCGAGCTGTCCGACGCCGTCGAGGGCACCGTCTTCGTGATCACCGACGACGAACTCGCCGCGGCGGACGCCTACGAGGTCGACGACTACGCGAGGACCGAGGTGGTCCTGCGTTCCGGTACGAGGGCATGGGTGTACCTCGGTGCGCAGACCGAGCAGAGCCCCGACGGCCGTTCCACCGCTGCGGCTTGATCCGGCGTCGTCATGAGGGTGCGTTGACGATTCCGAACGGTATGTGGACGCTGGGCGTGGCAGCTGCGGTGCCGGTCAGGTGGGTGACCTGGTCGTCGAAGAACATGTGCGGATCCAGGACGCCCATGACGGCGGCCTTGTCGACGCCGCCGAGGAACAGGGCGTCATTGACCCGTAGCCCCCACCGCTTGAGGCTCCGCACGGCGCGCTCATGGGCGGGGGCGTCCCGCGCCGTGACGAGGGACACCCGCAGGCGCGGCCGGTATCCGGGATTCCTGCGGCGCTCGTCCTCCTCGCGGCGCTGAATGCGGTTGATGCCGGCGAGGAACCCGCTCAGCGGTCCCGGATCGTGAGGCGTGGTCGCGAGGCGGACCTCGTGCGCACGGAACTCGTCGAGGCCGGCGCCCTGGAAGATCCGCTCGGCGGAGTCACCCGCCAGGACTCCGTCGAAGTCGAAGGCGATGCGCAGCTCGGGGTCGGTCTCGTCATCGACCCGCGCTGTCTCGAGTACGTGGCCCGCCGGCAATCCGTCCGACATCGCCTCGCGCACGTCCGCGCCGTTGGCCGACAGGAACAACGACATGTTCAGCGCCGGCATGAACGGGTGGGGTGAACGGCCCTGCCGGAAGACGGCCCGGCTGATGGGCAGGCCGTGCGCTTCGATCGAACGCATGACCCGCAGCCCGGTGTCCGGGTCGTTCCGCGACAGGATGATGACCTCGACCAGGGGATCGACCCGATCCGCGAGGTCGTTCAACGACAGCAGGCGCCGGACGAAGGGGAAGGCCACGCCCCTGGCCAGGGGATCGTCCACGTGGGCCTCCTGGTGGGACCGGTACGCGTCCTCTCCGCGCTCGCGGAACACCGCGTCGCAGTCGGTGAGGTCGAACAGGGCACTGGAGGCGATCCCTACCACCAGGCGACCGGACAGGTCGTACTTCATGACGCCCCCAGCTGGCGTGCGCGCAATGGTGGGATGGTTATCACCCTGACGCGCCCGCGAAAACCTGTGCCGCACCTGGTGCAAGACCGGCTCGCTGTGGTGAGGGCGTTGCGCAGGTCGAGGTGAACGCGCCGCCCGCCCGGCGATCTAGCGGGAACCCCAGCTGAGGCGGAGTACGGCCAGGTCGTCGGTGTGTCTTCCCGCGTTGAGCGCTCGGGTCTGGCGGATGAGGCTGTCCAGGTGCGCCGCGGGGTCCGCGGCCGGTGTGGTGTTGATCAGGGGCAGCAGCCCCTCGATGCCCAGCCGGCCGCCGGCGTCACCGTTGTGCCCCTCGGTGAGGCCGTCGGTGTAGAGCGTGAGCGCTCCGGCGTCCGGAAGCGGGATGACCGTGGCGGGCCACTCGCCGTGGCCGGGGACTATGCCGAGCGCGATGCCGTGCTCGGCGGGCACCTCCAGGGTCTCCTGCGCGGTGGTGAGCAGGGGTTCGTGGTGGCCCGCCAGGTAGAGGGTGGCGGTGGAGGCCTTCTGGTCGAGGGTGAGGAGCGTGCAGGTGGCGAACAGGGGCTGGGTGCCGCGCTCCGCCACCAGCAGGCGTTCCATCAGGTGCAGCAGTTCCGTGCCGTGGTGGCCGGCCAGGACGAGCGAGCGCCAGGCGATGCGCAGGCAGACGCCGAGGGCGGCGGCGTCGGGACCGTGTCCGCTGACGTCACCGACAACGGCGTGCAGCAGTCCTTCGTCACCCTCGACGACGTCGAGGAAGTCGCCGCCGAGCAGGGCCTGCTCGGCGCCGGGCAGGTAGCGGGTGGTCACCGTGACCGTGGAGGTCTCCAGGAGGGGCTGCGGCAGCAGTCCGCGTTCCAGACGGGCGTTCTCCTCCGCCCGCTGCCGGGCCGACCGGGCTTCGGCCGCCGCGCGCTCGGCGTGGCTCCGGTAGACGGCGTAGCGGACCGTGCGGCGCAGCAGGTCGGCTTCGACCTTGCCCTTGACGAGGTAGTCCTGGGCCCCGGCGGCCATCGCCTCGGAGCCCGCCTGCTTCTCGGACAGGCCGGTGAGGACGATCACCGCGGTGTGCGGGGCCATGGCGCGGACGGTGGTGACCGCGTCGGTGCCCGACACGTCGGGCAGGTGCAGGTCGAGCAGGATGCAGTCGAAGGCGAGGGCTGCGAGTTCCGAGCGGGCCCCGGCCAGCGAGGTGCTCGTGGTGAGCTCGAAGGGCAGCTCGGTGTCGTGGAGGAGCTCCTCCACGAGCAGGGCGTCGGCGGCGTCGTCCTCGACGAGGAGGACGCGGTAGACCGGTTCGTTCGCGGCGACGCCATCGACGTGGGCGAGGGTCGCGGTCACGGCGCCGGCTCCGCGATGGCCCGGGTCGCCCCGGCGGTGTCGGACGGCACCGGGGCCGGGAGACGGCCGGGGGCGAGGGTGAAGCTGATGCGCGCCCCGTCCCGGTACTCCGTATCGACGGCGATGTCACCACCGTGGAACTCGACGATCTTCTTGCACATCGCCAGCCCGATCCCGCTTCCGGGATAGACGTCCTTGGTGTGGAGCCGCTGGAAGATCACGAACACCTTGTCGGCGTACTCGGGAGCGATGCCGATGCCGTTGTCGGTCACCGTGAACCGCCACAGCTCCCCTTCCCGTGCCACCTCGACACGGATCTCCGGTGCCAGGTCCGGACGGCGGAACTTGACCGCGTTGCCGATCAGGTTCTGCCAGAGCATGCCCATCTGGGTGGGATCGGCGACCAGGGTCGGCAGCGAATCGTGCGTGATCGACGCGCCCGCCTCCTCGATGCCGACGCTCAGTGCGGACAAGGTCCGTTCCATGACGTGGTCGAGATCGACCTCCTGGGGGGCGTGGTGGACGCGGCCCACCCGGGAGAAGTCGAGGAGGTCGTTGATGAGGGTCTGCATGCGGTTGGCGCCGTCGACCGCGATGCCGATGTACTGGTCCGCCTTGTCGTCGAGCTGCCCCCCGTAGCGCCGCTGGAGGAGCTGCGTGAAGCTGGAGACCTTGCGCAGGGGTTCCTGGAGGTCGTGGGAGGCCACGTACGCGAACTGCTCCAGCTCGGCGTTGGACCGCTGCAGGTCGGCGGTCTGCGCGTCCAGTTGACGCCGGGCCTCCTCGCTGACGGCCAGCTCGCGCACCAGCTGGCGGCGCATGAAGTCGATCTCGTCGCTCAGTCGCCGCAGGTCCGCCGGACCGGCCGAGGAGATGGGGTGGCCGAAGTCGCCGCCGGCGACGGTGCGGACGTCCGCCCCCAACTGCCCCAGCGGCTGCGTGATGCCGCGGCGCAGGCCTTCGAAGACCAGCCCGGCGAGGAGGGCGATCACGACGGCGATCGACGAGAACACCCAGTTCCGCAGCCTCATGGTGGCGGCGAGGTCGGCTCGTGTCCGGGTCCGCTCCGCACGCAACCGTTCCTGCTGGTCGCCCACGGCCTCACGCACGGCGTCGAACGCCGTCTTGGCCTCGGCGGCGCGTTCGGTGGCCAGGGGAGACGGCGCCCCGGGCGGGGAGGAGGCGACGGGGCGGGCGATCCTCTCCTGCCACGTGGCGAGGGCCTCCTGGACGGCCTTCAGGTCGTCGAGCGCGCGGGAGTCCTCGCGCAGCAGTCGCGCGAGCTGCGCGGCGTACGTGTTCTCGTCCGTGAGCCCCCGCTGATACGGCTCCAGGAACTCCGGGGTTCCGGTGAGGCCGTAGCCGCGGATGCCGGTTTCCTGGTTGAGGAGGGCCGATTCCAGACGGAACGCGGTCGACAGCGCGGGGGACCGCACGTCCACGAGCGTGGCGCTGATCGCCGTCGTACGCCCCAGCACCCAGGCGCCGGTCAGACCGAGCACGGCCAGCACCACCAGCGACACCGCCACCCCGGCGCGGAGCCACCGCCGGGTCGTCCACGCGGAGAACCTCGGCGCACGCCGCGGCCTCGTCATGCCGGTCATCCTCTGAATTCCTCTCCGAGACGGCGCCTGGAACACGGGGGCGCACCGCTCACTGTAGAGGGCGTCCGACAACGATTGTTGTCGCCCATCGGTTCGGGGGCCTAAGGTGCGGGGTATGCCGGGACAGAACTTCCACCTGCGAACCACCCCGAAGGAGACGGCCGCCGCCGCCGACGCGGCTGTCGCCGACCTCGCCCGGCGCCTTGCCCTTCAGCTGCAGAAGGACTCCTCCGCCCCGGCAGCGGACGACCGCGCGCAGGCCCTGGCACGCCTGCACGTACTGGACCACCTCCAAAAAGCCGCAGAACGGCTGCAACGCGCGGCGGCTTCGGACGCCGCGCGCGCCGGAGCCGGATACCCCCAGATCGGCCGCGCATGCGGCATGACCCGACAGGGCGCCCGTCGCCGCTGGCCGGGGCTCTTCACCCACACCGACGAAGTACCCACGGAGCAACTGACGATGAACGCCCCCGCCCGCCCGTTCGATGTCCTGCTCGTGGAAGACGACATCGCCGACGCCATGCTCATCGAGGAGGCCCTCGCCGAGCGCGGGGCCCGCAACCTCGTCCAGGCCACCGACGGCGTCGCCGCCCTGGAACACCTGCGCAACCCCGACAGCACGCGCCCCGACCTCATCGTGCTCGACCTGAACATGCCCCGCATGAACGGCCGCGACCTGCTCCGCATCCTGAAGAACGACGCCGACCTGCGGACCATCCCCGTCGTCGTCCTCACCACGTCCTCGGCGCCCGACGACGTCGCCGGCGCGTACACCAGCCACGCCAACGCTTACGTGACCAAGCCCGTCAACCTGGAGGAGTTCGAACAGGCGGTCCGGAGCATCGACTCCTTCTACCTGGACACCGCAACGCGCCCGCCCCGCGCCTGACATCCGGTGACGACGGCCGGGGTTCAAAAGCGATCGGTTGGGTATACGACGGCCACTTGATCGACTGCCGGCGAAAGGCAACCACCGATGTTGATGGCTCACCCGGCCGTGCTCCCCGGCCTCGTCGACCGCTACTGGGCGCTGTCCGTACTCGACGCGGGCGAAGGCGACTCGCCCGTGCGCAAGGAGATCGAGGTCGTCGAGCGGGCCCTGTGCGTGGCCACCGGCACGACGGACGTGCACGCCGCCCTGATCGCGGCCCGCCACCACCTCCCGGGCACGGGCCCCCTCGACGACTCCGTACTCGCCTCCGGCTGACCGGCCCGGCCGTCGGGGAGCGGGGAGGCGGGGAGGCGGGGAAGGCCCCTGTCAGGCGACCGTCCCGCCCGCATTGCGGATCAGCTGGTGCAGCACCTTCACCGTGGTGACGTAGTCGGTGTCCGGAATGCCCTCGTGGAGGGCGGCGCGGATCGCGGGAGCGTTGCGCGCCAGGTCGACGCGGGCCTGCTCGCCCTCCTCGGTGAGCCACAGCCGGTCCTCGGCGTCCCGGGTCAGCCAGCCACGCTCCAGGAGTACCGCGGCCTCCACCGCCAGATCGTCCTCGGGCCGGATGTAGGAAGCCATCGCCTCCCGCAGCTCGGGCAGGGTCATCCCCTCGCCGTCGGGCGAGATGTCGTTCTCCGAAAGGTTGCGCAGGAGCCAGAACTGCGGCTGGGTGTAGCCCTTCGCGGTCTGCTGCGCCCGGGTGTACGCGATGAGCGCCTCGTAGGCGACACCCGTCCAGTACGCGGCGGGCTGCGCGGCGAGTTCGACGTCGGAGAGCTGCTGGGTCGTCATGGGAGGTCCCCTCCTGGTACTCCGGTTCGGCTCCTGCACGCCGTGCGGGCCGTGCAGGTCATGCGGAGAACGTACGACCTCAAGCGCGCTTGAGGGCAAGCGCGGCGACGGCGCCCGACCGTCCGCGGAAGACGCCGGTCCCGGCACCCGGGAAGGGGCCGGGACCGGCGGCAGCCGGTGTCAGAGGGCCGCGGGTCAGCTCGCGGGATAGGGGGCTGCCTTGAGGCGGCGGGCGAGGTGGGCGGTGTTGGCTGCCAAGGTGGCCGTGGTGGCGGCGGTCTTCTCGGGGGTCTTGTCGAGGTCCTGGTAGTCGGTGCCCTGCATGGCTTCGCCGACCCAGTAGGTGACGGCGTTGGGGGCGAGGGAGAAGCCGACGTCGTTGAGGCCCTGGAAGAGTTCGGCGCTGACGTGGTGGGCGCCGTCCTCGTTGCCGACGACGCAGACCGCGGCGACCTTGCCGTAGGTGAGCATGCGGCCTTCGTCGTCGGTTTCGGAGAGCTCCGCGTTCAGCCGCTCCATGACCTTCTGGGCGATGCTGGACGGGTGGCCGAGCCAGATGGGCGTCGCCAGGACCAGGATGTCGCAGCCCAGGATGGTGTCGCGGATCTCCGGCCAGGCGTCGCCGTCGCCCATGTCCGTCTTCACGCCGGGCTTCACGTCGTGGTCGGCGATCCGGATGGTCTTCCCGGTGACACCGTGTTCGGCGAGGGCGGCCATGGTCTGTTCGGCGAGCAGTTGGGAGCTCGACGGAGCGGGGGAGGGGGACAGGGTGCAGACGAGCGCGACAGCGCGCAGCGGGGTGTGATCGTTGAGGTCCATGGTGCCCGGCTACCCGCAGACCCCCCTTTGATGTCGCAAGCGATGCGATTCATCCCCTTTGGCCGCGCCCATGCGGGCGCCTGAGCCGGCTGGGGCCGCCCGGGCGCGGGAGCCGCGGAACCCGTAGTGCGCCTTCCACCGCGACGCTCCGCTCTCTTGCACCCGTACGCGCATGAGTGGCGCCGCGGTGGAAAGCCGCCAGGTATGACACCCGTACCCGAGCGAGGCCGGGGCAGCAACCGTGAGCGTGCCGCGACCGAGGGGAACGCCGCAGCCGAGGCGGGCCCGAGCGAGCTGGTCGAGGAGCGGGCCCCGGACCGGCCCTCGCAGCTGCCCGCGGGCTCCTGGAAAGCGGTCGTGCGCGGCACGGTCCGGGAGTTCTCCAACGACGAGCTGGCCGACCGCGCCGCGGCCCTGACGTACTACGGGGTCCTGGCGCTCTTCCCCGCCCTCCTGGTCCTCGTCTCCCTGCTGGGCCTGGCCGGGGAATCGACGACCGCGCGGCTGTTGGACGACCTGCAGCAGCTGACGCCCGGCTCCGCGCGGGACGTGCTCACGGACGCGGTGGAGCAGCTGCAGGGCCGCAGCGGCATCGGGTCGCTGATGGCCGTCGTCGGACTCGTCGTGGCGCTGTGGTCCGCCTCCGGCTACGTGGCCGCGTTCATCCGTTCCGCGAACGCCGTCTACGACATGCCCGAGGGCCGTCCGGTGTGGAAGCTGCTTCCACTGCGCCTGGCGCTCACCGTCGCGCCGTCGCGCTGATGGTGCTCGCCTGCGCCGGCGCGTTGATCGTCGTCTTCACCGGCGGGCTGGCGCGGCGCGCGGGCACCGCCCTGGGGATCGGCGACACCGCCCTGACGGCGTGGTCGATCGCGAAGTGGCCGGTCCTGGTGCTCCTCGTGACGGTCATGATCGCGCTCGTGTACTGGGCGGCGCCGAACACCGAGGGCCGCGGGTTCCGCTGGGTGACACCGGGCAGCTTCCTGGCGCTGGGGATCTGGATGGCGGCCTCGGCCGGCTTCGCCTTCTACGCCGCGAACTTCGCCTCTTACAACAAGACGTACGGCACGGTCGCCGGTGTGATCGTCTTCCTGGTCTGGCTGTGGCTCACCAACCTCGCGATCCTCCTCGGGCTCGAGTTCGACGCGGAGCTCGCCCGTCGGCGGGCGATGGCCGGTGGGCTGCCCGAGGGCGAGGAACCGTACGTCCGGCCCCGGGAGACCCGCGCCTGGAGCGACGAGGACCGTCGCCGCATGGAGAAGTGAGAGTGGAATCGGAAGCAGCTCCCCGTGGTGGGGGTGCCGCTTCGTTTACCGGGTAGGCGCGCCACGACAACAGCGTGCGCATCGTAAAGGGGGAGACTCCGCATGAGCACGATAGAGCGGCAGACCCACAACACCGATGAATCCGTCAGCGTGCTGGTCTCGCGCGCCTCCCAGCAGCTCTCGGAGCTGGTCCGCGGGGAGATGCAGCTGGCCCGCGCGGAGATGACGCAGAAGGGAAAACGCTTTGGGAAGGGCGGCGGCTTCTTCGGCGCGGCGGGCCTGATCGGGTTCCTGGCGGCTCAGGCACTGGTCGCGACCTGCATCGCGGCCCTCGCGTTGGTACTCCCGGTATGGGCGTCGGCTCTGATCCTCACGGTGGCGCTGGCCGTGGCGGCCGCGGTGATCGCCCTGGCCGGGAAGAAGCAGGTGGACGAGGCCGGCGCCCCGGTCCCGGAGAAGACCATCGACAGCGTCAAGGCCGACCTGACCGCGATCAAGGAAAAGGCACAGCGATGACCGACGAATCCCGAACCCGTATCGGCACACCCACCCCGGAGGAACTGCGCGAGCAGGTCGAGCACACCCGCGACGAGCTCGGGCAGACCATCGAGGCGCTCGCCGCCAAGGCCGACGTCAAGGCGCAGGCCAAGGAGCGGACGGCCGCCGTCAAGGAACAGGCCGCCGAGAAGACCGCCCTGGTCGCCGACCAGATCCGCGCGCAGACGCAGCATGCCGCGCAGCTGGTGAAGGACACGACGCCCGATCCGGTTCTCCACAAGGCCGGCCAGGTCGCGGAGGCGGCGCGCGCCCATCGCAAGCCGCTGCTCGCGGCCGGCGTCGCTCTGCTCGTCCTCCTGCTGGTGCGGCGCGGCCGTCGAAGCCGATGAACGCGTCCAAGGTCGCCTACAAGCCGGTCGGGCTGGCCCTCGGCGCAGTCGGCGGCGCGCTCGCGGGGGCCGCGTTCAAGCAGGTCTGGAAGATCGTCGAAGGTGATGGAGACGCCCCCGATGCCACCGACGAGGACCGGTCCTGGAAGCAGATCCTGATCGCCGCCGCCATCCAGGGCGCGATCTTCGCCGTGGTCAAGGCCGTGGTCGACCGCTCGGGCGCCGTGGCCACGCGGCGCGTGACGGGCACCTGGCCGGGCTGATCCTCCGCGACCCCCGCACCCTCCCCGAGGTGCCCCCTACGGTGGCGCCACCGGGCCGGGTGCGGCGCGGCCCGCGCCCGTGCCGCCGTGCCCGTGCCGTCGGGCGGCATTTCAGGGAGACGGCCGGTAGGTCCACCGAATGGGGGTAGGCGTGAGCCATGACTCCTACTGAAATCCTCGCGGCCGAAGGCCAAGGCGCGTTTCTCCTCGTGTTCGCCGGTGTGGTGGTGGTCGCCCTCCTGCTCGGCGCGTTCTGGTGCGGCAGCCGGCGCAGCGCGCGGCGCCGGGCCCCGGCCCGGCCGGCCGAGCAGAATCCCGCCGCCCGGCAGCGGGAGGACTCCTGGCGGACGCCGCACGACAACGCCGGCGACCAGGGGCCCCGCGTGTGAGCCAGGCCGGTGCCGGGCCTTCGGGCCGGTCCCTCGCCGTCGAGCCGGGCGACCTGAGCGCCCCGGATCCGACGCGAACGGTGGGACGAGGGCAGGCGGCCGTAGATCCGCGCCGAGCCGGCGCCCTGTCCGCTCCGTAGAAGGACTTCTCTCATGGCCGTCCGAAACCAGCTGATTCACCGGTCCCCGCAGGCGGTGTGGTCCGTGCTCGCCGATCCGACCCTGTACGGGGAGTGGGTGGTGGGCCCGTCCGAGTCCACGCCGCTCGACCTGGCCTGGCCGGAGGTCGGCTCCCGGCTCCGCTACACGGTGCGGCTGGGGCCCTGGTCGACCGAAGGGGTGACCACGGTCCGGCACCTGGAGACCGGCCGCGAGCTGGAGCTGGAGGCGTCCTTCAAGGCTCTGGGCACGGCGAGGATCTTCCTCCAGCTCCGGCCGTGGGGTGGGGACACCCTCGTCATCTGCGATGAGCACCCTCTGCGCGGCCTGGGTGGCACCCTGCACAACCCCGCCGTCGAAGTCCTCCTCCAGCTCCGGCACCGGGGCATGCTGGCCCGCCTGGCCAAGGTCGTGGAACAGGACCAGGCCGAGGAGGTCCGCCCGCCCGACCCGGTGGGCCCCGAGGCCCGCGACACCTGACCCGGTTCGCCTCCCGCGGCTCCGGAGCCGCGCAGGACGCTGGTCCGGGCGGGTGCCCTTCCGCGTGTCCGGCGCCGCGAGCAGGGGATCCCGGCAGCCGCGGGGAGACCCTGGCCCCGGTGCCCGGCCGTTCGGCCCGCACACACGGTGGAGGAGACGGACCTGGACGTGATCGCGACCCCGCGCGACCCCGCGCGACCCGCCCGCCGTACCCGGTACGGCCGACAGCCGGAGGGCCCCGACAGGCCCCGCTCGCGGCTCGCCCCGCCACGCCGTCGCCGGGCGACGACGGCGGTGGTCGCCCTCTCGGTGGCGGCGGTGCTGAGCGGATGCGGGGCGGCCGCGCCCCGGTTGGAAGGCGCCAGGCAGGCCGGCGTCGCCTTCGAGCAGGCCCTCGCCGACGCGGACTACGCACGGGCGTGCGCCCTGCTGGCACCGCAGACCCGGCAGCAGCTGGAGGAGAACCGGGAGAAGCCGTGCGGCCCGGCGCTGCAAGGCCAGGAACTGCCGGTGGCCGACCAGGTGCGCGGCACGCAGGTCTACGGGCGGCAGGCGCTGGTGCGGCTGCGCAACGACACGCTGTTCCTCTCGCAGTTCGACGACGGCTGGAAAGTGGTCGCCGCGGACTGCGCACTCCAGGGCGAGCAGCCCTACCGGTGCTCGCTGAAGGGTGGCTGACGTGCGCTTCCTGTTCGCTGCCTGCCTTGTGACGATCCTGGGCGGCCTGGGCTACTTCATCGCGATCGGAGCGCTGTACCGATGAGTGGAGGGCGGGAGCACCGCCACGGCGGATTCTGGCGGGACAACAGCCTCACCCTCGCCTTCGGGGGTGCGTTCCTGCTGGTCCTGGCCGGCCAGGCAATCGCCGGCCATGCCGGCTTCAACGAGGACCTCGCGGTCGACGGACTGCAGCAGCTCACCCTCGGCGAGTACCTGATGTCGTCCGACTTCGCCGTGGACGTCAGCGAGAACTGGCAGTCGGAGTTCCTGCAGTTCTTCCTCTACATCTTCGGCACCGTCTGGCTCCTCCAGCGCGGCTCACCCGAATCCAAGGAACTCCACAAAGCGGGACCGGAATCCGACCGGGAGCAGCGCCTGGGCGACCACGCCGGAGCCGATTCGCCCCGCTGGGCGGGGACGAAGGACTGGCGGCAGAAGCTGTATTCACGCTCCCTGGGGACCGTGATGGCGCTGTTGTTCCTGCTGTCCTGGCTCGCGCAGTCCATCGCCGGTACGGCGGCCCACAACGAGCAACGACTGCGGCAACTCCAGCCGCCCGTCTCCTGGGGCGCCTATCTGGGATCGGCCGACTTCTGGAACCGCTCGCTGCAGAACTGGCAGTCCGAACTCCTGGCCGTGGCCGCCATGGCCATCCTCTCCGTGTACCTGCGCCAGCGCGGATCCCCGGAGTCCAAGCCCGTCGGGGCCCCGCACACCTCCACGGGAGTGGAAGGCTGAACCCCGATGGGCCGTGTGGCCGGGGTGAAGCGGGGCAGACGACTGCACAGCTGCAGCCTATCCCGGAGGCCTGTCGATGTCCCGTGTGTCCGCGTCCGTGCTGATCGATGCCCGTCTCGACGTGCCGGGGGGCGGTGTCCCCCTCCAGGCCCGTCTCTCGTATGACGGGGAGGACCCGTACGTGGTCCAGGCCACCTTCCTCGACGGCCCCACCGTCCTGGCCCGTTGGCACTTCGACCGGCAGATGCTCGCCGAGGGACTCCACCGCCCGGTGGGCGAGGGCGAGGTCACGTTCAGCCCGCACACGGGGCCCGGCGGCGACGAGATCCGCGTCTCCTTGCGCAGCCACGGCGCCGACGGGCAGGCGAACGCCGTCCTCTTCGTCCAGGCCCGCGCGCTGGCCGAGTTCCTGGAGCGGACGTACGCCGTCATCGGCCCGGGCGAGGAGGTCCTCGACCTCGACGGGCTCCTCGACGAACTCCTGGCCCGCTGAGCAGCCGATCGGCTTGAGTCCGGCCCCGCATGGCCCCCCCGCGCGGAGGCCGGGGCGAAGGGCCACGGCCTCCCCGGGTGTTCAGCCGACGGGGGAGGGGCTCCGGGGGTCGGCCGGGCGGGGGACGAACACCGGTGAGTCCGACTGGTAGAAGAGGTCGATGTCGGCCTCCTCGCCACCGACGATCAGGGTGTCCCAGGCGCCGCTCTCCCGCAGGATGCGGAGGGTGGCCGGGGCGATCGAGGCGAGGTGGGAGCGCAGTTCCGCGTCGTCGGGCAGGCCGGGCATCCGGGGCGCCAGCCGTTCGCGGATCGCGACCATCCGGTCCAGCAGCGCGTCCAGGTCGCTCCCGTCAGCGGCGCCGGATCCGGCAGCACCACCAGCACCAGCACCGGCAGCCGCGCCCCCGACGGCCTCCGCGCTGCGCGCGATGATGTCCTTGATGGCGCGGGTGACGCCCTGCTCGTCGGTGGTCACCATGGCGTTCCAGGCCCGGCTCTTGTGCCGGTACTGGAGCATGGACATCGCCGCCTCGTGCCGGATGAAGTCGGCGTCCCGCAACGGCTTGCCCCGCCAGGCGCGGCTGAGCGAGCGGGCCAGCGAAGTGGCCGAGGCGAGGCCGCTGTTGAGGCCGCGGCCCGGCCAGAAGTGGATGGCGTTGGCCGCGTCGCCCAGCAGGAAGCCGTAGGTGCCGGGGGCGGTCGTGGTCGGGCGGTGCAGCTGCGCGGTGAACCGCGGGCGCTGCACCATGTCCAGCCGGAACGAGGTGATCGCGGACAGGTCCTCCTCGGCCACCCCGAACAGGCTGAGGCCCTGCCGGATCTCCTTCCACAGCGGGGACCCGCGCAGCAGGGCGGGCAGGAAGAGGGTGCCGTGGGTGGGGCAGCGGAACTCGTTGTCCTCCTCCTGCCGGCTCATCAGGCAGGGGCGGGTGGCGATGCACTCCTCGAAGACGTGGCGGACGGGATCGATGCCGATGACGTTCTTCGTCTCCTCCCGGGTGAGCCGCATGTTGAGGAAGCCCTCGCCGCGCAGCGAGTTGAGGAGGAACCGGTTCTGCGACACGGTGAGCAGCACGCTCATCGGGTCCGGCAGCTTCGACTTGACGCGCAGCCCCAGCACGACGTCCTGGAGGTGCTCGCCGTCGAGGGAGTAGATCGAGGCGTCGGCCGCGCCGAACCGGTCGGCGTAGTACTCCCGGGTGCGGGAGCGGCCGCCCTCGGCGACGACCAGGACGTGTTCCTGCGTGATCCGGTTCTGCTCCTCCGCCACGTCGAAACGCCTGGGAACGAGCCGGATCGAGGGCTTGCGGTCGGCCAGGTCCAGCAGCCGGTCCTCGATGTGGGCGATCCGGATGTTGCGGGGCGGGCGGCCGTCTACCGAGTCGGGGCCGACGGGCCACATCTCGGAGTAGGCGCGGTCGTCGTCGAAGAGCGCGGCGCGCACCTCCTCGGGCAGGGCGAGGTACTGCCGGCTCTGGACGGTCACCACCTGCTGGCGGCGGAAGTTCCCCTGGGTCTCGTCCTTCCAGACGACCGAGGAGCCCTTCCTGGTCCAGCGCCCGTCGTAGAGGGTGATGGCGGTCCGCCCGGGCAGCATCTCGTCGAGGGCCAGGGCGAAGGCGAGACCCACCGGGCCGCCGCCGGTGATGGTGACCCGCAGCGTGCCGGGGTCCGCGGCGCTCGGGCGGGGCACGTCGAGGAGGGACAGGTCCATGACCGTCTCCATGGCGTCCTGGGCCTCGTAGAGGAACGTTTCATCGCCGATCCGGATGCGGTCGTTCGGGCGGAGCGGATGTCGCGTGACGCGCTGGTCGTTGACGAACGTGCCGTTCCGGCTGTCCCTGTCGTAGAGGACGTACCCGGCGTCCTCGGTGAGGATCTCGGCGTGCAGCCGGGAGGCGCTGGCGCTGACGATCACGACGGTGTTGTCGCTCTTGCGGCCGAAGCTGACGGGATCGCCGTCCAGGACCACGCTCTGCCCGGCGAAAGGGCCCGTGCTTCCCACGATGACCGAAGCCACTCCACACTCCTTGAGAAAGACGCCTGCTGACTCCTCGTACGACAGCAACACGCCGTCACGAAGGTGTTCGGTTCAACCATTTCCGAAAATTTTCGGCCACTCCGTTGAACCGGAAGCCGCGGTTCGTACGTGATGTCGGCGTCGGTAGGCGATCAGAGGAGAACCGCCCCCATGCACAACGAGGAATCCGAGACCGTGACGGAGAGCGCGCCGGCGGCCACCACGGCAGGCACGGCCACCACCGCAGGCACGGCCACGCTCGCGGACACCATCGCGGCCACGGCCACGGCCGCGGACGCGACCGCCGCCACACCGGACGCCCCGGGCGCGGACCGGCTGATCGCCGGCCGCTACCGGCTGCTGTCCCGGCTCGGCGAGGGCGGTATGGGCACCGTGTGGCGGGCCCGCGACGAGACGCTGCACCGCGAGGTCGCCGTCAAGGAGGTCCGGGCCCCGGCCCATCTGCGGGCCGACGACATCGCGCGGATGCACAGCAGGCTGGAGCGGGAGGCGTGGGCGGCGGCCCGGATACCCGACCGCACCGTGGTGACGGTCCACGACGTGGTCATGGAGGACGACCGCCCCTGGATCGTCATGGAACTGATCCGCGGGCAGTCCCTGGCCGACCTGCTGCGCGCCGAGGGTCCGCTCACACCCCGGCACGCCGCCCACATCGGCTCCGAGGTGCTGAGCGCGCTGCGCGCCGCGCACGCCGTCGGGGTGGAGCACCGCGACGTGAAGCCGGCGAACGTGCTGCTCGCCGAGGACGGTCGGGTGGTCCTCAGCGACTTCGGCATCGCGGTCGTCGAGGGCAGCACCGCGCTGACCCTGACCGGCGAGGTGGTCGGTTCCCCCGAGTACCTGCCGCCGGAGAGGGCGCTGGGACGCCCCTCGGGCCCCGAGTCGGACCTGTGGTCCCTCGGTGTGCTGCTGTACGCGGCCGTGGAGGGGACCTCACCCTTCCGGCAGGACACCGCGCTGAGCACCCTGCGGGCCGTCGTGGACGAGGAACCGCCGGAGCCGACCCGGGCCGGCCCGCTCGCCCCGGTCATCGCCGGACTGCTCCGCAAGGAGCCGGCCGAGCGGACCCCCGCCGCCGAAGTCGCCGCGGCCCTGCGGGGAATCGCCCACGAACCGGACGCCACCACGACCGCCGCCCGCGTCCTGGCGTCTCCGGCGGAACCCGCGGCTCCCGTCGAAGCCGCCACGGCAGCGGCATCCCTCGCGGCGCCGGTCCCCGCGCCGGCACCGGCCGCCACCACCACCGCGGAACCCGCGGAACCCGCCTCCCCGCCCCGCACACGGCGTACGGTGGCGGCCGGCGCGGCCGCCTGCGTACTGGTCGCCGCCGGAGTGGTCCATGCCTTCGGCGGCAACGACGAGGACCCCACCGCCGGTGCGGGCGGCGTACGGATGTCGGTGGCGGGTGCGCACACCACCTACACCGGCAGGTGCCCGACCACCGAGAGCCAGGCCCCGGCCTTCACCGCGACCTTCACCGCCTCCGAGCCCACCCTGATCTCCTATCGCTGGGTGTCCGGCGACGGCTCGGTGGTGGATCCGCACTGGCGCACCATGGCCATCGGGGACAAGGACAACCCCACCGGGCACGACACCGTGCGGCTGACGACCTACGCGAAGGCCGGAACCCTGACCACCGGCATGGCCGTGGAACTCCAGAGCCCCACCCGCACCACCTCCAACCCGGTCCCCTTCTCGATCACCTGCACCGGCTGACCGCGGTCGTCGTGCCCGCCGACTGGTCCGCCGCCGAGGGCCACTCCCGCGCGGCCGTGACGGAGGCACCGCGAGCAGGCCGGCGCTCGGCCCGGGGTGGGGCGACGCGTCGTCTAAACTTCAGGCGGTTGCGGGGCGGAGATGCGTCGCCGTGCGTGGCAACTGCGGAACGGTCGGTCCGGCCGGTCGCGGAGGGGGGCCTGGCCCAGGGCCTCGGTCCGGGACAGGGACGACATGGCGCCGATCATGAAGATCTTTGGGAATCCGATGACCGCCGGCACCGGTCTCAGTGGTGTGGGGTGTCCAGCCCACCCGCCCCGCGATCAGAAGAAACCCAGGGAGAAGCGAGGTATGTCAGTGATCTGCGTCGGAGGCATGATCGGGATCGGCAAGACGAGCGTTGCCGAACTGCTCGCCAAGGAGCTGGGCAGCGAAGTCTTCTACGAGAGCGTGGCAGACAACCCGATCCTCCCGCTCTTCTACACGGCGAGCCCCGAGGAGATCCAGGCCAAGCGCTACCCCTTCCTGCTCCAGCTCTACTTCCTGCAGACGCGCTTCGCCGCGATCAAGGAGGCGTACAAGCAGGGCGACAACGTCCTCGACCGGTCCATCTACGAGGACTGGTACTTCGCCAAGGTCAACCACGACCTCGGCCGGATCAGCTCCCTCGAGATGCAGGTCTACGACGGACTGCTCAACGAGATGATGCGCGAGATCGACGGCCTGCCGTACCGCAAGGCACCCGATCTCATGGTCTACCTCAAGGCGGACTTCGAGACGGTGCTGCACCGCATCGGGCTGCGGGGCCGCGATTTCGAGCAGGACGAGAGCCTCGTCGACTACTACCGGACGTTGTGGTCCGGCTACGACGACTGGGTGCACAAGCACTACTCGGCCAGCGAAGTCCTCATCATCGACATGAACCACACCGATGTGGTGAACAACGCCGAGGACGCGGCCCGCGTGGTGCAGGAGGTCAAGGACGCCCTGGCGGCGGCCAGGCTCCGGGCCTGACGCCGTTCCACGCGGGCACCGTCGCCGGCCGCCCCACGGTCTTGCCTACGCGGCGCGTCGGCTCGGCGAGACCCCCGGCCGGCCGGCCGTCCGCCGACCGTGCCGCCGCGCCAACGACCCGCCGCCGTCGGCGGCCGGACCCCCCTCCGCCGGGGCGTGCCGCCGGAGCCAGGTCATCGCGAGGACCAGGGCCGCCGCGGCGCCGTAGGCGATGTCGCTGAGCGCCGCCTGATGGCCGAACCGCGCGCCGAGGACGTAGACCGCGGCGCCGGCGAGCGCCATGCCCAGCCATTCCCAGCGCCCGTCCAGGGCCACGAGTGCGACCAGCAGCAGGGAGTACCAGGAGTAGCCGGGCGTGAGGAGGGCGAACGCCCAGCCGGTGACCAGAAGGGCGCCGCTCCACGGACGTCGCGGGTCCCCGCGCCACATCACGTACAGCGACACGCCCGCGATGATGGCGACCAGCACGGGGAACGCCCACGCGTCGGGCAGGACCAGACGCAGGAGGGAGTAGCGGGACCCGGCCGAGGGGTCTTCGTAGCCCTCCTCCTGCACGTAGCCGCCGAGGTAGCCGAAGACCGATCCGTGCGAGAGCAGGACGTACGGGAGGTAGGCGAGCACGGTGAAGGACGCGGCGGGCAGCAGCACGGCGGCCGCGTCGCGGACGCGGCGGACCCCTGACAGGGCGCCCGGGAGGACGACGGCGGGCATCAGTTTCGTGGCGATGGCGGCGCCGATCAGCAGGCCGCCCGCTGCCCGCCGGGTCAGAGCCCGGGCGGACACGAGGCCGAGGCCGGCGACTGCGAGGAGGACCCCGAGGACGTCGACGTGCGCGTTGTTCACGGCCTCGACGGGGACGGCCGGGCACCAGGCCCAGTACGCGGCCCCGCGGAGGTCGCTGCCCCGCCGTCGAAGGATCAGCAGGGTCGCTCCGGTCACGCCGAGGGAGACGAGTCCGGCGCCGATCTGGAGCGGTTCGTGGCGGGCGCCCGTCGGGGAGAGCTGGTCGACGACGAGGAAGTAGGCCTCGGCGACGGGCGGATAAATGGTGTGGACGGCGGGTCTGTTGATGCGGGTGCAGTGGGGTGTGTCGCCGGTGTGGGGGATACCCGCCAGACCGGGGCCGGCGCAGGCGGCGGCCGTGGGGAAGAGCCACGGGTCGCGCAGCCCGGCGAGCGCCGGGTCCTGCGGGGTGTGGTCGTAGGGGGAGATGCCGGCGGACTGGACGCGGCCGTCCCAGGCGTAGCGGTAGGAGTCGGTGCTGGTCCGCGGCGGCCCCACCAGCCCGGTCACCGTGACGGCGACGGCCCCGGCCGCGATCAACCACGCGACGTGGCGGGCCGGGACCCGGCGCAGCGCCGACAGGGCCACGGCGAAAAGCACCCAGCAGGCCGAGTACCACCAGAACAGGCCGACAGGATCGCGGTAGTAGCCCCCGTACCGGACGGTGAGGACGAGGACCGCCGTCAGAGCGGCGAGGGCGAGGGCGGTGGCGGCGGCCGGCGCGGTCCGTGCGGTCCGCGCCTTCCGTCCGCTCCGTGCGTTCCGTGCGGTGGCAGCGGTAAGGGGTTTCACCTGCGGAAGCCTTCCAGGAATCGGCCCTCCGTCGAGCGCGGGCGCGGTGCACGTCCGTGTTTCGTAAGGTGTTCCGGCAACCTGCGCGGGCCGTGCGGGCGGTGTGATGGAGGCATGCGTTTCACCCTTCCTCCCGGACCGCCCGTCACCTTCAAGGCGCGCCTGCACGATGCCCGTACCGCGACCGCGATCGGCCGCTGGCTCGGCCTGGCCATGGTCGTCTGCTTCGCGACCGGAGTACTGAGCCACTACCTCCAGCACCCGCCGGGACGGCTGGCCGACTGGCTGCCGAGCCGCCCCTCCTGGGGCTACCGGCTCTCCCAGGGGCTGCACGTGGCATCCGGGACCGCCGCGATCCCGCTCCTGCTCGCGAAGCTGTGGGCGGTCTACCCGCGACTGTTCGCCTGGCCCCCGGTGCGATCGGTGCTCCACGCACTGGAACGCGTCTCGGTGGCCGTTCTCGTCGCCGCCGGACTGTTCGAGCTGTTCACCGGGCTGCTGAACACCTTCCAGTGGTATCCCTGGCCGTTCGACTTCGTGGCCGTGCACTACGCGGTCGCCTGGCTCCTGCTCGGATCGCTGCTCCTGCACCTCGCCGTGCAGTGGCCGAAGATCCGGGACCACTTCACCGCGCGGTCCCCCGGAACCCTCGCGCTGCCCGAGGCCGACGGACCGGACCGGCGCCGGCTCCTCCTCGGCGTCACGGCCGCGGTCGGAGCGGTGACGCTCACCACGGTGGGACAGTCCGTGACCGCGCTCGGCACGCTGGAGCTGTTCGGCCCCCGCAGCCCCGCCCACGGGCTCCAGGGACTGCCCGTGAACCGGACGGCGGCCGCGGCGCGGGTCACCGGGGCCTCGCTGGCCGACTGGCGGCTGACCGTGGTCGGGCCCCGCCCGTACACCCTGACACTGGACGAGCTGCGCGCCATGCCGCAGCACGAGGTGACCCTGCCCATCGCCTGCGTCGAGGGCTGGAGCAAGTCCGCCCACTGGACCGGGGTACGGGTACGGGACCTGCTGGAGCGCGCGGGCGCCGGCCCGGGAGCGCGGGCCCGCGTGGTGTCCCTGGAGGCGGCCGGCGCCTACCGGGTCACGGACATGGGCCGCCAGTACGCACAGGATCCGCTGACGCTGCTCGCGCTGCGCCTCAACGGCGCCGTGCTGTCCCTGGACCACGGCTACCCGGCGCGGATCATCGCCCCGAACCGGCCCGGTGTCCTACAGACCAAGTGGGTCGGCCGACTGGAGGTCGCGTGATGAACGGACGGTACCTGACCGGGGCCCTGGGGCTGCTGGCGGCGGCCTGGGGCGGCTGGCTGCTCCTCAGCCGGCCCGAGCCGTGGCGGATCGCCGTCTGGCTCGGGGGAGCGGTCGTGGTGCACGACGGTTTCGTCGCCCCCCTCGTGCTCGCGATCGGCGCCCTCGCCGCCGCGGCGGGGCCGCGCCTGCGCGGCGGGATCCCGCGCGCGGCGCTGATCGTCGCGGGCTCCCTGACCGTGATCGCCCTGCCCCCGCTGCTGCGTCCCGGCGGCGTGGCCAACCCCACCGTCCTGCCGCTGGACTACGCACGCAACTGGCTGCTCGCGATGGCGGCCATCGCGCTGCTCACCCTCGCCCACGCCGGCGCGCGTGTGGTGCTGCGCAGGCTGAGCCGCCGCGCCTGACCGGCGCGCCTGACCGGCGCGCCTGACCGGCGCGCCGCGCGAAGAACCGCCGTGGCGCGGACCGTACTTCTGCGGGTCCGACCACGGCGGTTCACTGCCCGGGCACCGGTCAGCGGCTGAGGTGCACGAAGTGCCGCCCCGCGGTCTGCCAGGTGTCGTACGGGATCCAGTGCGCGGCCCTCGCCTCGGCGCACAGCGCGCGGGCGCCGAGCCGGGCCCACCAGAACGACGCCCCGCGGTCGCCGTTGCCGTCCTCGACGTACACCTCGACGCGTTCGTCCACGTCGGCCGCGGCCACCTCCACCAGGAGGGAGCCGCCGGGCGCGGTCAGTTCGGCGGCGCGGCGCAGCAGCGCGGCGGGATCGCCGCCGATCCCGATGTTGCCGTCGATGAGCAGGACCGTGCCCCAACCGCCCTGCCGGGGCAGCGGGTCGAACACCGACCGGCACAGCGCGCTGCCGCCCGCCCGCACGGTACGGGCCACCGCCTCGGGTGTGACGTCCACACCGAGTGCCGTGCGCCCGAGGCCGGCGAGGGCGGCGACCAGACGGCCCGGGCCGCACCCGATGTCGAGGACGGCCCCGGTACATCGGGCGAGGACGGTCTCGTCGGCCGCGTCGGGCTCGGCGCACCACCGCTCCACCTCGAGCGGCAGCAGCCAGCCGTCGTGCCGCCGGAGGTAGAGCGGGCCCTGGCCGGCGCGCAACGCGTCGGCGTACGGGTCGGCCTGCCAGGCACGGGCGGCCGGTTCGGTGAGCTGGGCCGTCATCGGGTCACCGCGCACAGGCCTGCGTGCAGCGCGGCGAACCGGGTCCGCGGTGCGGCCGCCGCGACCCGCCGCGCGTCGGCGGGGGTGTCCACGTCGCAGAGCTCGGGCAGATCGCGTACGGCCAGCCCGGCATCGGTCAGTCGCCGCCGCTGCACCTCACCGGTGTGCGCCACGGACATGGGGACGCCGCGCAGCAGGGCCGGCTCGGGGTCGGCCAGGCCCAGCGCCCAGAACCCCCCGTCGTCGGCGGGCCCGAACCAGGCGTCCGCCTCGGTGAAGTCCAGCCCGAGCGCGAGCAGGCCGGGGGTGACCTGCGGGGTGTCCATGCCGATCAGCAGGGCCGGTCCCGCGGCCAGGGCGAAGGCGGCAGCCAATCTGGCGTCGAGACCGCCCGTCCCCTGCGGGACGACGTCGACGCCGTCCGGGATCCAGGGCCCCGGCCGGCCGTCGAGGACCAGCACACGGCGCCCGGCCGGTGTGGCCAGGACCGCCGCGAGGGTGTCCTGGAGCGAGGCGAGGGCCAGGTCGGCCGCCTGCTGCGGGGTGAACGCCGTGGTCAGACGGGTTTTCACGCGGCCCGCTACGGGCGCCTTGGCAATGACGAGGAGGGTGCTCATGCGGAGATCCCCTCGGCCGGTGTGCGTCGGGTGCCCGGTGGCTCGGCGAGGACCCGCCGCATGTCGCGGACGGCGTGCCAGGTGCCCCGCCAGGTCCCGGTGACCTTGGACTTCCCGGATCGGGGGAGGTAGGGGACGTCCGTCTCCGCCACCCGCCAGCCCGCGTCGGCGGCCCGTACGACCATCTGGAGCGGGTAGCCGCTGCGCCGGTCCGTCAGCTCCAGGCCGAGCAGCGCCTCGCGGCGCGCCACCCGCATCGGTCCGAGGTCGTGCAGCCGCAGGCCGGTGCGGCGGCGCAGCATGCGGGCCAGGGCGATGTTTCCGGCCCGCGCGTGGGCGGGCCAGGCGCCGCGTCCTTGCGGGCGGCGCCGGCCGAGCAGCAGGTCCGCCTCCCCGGAGGCGACCCGCTCGGCCATGCCCACGAGCAGCGCGGGGTCCATGGAGGCGTCGCAGTCGCAGAAACAGACCAGATCGGCCCGCGCGGCGAGCAGCCCGGCGTGGCAGGCGGCGCCGAACCCGCGCCGGGTCTCGTGCACGACGGTGGCGCCGAGACCGCGGGCGATGTCCGCCGAGCCGTCGGTGGAGCCGTTGTCGACGACGATGGCCCGCCACCCGGCCGGCACCCGCGCCAGCACCCAGGGCAGGGCCTCCGCCTCGTCGAGGCACGGCAGTACGAGGTCCGCGCGGGGCGGACGACAAGCAGAAGAAGTCACCCTCCACACCGTAGGAACCGAACGGCGAAGAACGGCGCCGCAAGACCTTACGAAACACGGACACCGCACCGCGTGGCGGCAGGCCCGTGTCCGCAGCGGCGGGCTCGATGTCACTCTTGGGGCATGGCATCCCGTATCGAAACCGACCGCGGCCCCGCCTCCGGCGACGTCACCGGCCGCGTCCTGGTCGTGGACGACGACCCGACCGTCTCGGAGGTCGTCGCCGGCTACCTGGAGCGCGCCGGGTTCACCGTGCACCGGGCGGCCGACGGCCCGGCCGCGCTGGAGGCCGCCGCCCGGCACCGGCCCGACCTCGTCGTCCTGGACCTGATGCTGCCCGGCATGGACGGCCTGGAGGTCTGCCGGCGGCTGCGCGCGAACGGGAACGGGACGCGCTCCGTCGCCGTCGTCATGCTCACCGCGCGCGGCGACGAGGACGACCGGATCCTGGGCCTGGAGGTCGGCGCGGACGACTACGTGACGAAGCCGTTCAGCCCGCGCGAGCTGGTCCTGCGGGTGCGGTCGGTCCTGCGCAGGGTCTCCTCGGCCGTCCCGGCCGACGAGCCGCGGCTCGCGGCGGCCGGCCTGAGCGTGGACCCCGCGGCCCGACGGGTGACGAGGGACGGAGCGGAGCTGGCCCTCACCCTGCGGGAGTTCGACCTCCTCGCCTTCTTCCTGCGGCACCCCGGGCAGGTCTGCGACCGCGAGCGGCTGATGCGCGAGGTCTGGGGCTGGAACTTCGGCGACCTCTCCACCGTCACCGTCCACGTCCGCAGGCTCCGGAGCAAGATCGAGAAGGATCCGGCCGATCCGCAACTGATCCGTACGGTGTGGGGCGCCGGATACCGCTTCGAGGCGGGACCGTACCCCTCCGATCGCGCGGAGTCCGCAGCCGGGGCCCGGACGGTGGCGGACGACCGTGCGTGACCTGCTGCTGATCGCCCTGTACGCCTTCCTCGGCGCGGCGGCCGCCGGGCTGCTCGGCGCCGTCGCCCTGCGGATCCTGCGGCGGCGCAGCGTCGCCGTGTCCCTCGCGGTCGTCGCGGCGGTCGCCGTGTCCGCGATGCTCGCGGGCACGCTCGCGGTGGCCTGGGCGATGTTCCTGTCCTCCCACGACCTCACCGTGGTGACCACGGTCGTCGCGATGGCCGCCGCCGTGTCCCTGGGCACGGCCCTGCTCCTGGGCCGGCAGGTCGTGCGGCGCTGCCGGGAACTCGTCGGAGCGGCACGCGACTTCGGGGAGGAGGGCACCTTCAGGGCGCCCGCCGTGCCCGCCCCCGCCGAACTCGCGGCGCTGAGCCGCGAACTGGCCCTCACCAGCGAGCGCCTCGCCGCCTCGCGCGAACGCGAGCGGGCCCTGGAGACGTCCCGGCGCGAGCTCGTGGCCTGGATCTCGCACGATCTGCGGACCCCGCTCGCCGGGCTCCGCGCCATGTCGGAGGCGCTCGAGGACGGCGTGGTGGCCGACCCGGCCCGCTACCACCAGCAGATGCGCGCCGAAGTGGAGCGCCTCAACTCCATGGTCACCGACCTGTTCGAGCTGTCCCGCATCCATGCCGGAGCCCTCTCCCTCAGCCCCACCCGCATGTCCCTCTACGACCTCGTCGGCGACGCGCTCGCCGGCGCGGACGCCCTCGCCCGGCAACACGGCGTACGGCTGGCCGGCGGGAGCGTCGCACCCCTTCCGGTGGAGGTCGACGGCAAGGAGATGACGCGGGTGCTGTCCAACCTGCTGGTCAACGCCATCCGCCACACCCCGGCCGACGGGACGGTGGCGATCGCCGCGGAACGCCGCGCGGACGCGGTCGTCCTGTCCGTCACCGACGCCTGCGGCGGGATTCCCGAGGACGACCTTCCGCGTGTCTTCGACACGGGCTGGCGGGGGTCCCAGGCGCGCACGCCCCCCTCGGGCGCGGGTCTGGGGCTGGCGATCGTCCGGGGCATCGTCGAGGCCCACTCCGGCCACGCCGACGTCCGGAACGTGCCCGGCGGGTGCCGCTTCGAACTGACCCTCCCGGCCCCCGCGTAGGCCGGACCGGACGGTTCACCGGGGTCCGGCCGCCGGCGGCCACCGACGAGCCCCCCACGGGACACGCGGCCGGGGAGGCGCGGACTCAGCCGGCGCGCCCCGCGGACGCGCGCTGCCCGGCCCGGGCGAACTCGGCCATCCCCTCGACGAAGCCCACCTCCGGACGCCAGCCCAGGTCCGCGCGCAGCCGGGCCGAATCGGCGGTGATGTGCCGTACGTCGCCGAGGCGGAACTCCCCCGTCACCACCGGGGCCGGCCCGCCGTGCGCGCGGGCCAGCTCGGCGGCCATCTCCCCGACGGTGTGCGGTTCCCCACTGCCGGTGTTGTACGCGGTCAGCGTGCCGGCCGGCCTGCCGCCGACCGCCTCCAAGGCCACCGCGTTGGCCGCGGCCACGTCCGCCACGTGCACGAAGTCCCGCCGCTGCGCGCCGTCTTCGAAGACGCGTGGCGCCTCGCCCCGGGCGAGCGAGGAGCGGAAGAAGGACGCGACGCCCGCGTACGGGGTGTCCCGCGGCATCCCCGGCCCGTACACGTTGTGGTACCGCAACGAGACCGCCCGGCCTTCCGTGCACCGCGCCCACGCCGCCGCCAGGTGCTCCTGCGTGAGCTTCGTGGTGGCGTACACGTTGCGCGGATCGGTCGGTGCGTCCTCCCCGACCAGACCCGGCGCGAGCTCGGCCCCGCACCCGGGACAGCGCGGCTCGAACCGGCCGGCCGCCAGGTCCGCCGCCAGCCGGGGGCCGGGGCGCACCACCCCGTGGCGCGGGCACGCGTAGCGGCCCTCCCCGTAGACCACCATCGACCCGGCGAGGACGAGTTCCCGAACCCCGGCGGCCGCCATCTCCGCCAGCAGCACGGCCGTCCCGAGGTCGTTGCAGCCGACGTACTCGGGGGCGTCCGCGAAGTCCTTGCCGAGTCCGACCATGGCCGCCTGGTGACACACGGCACGGACCCCGCGCAGGGCGGCCCGGACCGCGTCGGCGTCCCGTACGTCGGCACGGACGAACTCCGCGTCGGGCAGCGGTGGCGTGCCGGGATGGGCGGCGGGCAGCAGGGCGTCGAGGACCACGGGGTCGTGCCCGCGGTCCCTGAGGGCGGTGACGATGTGGGAGCCGATGAACCCGGCTCCTCCGGTGACGAGTACGCGCATACCCGGGACGCTACGCAGCGCGGAAGCTCGGAGGGGTCTCCCACGCGTGCACGTAAGACTTCCGTCATACGGGCGCTCACCCCCGGCAGGGCCACGGCGGCGGAGGCGGAAGCGGCCGCCCCGGGGGCGCAACCGGGGCGGGGCCGGAGCCCGGGCGCACGCCGCCCCCGCGTCCGCGAGCCCGTGCCCGGGCGGCTTCGCCGGACCCCGCGCCGCGCAGCGGTCTAGCATGAAGAGCGAGGTTCCATCTCCAGGCCCGGGCCAGAGCGGCAGGGAGGCCGGTATGGCGTTCGACACGGCTGGTTTCGAGCAGGCGGCCGGCGGCCGGTACGTCCCGATCTCCGAGCACGGCCTGATCGGCGATCTCCGAACCACCGCCCTGGTCGCCACGAACGGCACCATCGACTGGTACTGCTGCCCGCGCTTCGACGCGCCCAGCGTCTTCGGGTCCATCCTCGACGCCGACAAGGGCGGGTCGTTCGAGTTGGCCGCCGAGGTCCCGAGCCGCACCCGACAGTTCTACTTCCCCGACACGAACGTGCTGATCACACGGTTCTTCGCCGCGGACGGCGTGGCGGAGATCCAGGACTTCATGCCCGTGGTCGACGAGTCGCGCGAGGCGGGCCGGCACCGGCTGATCCGGCGGGTGATCTGCGTCCGCGGCACCCTCCCGTTCAGGGCGCGGATCGCCCCCCGCTTCGGATACGGCGCCGAAGCGCACACCACGCACCTCGAAGGCCACACGGCGGTGTTCCGCTCCCCGTCCCTGACGCTCGCGCTGACGTCCACCACCCCCTTGGAGGGCGACGGCCCGGACGTATGGTCCCGCTTCAAACTCCTCGAAGGCGAATCCCACGTGTTCGCCCTCGACCAGGTCGGCGACGACCACCCGCCCCGGTCGTGCCCGCGCGCCGAGGCGCAGGAGCAGGTCGAGGCGACCGTCCGGTTCTGGCGCCACTGGATCGCCGGTTCCCGCTACCACGGGCGGTGGCGGGAGATGGTGAACCGCTCCGCGCTGCTGTTGAAGCTGCTCACCTACGCGCCGACCGGTGCGATCGTCGCCGCACCCACCACCAGCCTCCCCGAGCAGATCGGCGGCGGGCGCAACTGGGACTACCGCTACGTCTGGGTCCGCGACGCCGCCTTCTGCGTCTACGCGATGCTGCGCCTGGGGTTCACCTCGGAGGCCGAGGCGTTCATGGGGTTCATCTCCGAACGGGGCATCCTGCGCGGCACGGGGGATGACGGTCCGTTGCAGATCATGTACGGCATCGACGGGCGTACCGACCTGCCCGAACGCGAGCTCGCGCACCTGGAGGGATACCTCGGCTCCGCACCCGTCCGGGTGGGCAACGCCGCCACCAACCAGCTCCAGTTGGACATCTACGGTGCGCTGATCGACTCGATCTACCTCTACGACAAGTGGGGGCAGCCGATCAGCAGTGACCGCTGGGACGAGGTCGGTGCCGTGGTGGACTGGCTGTGCGAGCACTGGGACCAGCCCGACGAGGGGGTGTGGGAGACCAGGGCGGGCCGGCGGAACTTCGTGTACTCGCGGCTGATGTGCTGGGTGGCGCTGGAGCGGGCGATGCGCATGGCGAACCGCCGCGGTCTGCCGGCGGACCTGCCCCGCTGGCGGGAGTCCCGCGACGCGATCTACCGGCAGATCATGCGGCGCGGCTGGTCCGCCGAGCGGGGGGCCTTCGTCCAGGGACTGGACGACCAGGTGCTGGACGCCTCGCTGCTGATGATGCCCATGGCGAAGTTCGTCTCGCCCACCGACCCCAAGTGGCTCTCCACCCTGGACGCCCTCACCACGGACCTGGTCTCCGACTCGCTGGTCTACCGCTACGACCCCATCGCCAGCCCGGACGGCCTGCACGGCCCCGAGGGCACCTTCTCGATCTGCTCCTTCTGGTACGTGGAGGCGCTGGCCCGCGCGGGCCGGCTGGAGGAGGCCAGGCTCGCCTTCGAGAAGATGCTCACCTACGCCAACCACGTCGGCCTCTTCGCGGAGGAGATCGGCCCGACCGGAGAGCAGCTGGGCAACTTCCCGCAGGCCTTCACCCACCTCTCGCTGATCAGCGCCGCCTTCAACCTCGACCGCGCGCTGGGCTGACGCGGCCCGGGCCCGGGGAACGGCTGCGCCCGTGCGCGGAATTCGGCTACGTTCCCCGGGTGGAGCACCAGGACGAGACCAGGGCGGCCTACGACGGGGTCGTCGAGCTGTACGCGTCGCTGTTCGCCGGCCGGCTGGAGACGCAGCCCTTCGCGCGGGCCATGATCGACACCTTCGCCGAGCTGGTGCGCGGGACGGGGAACCTGCGGGCGGCCGACGTCGGGTGCGGGCCCGGACATCTGACGGCCATGCTGCACGACCGGGGCCTGGACGCCTTCGGGCTCGACCTCTCCCCGGCCATGGTCGACCACGCCCGGCGGGCCCATCCGGCGCTGCGCTTCGACCAGGCGCGGATGGAGGCCCTGCCGGTGGACGACGGCGCGCTGGGCGGCGTACTGGCCCACTACTCGATGATCCACACCCCGCCCGGGGAGCTGCCCGCGCTGCTCGCCGAGCAGGCGCGCGCCCTCGCGCCGGGGGGCCTGCTCCTGGTCTCGTTCTTCGGGACCGACGGACCGGAACCGGTCCGCTTCGACCACAAGGTGACGCCCGCCTACAGCTGGCCGACGGACCGTTTCGCCGCCCTGCTGGCCGGAGCCGGGCTCGTCCCGTTCGCCCGGCTGATCCACGACCCGGCCTCCGAGCGCGGCTTCCTCGACGCCCACGTGCTCGCGCGCCGCGCCTAGGCGGCGTACGGCGCGTCGCCCATCCGGGCCAATCCCGGTTGCGGGACGAGGGATACGACCGCACAGCGGGTACACACGCCGTCGGGGCGGCGGGCCGCGCCGCCCGGTACTGCGGAGCCCAGGAGGCGCTGGTGGACGGGATCGTGCTGCTCAAGGAAGACCACAAGACGGTCGAGAAGCTGTTCAAGCAGTTCGAGAAGGCCGGCGACGACGCGCACACCGAGAAGCGGAAGATCGCCGACAAGGTGATCGACGAACTGACCACGCACACCTGGATCGAGGAGAAGATCTTCTACCCGGCCGCGCGGGAGGCGGCGCCCGACACCAAGGACCATGTTCTGGAGAGCGTCGAGGAGCACCACGTCGTGCTGTGGATGCTGTCGGAACTGAAGGACCTCGACGCCGCGGACGAGCGGTTCGACGCCAAGATGCGCGTCCTCATGGAGAACGTCCGCCACCACGTCGAGGAAGAGGAGAAGGAGTGGTTCCCCGACGTCCGCAAGGCCATGGGCCGCAACCGCCTCACCGAACTCGGCGAACGGATGGAGGCGGCGAAGAAGGGGGCCCCGGGCGAGCCCCTCGCCGTCCCGAGTGCCAGGAAGTGACCGCGGGCCCGCCGTCGGCCGGGCGCGCAGTGCCGCCCGCACTGCCCTGCCACCCGCCGCGGACCACGGCGGGCAGGGGCTGCCGCCCGGCGTTCAGGTCACCGGGATGATGTCGGGGGCGCCGAGCCGGACCGCGTCGGCGGTGCGGTCGTCCGGCTGTTGTTGGGCCTCGCGCTCGGCTGCCACGCGCTTGAGGTAGTGGTCGACCTCGCGGTCCTGGTGTGCCCGGTCCCATCCCAGGTGGGGGGCCATCAGTTGGGCCACGGTCGGCGCCGCGTCCACCCCGCGGTCCCAGGACTCGATGGAGATCCGGGTGCGCCGGGCGAGGACGTCCTCCAGGTGGCGGGCCCCCTCGTGGGTCACCGCGTACACGGCCTCGACCCTGAGGTAGTCGTCCGAGCTCGGCAGGGCTTCGCCGAGCGCCGGGTCGGCCGCCACCAGGGCGAGGAGTTCGGGCGCGAGGGAGCCGTAGCGGTTCAGGAGGTGCTCGACGCGGGCGACGTGCAGGCCGGACTGCTCGGCGAGCCGGCGCCGGGAGTTCCACAGGGCCGGGTAACCGTCGGCGCCCAGCAGCGGGACGCGGTGCGTGACGCAGTCGGGAACCTTCTCGTCCAGGCCCCGCACGGCCTCGTCGACCGCGTCCTTGGCCATCACCCGGTACGTCGTGTACTTGCCGCCCGCCACCACGACGAGTCCGGGCACCGGATGGGCGACGAGGTGCTCCCGGGACAGTTTGCTGGTCTCCGCCGCCTCGCCGGACAGCAGCGGGCGCAGACCGGCGTAGACGCCTTCGACGTCTTCGGGGACCAGCGGGGTGGCCAGGACGCTGTTGACGTGTTCCAGCAGGTAGGTGACGTCCTTGGAGCTGAGGGCCGGGTGGGCCTTGTCGAGCGTCCAGTCGGTGTCGGTGGTCCCGATGATCCAGTGCCGGCCCCACGGGATGACGAACAGCACGCTCTTCTCGGTGCGCAGGATCAGACCGGTGCGGGAGTTGATGCGGTCACGGGGGACGAGCAGGTGGACGCCCTTGGACGCGCGGACGTGGAACTGGCCGCGGGTGCCGGCCATGGCCTGGGTGTCGTCCGTCCACACCCCGGTCGCGTTGATGACCTGCTTGGCCCGCACCTGCGTCTCGTCGCCGCTCTCCAGGTCCGTGACGACGGCGCCGACCACCCGCTCGCCCTGGCGCAGGAAACGGCTGACGCGTGTGCGGTTGGCGGTCAGTGCCCCGTACGCGGCGGCCGTACGGGCGAGGAACAGGGTGTGCCGGGCGTCGTCGACCTGGGCGTCCCAGTACTGGATGGCGCCCACCAGGGCGTCGGAGCGCAGCGCGGGTGCCTCGTGCAGGGCCCGTCGCCTGGTCAGGTGGCGGTGGAGGGGCAGGCCGCCGGAGGTGCCGGAGGCCCGGGCCAGCGCGTCGTACAGCAACACGCCGCTGCCGACGTACGGGCGTTCCGTGACGCGGTGTTGCAGGGGGTAGAGGAACGGCACCGGACGTACCAGGTGGGGGGCGAGGACCTGGAGCAGGAGGCCCCGTTCCTTGAGTGCCTCGGCGACGAGGCGGAAGTCCAGCATCTCCAGGTAGCGCAGGCCGCCGTGGATGAGTTTGCTGGAGCGGCTGGACGTACCCGAGGCCCAGTCGCGGGCTTCGACGAGCCCCACGCTCAGGCCCCGGGTGGCGGCGTCCAGGGCTGCCCCGCTGCCGACGACACCGCCTCCGACGACGAGGACGTCGAGTTCGGCCCGTCCCATGTCGGCGAGGGCCCGTGTCCGGGCTTGGGGTGAGAGGGCCACCGGATCGACCATGGTCTCGACTCCTCCTCAGTGCTGTGGGCGAACGCGGCCGGAACCCCGTCGCCCCCCGGTCCGGCCCCGCCCGGCCGTGTCCGGCCGTGTCCGGCCCCTATTCGACCTTGGCCCAGTCGAGCGTGCGTTCCACCGCTCGCTTCCAGCCCGCGTACCCTTCCGTACGCCGTTCCTCCGACCACTCGGGGTTCCAGCGCTTGGACTCCTGCCAGTGGGTGCGCAGTTCGTCCGTGTCCCGCCAGAAGCCGGTGGCGAGCCCGGCCGCGTAGGCGGCGCCGAGTGCCGTCGTCTCGGCGACGACGGGACGGCTGACGGGTACGCCGAGGACGTCGGACTGCGTCTGCATGCACAGGTCGTTGGCGGTGACACCGCCGTCGACCTTGAGCACGTCGAGGTGTACGCCCGAGTCCTGCTCCATGGCCTCGACGACGTCGCGGCTCTGGTAGCAGATGGCCTCCAGCGTGGCCCGCGCCAGGTGCCCGTTGTCGTGGTAGCGGGCGAGGCCGACGATCGCGCCGCGGGCGTCGGAGCGCCAGTACGGGGCGAACAGGCCGGAGAAGGCGGGGACGAAGTAGATGCCGCCGCTGTCCTCGACCGTCCGGGCCAGGCGTTCGCTCTCGCCCGCGTCGCTGATGATCTTCAGCTGGTCGCGCAGCCACTGCACGGCGGAGCCGGTGACCGCGATGGAGCCCTCGAGGGCGTAGATCGCGGGGCTGTCGCCGAACTGGTAGGCGACGGTGGTCAGCAGGCCGTGCTGCGAGCGGACCAGTTCCGTCCCGGTGTTGAGGACGAGGAAGTTGCCGGTGCCGTAGGTGTTCTTCGCCTCGCCGGGTGCGAAGCAGACCTGGCCGACGGTGGCCGCCTGCTGGTCGCCGAGGACGCCCGTGATGGGGATGGCCTCGCGCAACGGCCGGGAGGTGCGCGTGCGTCCGTACGCCTCCGGGTGGGAGGACGGGTTGATGGTGGGCAGCATGGACCGGGGGATGTCGAAGAAGCCGAGGAGCTCGTCGTCCCAGTCGAGGGTCTCCAGGTCCATGAGCATGGTGCGGCTGGCGTTGGTGACGTCGGTGGCGTGGACGCCTCCGTCGGGGCCTCCGGTGAGGTTCCACAACACCCAGCAGTCCGTGTTGCCGAAGAGGGCGTGCCCTTGCTCGGCGGCCTCCCGCACCCCGTCGACGTTCTCCAGGATCCACTGGATCTTGCCGCCGGAGAAGTAGGTGGCCGGGGGCAGGCCCGCCTTGCGGCGGATGACGTCGCCCTGGCCGCCGCGCTCCAGCGCCGCGGCGATGGAGTCGGTACGGGTGTCCTGCCAGACGATCGCGTTGTAGTACGGGCGCCCGGTGCGGGGGTCCCAGACGACGGTCGTCTCGCGCTGGTTGGTGATGCCGACGGCCGCCAGGTCGGAGGCGTCGAGGTTGCCGTGGCGGAGGGCGTTCTGGATCACCGAGTTGGTGCGTTCCCAGATCTCCACCGGGTCGTGTTCGACCCACCCCGAGCGCGGGAGGATCTGGGAGTGCTCCAGCTGGTGCCGCGCCACCTCGTTGCCGGCGTGGTCGAAGATCATGAAACGGGTGCTCGTGGTGCCCTGGTCCACTGCGCCGACGAAGTCAGCCATGGGGTGCCGCCTCCTCTAGGGATGCCGTGTGTGGGGCCGTGGTCCGCGACGGGGCGGGAGCGGCGTCGTGCCGGAGGGGCACCGTGCCGTGTCCCGGCCCCGTCGCGGATCCGATCAGCTCTCGTCCGGTGCCGGTACGCGTCCGGGAGGCTCCGGTTCCGCGGTCGGCAGGAACCGGCCGATGAGGAGCTTGTAGATGCCCGCGCCCAGCACACCGCCGATGAACGGACCGATGATCGGCACCCAGAAGTAGAGGTTGCCGTACTGATCCCTCCATGCCCCGCCGTACCCGGTGAGGAAGCTGGCCAGCCGGGGGCCGAGGTCACGGGCCGGATTGATCGCGTACCCGGCGTTGGTGCCCCAGGCCATGCCGATCGCCACGACGATCAGGCCGACGATGAACGGTGCCAGGTTGGCGCCGGGAGGCGTGCCCAGCAGGTCGGTGACCGCGAAGATCAGCATGAGGAGGATCGCGGTGCCGATGATCTGGTCGCGCAGTGCGCCCCACTCGGTCACCGGCAGGTTCGGGTTTCCGTTGGCCGGCAGCGTGGAGAAGACGCCCTGGGTCTTGATGGTGTGGCCGGGGTCGGCCTTCGCCAGTGCCTCCGAGTAGTTCCAGCGGACGATCAGGGCCGCGACGAACGCTCCGGCCAGCTGGGCCAGCGCGTAGGGGGCCACCCGCTTCCACGGGAAGCCCTTGAAAGCGGCCAGTGCGAGCGTCACCGCCGGATTGAGGTGGGCGCCGCTCAGCCGTGCCGCGACGTAGACGCCCAAGGTGACACCGAGACCCCAGGCCCACGCGATGCTGTCGTGGTTTCCGAGGCCCCCCGCCGGGTCGGTCAGGGCTCCGCCGGCCACCACCTGGGCCACGACGCCACAGCCGAACAGAATGAGGATCATGGTGCCGGCGAATTCGGCGGACAGTTCGCCGACCAGCCCTGATGCTTTGAGGCGCTCCTTCATGGGTGCCCGCTTCCCGCCGGTCCGAGGACCGGCATTCGACTGCCCCGAGTCCCCCGGGTTCAGAGTAAGGCGGGTCGCCCGTACCGGAAAGGCGAGGGCCGTGCGCTCCCGCGCAGGCCCCTCCCCGCCTGGGGTCGCTCGCTCCTCCTGCGGCGCCGTCGCCCCGGTGCCCGCCAGTTCTCGCGGATGTCCGTGGCATGGCAGCACACTGTTCGTATGGCGTGCCTTCGCTGACGCGCCGGACGCTCACCGTCGGCTCCGACCAGGAGGCACACGATGAAGATGCTGATCAACAGTCCCGAGACCGTCGTCGCGGACGCCCTGCGCGGGCTGGCCGCGGCCCACCCCGACCTGGACGTGGACGTCGAGGCGCGGGTCGTCGTACGGAAGGACGCGCGGCAGGGCGGGCGGGTCGGCCTCGTCTCCGGTGGCGGATCCGGACACGAGCCCTTGCACGCCGGCTTCGTCGGACCCGGAATGCTGTCCGCGGCCTGTCCGGGCGAGGTCTTCACCTCCCCGGTGCCCGACCAGATGCTGCGGGCGGCCAAGGCCGTGGATTCCGGCCAGGGGGTGCTGTTCGTCGTCAAGAACTACACCGGGGACGTACTGAACTTCGACATGGCGGCCGAGCTCGCCGAGGAGGACGGCATCCAGGTCGAGCGGGTCCTGGTCAACGACGACGTGGCCGTGACCGACAGCCTCTACACCGCCGGGCGGCGCGGCACCGGCGCCACCCTCTTCGTCGAGAAGATCGCCGGCGCGGCGGCGGAGGCGGGCGCACCGCTGGAGCAGGTCGCGGCGGTCGCCCGGCGGGTCAACGAGGCCTCGCGCAGCTTCGGCGTGGCGCTGAGCGCCTGCACCACCCCCGCCAAGGGCAGCCCCACCTTCGACCTCCCGGACGGCGAGCTGGAGCTGGGCATCGGCATCCACGGCGAGCCGGGCCGGGAGCGGCGCCCGATGATGCCGGCGGGGGAGATCGCGGAGTTCGCGGTGGGCGCCGTGCTGGACGACCTGGCGAACACGGCCCCGATCGACGGACCCGTACTGGCCCTGGTGAACGGGATGGGTGCGACCCCGCTGCTGGAGCTGTACGGCTTCCACGCGGCGGTGGCCCGGGTGCTGGAGGCCCGGGGCGTCCAGGTGGCCCGGGCCCTCGTGGGGAACTACGTCACCTCGTTGGACATGGCGGGGTGCTCGGTGACGCTGTGCCGGGCCGACGAGGAAATGCTGCGACTGTGGGACGCGCCCGTCCAGACGGCCGCGCTGCGCTGGGGCCGCTGACCCCCACGCACCCCCGGAGGCGCGGAACCGGCACCCCCTCGGTGCGCGAGGAGGTGCCGGGCCGCTGCCGCAGGGACCGCCGCTGCCGGCGCGGTTACTTCGGCATGAGGACGGTGTCGATGATGTGGACGTTGGCGTTGGCGGTCTTGACGTTGCCGCACACCACGGCGGCGGTGTCGTTGACCTCGTAGGCCTCGCCGGAGCCCTTGGTGGTGACCATGCCCTTCTGCAGGGTTTCGAAGGAGCCGTTCTCCAGCTGCTTCGGGGTCACCTTCTGGCCGACGACGTGGTAGGTGAGGATCTTGGTCAGCAGCTCCTTGTCGGCCAGGACCTTGTCGAGGTCGGCCTTCGGGATCTTCGCGAAGGCGTCGTTGGTCGGGGCGAAGACGGTGATGTCCTTGGCGTTGTTCAGGGTGTCCACGAGTCCGGCCTGCTTGACCGCGGTGACCAGGGTGGACAGCGCGGGGTTGTGGGACGCGGCGGTGGCGACCGGGTCCTTCGCCATGCCGTCGAAGGAGCCCGCCCCCTCCTTCGGCACGCCGGCACAGGCGGGGCCGAAGGGCTGGTCCGTCGTCATCGCGTTGCCGGGGGTGCTCTCGCCGGTCGTGGCCGAGTTGCCGGCGGCTGCCGTGGGCCCGGCCTTGGTGTCGCCGGAGCCCTCGGAGCAGGCGGCCAGGGCGAAGGGCAGCAGGGCGGCCGCGGCCACGGCGACACCGGCACGGCGGATCTGAATGCTGTTCATGATCGGTTTCTCCTCGGGAGAGATGGTTCGACTCGCCCGGATGGGTGAGTGGAGGGGGTAGGTGGGTGGATGGTGGGGCGGCTCTGCCGGACCAATGCGTCGGGTGAGGCAGGTCCGGTGGTCTCAGGTGACGGTGACGAAGACGCTGTGCCAGCCGCTCGCCCCGTCGGGGATGGTCCGGGCACGCTGCTCGGTCTGCACCGCTCCCGTGCCGTCGGTGGCGCGGACGGCGAGGGTGTGTCCGCCCGGGGCGGCCTGCCAGCGGTGGGACCAGTGGCGCCACGTGTCGACGCTGTCCTGGGCGGCGAGGTCGGCGTCCTGCCAGGGGCCGTCGTCGACGCGGACCTCCACGCGGGTGATGCCCCGGTGCTGGGCCCAGGCGACTCCGGCGATCACGACGGTGCCGACGGCGGGGCGGGCGAACGGCTTGGGGGTGTCGATGCGGGACTGGGTCTTGACCGGCGCTCGACGGGCCCACGAGCGTTTCACCCAGTAGGGGTCGTAGGCGTCGAACGTGGTGAGCTCGATGTCGGTGATCCACTTGCAGGCGGAGACGTACCCGTACAGGCCCGGGACGATCATGCGGACGGGGAAGCCGTGGTCGAAGGGGAGGGGCTCGCCGTTCATCGCGACCGCGAGCATGGCGTCCCGTCCGTCCATGACCTCCTCGACGGGGGAGCCCAGCGTCATGCCGTCCACGGAGCGGGCGACGAGCTGATCGGCCCTGCCGCCCTTCGACGGCGGCTCGACACCGCATTCCGCGAGCAGGCCGGCCAACGGAACGCCGAGCCACCGGGCGTTGCCGACGTACGGGCCGCCCACCTCGTTGGAGACGCACGCGAGGGTGATGTCCCGTTCCATCAGCGGGCGGGCGAGAAGCTGGTCGAGGGTGTAACTGCGGGGGCGGGTCACGCCCTTGCCGCGGACGCGCAGCCTCCACGTGCCGGCGTCGACCCTGGGGACGACCAGGGCGGTGTCGACGCGGTAGAAGTCCCGGTTGGACGTGGTGAAGGAGCTGGTCCCCGGCACCTTCGGCTGTGCTCCCGCGGGAACCGGGGGAGCCGGTGAGGCGGGGGCGGGCAGGACGAGTTGGTCGCGGGAGGCGACGGCGCCCCGGCCTCGCCGCCCGGACAGGGCGCGGCCCGACGCGCCCGCGGCGGTGGCGGCCACGGCCGTCACGGTCGCCGCGGTGAGGAACCCCCGCCGGCTCCAGCCGCCCTGGGTGCCGTCATCACCCGAAGGGGAGCCGGCAGGGCTGGCTCTGCCCGCCAGAAAGAACAAGACGGCAGCACCCGCGAGGGTGCCGGCGAGCGACGGAAGCGCGTCACCGGCCCCTTCGGAGTCGGGCCTGCTCAGGGCCGCGGCCGCGCCGACCATCCCGAACACCAGGACCCCGGCCGCCCCCGCACGCCGGTACCGCAGGGCCACCACGCCCAGGAGGACCGCGAACAGGGCCAACACGAGCAGGATGCCGACCTGGAGGACCCACTTGTCGTTCTCGCCGAAGGTGCGGATCGCGAAGTCCTTCACCGCGGCCGGGGTCCGGTCGATGACGGCGCCGCCGACCACCGTCACCGGTCCGGCGGCGGGCCGCGACAGGCCCGCGACCAGCTCGGCCACGGCCAGCGCGGTGAACCCGGCCAGAAGTCCGGCCAGTGCGCCGCGGGCGGTGCGGAAGGTGGTGTTGCGGAAGCTGCTCACTCCCCGCATTCGGCTCCACCCACCCGGCGGATTGGTCTGTCACCCGAACGAGTGGCGGTGCCCGGTGCGAGGCCGGTGGGGGCCCGCGTACGGCACCCCCGGCCGCCCACCCGCGCGGACTTCCGCTGCGAAGTACCGGGCAGGGACCCGTACGGCCCTCGCGAACAGGTCCGGCGCTGCCTGCGCGGCCTGACCGAACTCCAGCGCCCGGCCGCGACCCTGGCCTCCCGCCGGGGGCCTGACCTACCGTGAAGCGGCCCCAACGCTTGGCACGCCGCTTCCGACGATCAAGACACGCATGCGCGACGGGCTGATCCGGCTTCGCGACCGCATGGGGGTGACCGCGTGAAACACGACGCATCCGACGTCCACGACCTGGCCGCCGCGTACGCGCTCAACGCCCTGGACGCCGACGAACGCGAGGAGTTCGCCGCGCACCTCCCCGGGTGCGAGACGTGCCGGCAGGACGCGGCCGACTTCGAGGCCACCGCCGCGGGCCTGGCGGCTGCCGCGGCCCACATCCCGCCCACCGCGATGAAACAGCGGACGATGCAGGCCGTCGACGGTGTCCGCCGGCTGCCGCCCCGCGCCTCCACCGCCTCCCCCCTCTCCTTCCGGGCCGCGCTGAGCCGCAGGACCGTACCGCTCGCCCTGGCCGCGAGCTTGACCGCCGCCGCGTCGTTCGCCGGCCTGGCCGCTTGGCAGAACCAGCAGAACCGGCAGTTCGAACAGCGGGCCCGGCAGAGCGAGCAGCGCCTCGACACCGTGAGCTCCGTCCTGGCCGCTCCGGACGCCCGTACCGTTCACGGCCGGGCCGGCAACGGGGCCTTCACCACCGTCGTCGCCTCCGACCAGCAGAACAAGGCCGTCTTCACCGCCACCGGCCTGCCCGCCCCGGCCGCCGGCAAGACGTACCAGTTGTGGCTCGACCACGACGGAACCATGCGTCCGGCCGGCTTCATCCACCAGGACGGCACCGTCCCGCTCGACGGGGACACCGCCGACGCCCGCACCGTCGGCCTCACCCTCGAACCCGCCGCAGGATCCCCGCAACCCACCACCACCCCCCTGCTCCTCCTGGCCCTCCGCACCTGAGCCGGGCTCCGATCCAACGCTCCCTGGCCGACCGGCGGCTACCCCGCCCAGCCTCGTGCCGGCGGCGGGAACGGGGGTACGCTCCGCGCACGAGGCCGTCTTCGCGAGCGCCCTCCCAGAAGGCGTCGGGACCTGGAAGGACGCGCTAGTCCTGCTTGATCGCGGAGATGTCGAACTCCAGGACGACCTTGTCGCCGACCAGGACGCCGCCGCCTTCCAGGGCCGCGTTCCAGGTCACGCCGTACTCCTTGCGGGAGATGGTCACCGAGCCCTCCAGGCCGACGCGCCGGTTGCCGAAGGGGTCGACCGCCGTGCCCGTGTACTCGAAGTCGATGCTGATCGGGCGGGTGGTGTCCTTGATGGTCAGGTCGCCCGTGACGCGGTACTCGGTGTCGGAGCGCGGCTCGACCGAGGTGGTGCGGAAGGTGATGTCGGGGTAGTTGGGAGCGTCCAGGAAATCGTTGGTGCGCAGGTGCTGGTCGCGCTGTTCGACGCCGGTGTCGATGCTCTCGGTCTTGATCACGACCTGGCCGCTGGAGCGGGAGGGGTCGGCGCCGTCCAGGTGGGCGGTGCCCTCGAACTCGTGGAACGCGCCGCGGACCTTGGTCACCATGGCGTGGCGGGCGACGAAGCCGATCCGGGTGTGGGCGGGGTCGAGGACGTAGTCCCCGGTGAGCTCGGACAGGGCGGGGGACGTGGTCATGGGTGCCTCCGTAGGGCCTGGATCCCGGCGGTGGTCCGCCCGGATCGTCTCCCGGCCCACGCTAGGGCGTGATCGGTTCGAGGCGCGGCCTGACGCACGGGGCGCCCCCACAGTGCACCCTGCCGATCGATCCGGGCCGGACCTGCTGACGGAGGCGTCACCGGGGCCGGGGGCCGGGGGCCGGGGCCACGGCGGGGACGCTGGGGCGTGTGTCCCCGCCATGGCCCCGGTGGCCCGGCGACCCGGCTGCGGTCCCTCAGCCCACGCGTTCGACGCGTGCGCGTCGGATGAGGTTCTTGCCGGGCTCGCGGACCTTGTCGAAGGCCGCATTGTTGAGGAGGACGCAGCTGCCCGAGGGGCTGTTGACGGTGACGGTGGTGGCTTGGCCGTTGTCCAGGTTGGTCACCTTCAGCTTGGTGCCCACCGGGAAGGTCCCGCTGCTCGCGGCGGGCGGTCCCGCCTCGCCCGACAGCGTCACCGTCGACCCCGGACACACCACCTGACCCGTGACCGGCGGCGCCTGGCCACCCCCCGCACCCGCCGCCCCGGTCGCGCCGGCGGCCGGCGTGCCACCGCCCCCCACGCGTTCGACGCGTGCGCGTCGGATGAGGTTCTTGCCGGGCTCGCGGACCTTGTCGAAGGCCGCATTGTTGAGGAGGACGCAGCTGCCCGAGGGGCCGTTGACGGTCACGGTGGTGGCTTGGCCGTTGTCCAGGTTGGTCACCTTCAGCTTGGTGCCCACCGGGAAGGTCCCGCTGCTCGCCGCGGGCGGCCCCGCCTCGCCCGACAGCGTCACCGTCGACCCCGGACACACGACGTCGGGGACGGAGGCGTTGCCGGTCGCCACCGTGGCGATGACGCCTCCGGTCACCAGGGTTCCCGTGGTGACAGAGAGCACGAGCTTCTTCATGGAACTCATAGTCCGTTTGCGGGACATGGACACTCCTCGATCCGATGGACGCTGTCTCCCCGTCCTGCATACGCCGGGCGTCACACGCCCGTTCATTCCTTGTCGCCGCGTTACAAATCCGGCGCCGAGGAGGTCTCGCGTGCTGTGCGGGGCGCGCCGCGGCGCCGCGAGGCTCGTGGAACACCGTCAAAGCCGCAGGTGGGCGCCGTACCGCTGACCGTGGTCGGAGCGTGCGGGGCTCGTACCGCTCCCCTTGGGCGACGCGGGGACGGCAGGACCGCAGGCAGCCTTAAGGTTCGTTTGATCCCCCCTTAATGCACGGCCGCGTCGGTCAGGCCGGCGGCAGGTTCTGCTCGGACCAGACGGTCTTGCCGCCCCTGGTGTAGCGGCTGCCCCAGCGGTGTGAGAGCTGGGCGACGATGTACAGCCCGCGGCCGCCTTCCTCGGAGTTCCTCGCACGCCGCATCCGCGGCTGTGTGTTGCTGGCGTCCGAGACCTCGCACGTCAGCGTGTCCGCGCGGATCAGGCGCAGGCGCAGCCGGCCGCCGGCGTGCCGGATGGCGTTGGTGACCAGTTCGCTGACGATCAGTTCCGTGCTGAAGGCCAGCTCGTCGAGGTCCCACGCGGTCAGCTGGTCCAGGACGAGATGGCGCGCCTCGCCGACGATCGCCGGGTCGGCGTCGAGCCACCAGGTCGCGAGGGAGCCGGGATCCACCACCCGGGTACGGGCCAACAGGAGGGTGACGTCGTCCCTGAGCCTGCCCGGCGGCAGTCCCTCCACGATGTCGTGCCGGGCCTGACGCAGCGGCCGGCCGATGACGTCCGCGCGCCGCAGGCGGTCCGCCAGGTCGTCCATGCCCTGGTCGATGTCGCCCTCTCCGCGTTCGATCAGGCCGTCGCTGTACAGGGCGAGGACGCTTCCCGGCGCCAGTTCGCGTTCGACCGGCTCGAAGGGCCAACCGCCGACCCCCAGGGGCGGGCCGGGGCTCAGCTCGACGTACTCCACGCTTCCGTCCGGGCTGACCACGGCCGGCGGCGGGTGCCCGGCGCTCGCCATGACGCACGCTCGGGTGACCGGGTCGTAGACGGCGTACAGGCAGGTGGCCCCGGCCGGGCCGCTCGGCACCGGTATGCCCGCGTCGGCGTCGTCCGGGTCGTCGCTCTCGGCCTCGGCGGCGACCTGGACCACCATGTCGTCCACGTGCGCGAGCAGTTCCTCGGGTTCCAGTTCCAGGTCCGCCATCGCGCGTACGGCGCTGCGCAGGCGGCCCATCATGGCCGTGGCGTGCAGCCCGTGACCGGCGACGTCCCCGACCACGAGGGCGACCCGGGCCGACGACAGGGGGATGACGTCGAACCAGTCGCCGCCCACGCCGCTGTCCGCGTCGGCGGGCAGGTAGAGGCCGGCGGCCTCCAGCGCCGGCCTCTCCGAGGTGGCCGGCGGCAGGAGGCTGCGCTGCAGGCCCACGGCGGTACGGCGTTCCTTGGTGTACCGCCGCGCGTTGTCCACGGCGGCGGCCGCACGGGCGGCGATCTCCTCCAGCAGCGCCAGGTCGTCCGCGTCCAGCGGGGGAGCGTCACCCGTCCGCCAGAGCGTCAGCCGTCCGAACCTGATGCCCCGTGCGCACAGCGGCGCCGTCATCGCCGAATGCGCACCCGGGACGGTCGTGGCCCACTCCGGAACCGCCGCGCCCGCGGCCTCCGTGGGCCGGGTTCCGAAGCCGGTGATCAACTCTCCCCGGCAGCCCCGCTCCTCGCGCGCCCCCGTTTCCGGCAGGCCCGTCTCCGTCGCGGTCGGGTGGGGAACGGCCGCTGCGGTCGGAGGCTCGAACCGGGTGCTCCCCGTACGCAGCGCAGCCGATTCCGCTCCGGCGACGGCCAGCCGGATCAGCGGCAGCGTGAGAGTCGCGTCAGCGGGTGGTTCACCGCCGGTCAGAACGGTCTCCGCCAGATCCACCGCGGCGCAGTCGCCGAGCGCGGGCGTCAGGACCTTGACCAGGTCCTCCGCGGTGCGCAGGACGGACAGCGAACCGCCCAGCGCGCCGGTGGCGCGGTACAGCAGGTCCAGGCGCCCGCGCCAGCGCTCGTGGTCGGTGACGTCGGTGAACACCGTCGCCACACCCATCGGGTGTCCGTCGGGATCCTGCAGCCGGAACGCCTGGATGGTCACGACCCGGCCGCCCCGCGGGTCGTCCAGGGTGCGCACCGTCGTGTTGAGACCGATGAGGGGGATCCCGCTGCGCAGGACCTCCCGCAGCCGGTCGTCGATGATCCGGGCGTCCTCCGCCCACAGGAAGTCGGCCAGGCGCCGGCCTGACAGGTCGACCGGCACCCCGGTGTACGGCAACAGGTGCGAGTTCGTCCGCAGCAGGCGCAGCTCCGCGTCGAAGACGGCCAGTCCCACTCGGCCTTGCAGGAACAGTTCCTGCGTGAAGGCGTGGTCCTGCCGCCATCGGGCGACCAGCTCCAGGGGTGCGCCGAGCACGAGGCAGCGGGCGGGGCCGCCGGGCGCGCCGTCGTTCAGCGGGATGACGCGGAAACCGATCTCCAGCTCACGTCCTGAGCCGTGCCGCAGGGTGGCCCGCCCTTCCCAGCCCGCCGGGCCCTCCCGGCCCGCCGGGCCTTCCCCGTCCTTCGGGCCCTCCTGCTTCCCCGGCCCGCCCTGGGCCAGGACGGCTTCCCAGCTGCCCGGGTCCGCCAGGAGGTCCCGCGCCGGGCGGCCGCACACGTCGGCGGACCGGCGGTCCAGAAGGGCTTCGGCCGCCGGTGTCCAGGCGAGGACCGTCCCGGTGTCGTCCAGCAGTGCCGCCGCCGTGTTCGTGGCGGCGAAGGGATAGTCCTGGTTGTTCTCGGTGGCGCGCATGCGTGCCCATCTCGTCCGCCGGTCCCGCTGCCCTCATGCTGATCGATGTCCGTTACGGGAGCCAGAGGCGTTGCGCCATCCGGTCCCGCTCCAGGCGTCGGTCACAGTGTCTCGCGCGCGTGCCCCGGGCGGGAAGGCCGGCGCCGCGCCGCGGACGCCGGCCTTCCCGCCCGGGCGCGGGCCGGATCCGGAGGAGACGACCTACGGGCAGCTGATGCGGGCGTCACCGGGGTCGGTCGTGCAGGTGTCGCTGCCGAGGCCGCCGTTCGCGGTGTCGTTGCCGGCGACGGCGTCGACGGTGTTGAGCCGGTCGTTGCCGTAGTTGCCCAGCAGGGTGTCGTTTCCGGGGCCGCCGACGAGGGTGTCGTCGCCGAAGCCGCCGTCGATGTTGTCATTGCCCGCACCGCCGTGGACGGTGTCGTTGCCGTAGCCCGGGCGGATCGTGTCGTCGCCGCCGAGACCGCAGATCACGTCGGTGAAGTAGCCGCCGTTCAGGGTGTCCGCGCCGCTGGTGCCGATGATCGTGCAGCCCCGGGCGTTGTTCACGGTGGTGTTCGCCGTGGCCCTGTCGTTGCCGGGCACGGGGTCGGGCTCCGCCGCGTCCGCCGTGGCGGTGTCGGTGAGGGTGCCGGTGCTGCGGGGCTCGGCCACCACGGTCACGGTGGTGGAGGCGCCGGCGGCGAGGGTGCCCAGGGTGCAGTTCGCGCTGGTCGCGGTCCTCGTGCAGCTGCCCTGGCCGGCCACGGCCGACAGGACGGTGCCGCCGGCTCCGGTGAGGGTGTCGGCCAGCGTGACCGCCGTCGCGGGGGTGGTGGTGCTGGTGTTGCGCACCGTCACCGTGTAGGTCGCCTGGTCGCCGATGCTGACGGCGGCGGGACCGGACACGGTGACGGCCAGGTCCGCACTGGGCGGAGGCGGCGGAGTGGTGCCGCCGCCTTCGTACCGGGCCAGCGCGAAGTCCTCGCCCGCCCCGCCGCCGCCCGCGGCGAGGAGCCTGCCGTCGGGCAGCAGCGCCACCGACTGGGCCAGGTCGGCGCCCCCGACGTTCGTGGTGACCGTGCCGTCGCCCCCGCCGAAGCCGGTGTCCAGGCTGCCGTTGGTGAGGTAGCGGGCCAGCGCGAAGTCGCCGTTGCCGCCGCCGACGGCGACGAGCTTGCCGTCGGACTGCTGGACGACGTCGTACGCCGAGCTGCCGCCCTGGGGCCCACCGAGGTTGGTGGTCACCTCGCCGTCGCCGTCGAAGGTCGTGTCGGGGGTGCCGTTGGCGTTGTACCGGGCCAGCGAGAACACGCCGGCACCGGAGCCGCCCACGGCCACGATCCTGCCGTCCGACTGCACCACCACGTCCTGGGCGGTGTCCATGCCGACCAGGTCGGTGGTGAGCCTGCCGTCGCCGCTGAAGGTCGTGTCCGCACTGCCGTCGGAGTTGTACCGGGCCAGCGCGAAGTCCCGTACGAGGCCCTCGGTCGTATCACCGGCGGCGATGATCCTGCCGTCGGCCTGCAGGGCCAGGCCGTACGCCGTGCTGCCCTCCTGGAGGCCTCCGAAGTCGGTGAACACCTTGCCGTCACCGCCGAAGCCGGTGTCCAGGCTGCCGTCGAGGGCGTTGTACCGGACCAGTGCGAACACCCCGCCGACACCCCCGGCGGCGATGATCTTGCCGTCCGCCTGCACCGCCACGTCGGAGCCCTGGTCGGCGCCACCGCCGCCGAGGTCGGTGACCGCCTTGCCGTCGCCGTCGAAGCTGGTGTCCAGGCTGCCGTCCGGGTGGTAGCGGACCACCGTGAACCAGGCGATGCCGCCTTCGAGGTTCTCGCTGGTGCCGACGACGACGATCTTGCCGTCGGCCTGGAGGGCCACGCCGTTGGCCGTGTCGGAGCCGCCGGCGATGTCGGTGGACACCTTCCCGCCGTCGCCGAAGGTGGTGTCCAGGCTGCCGTCGGCGTTGTAGCGGACCGCCGCGAAATTGCCGAGGGAGTCCGAGACGTCACCGCCCACGGCGATGATCTTGCCGTCGGGCTGCACCACCATGTCGGCGGCCGCTTCGGCGGCGCCGAGGTCGGTGGTCACGATCCCGTCGCCGCCGCCGAACGTGGGGTCCACATCGCCCGGCGCGGCCAGCGCCGCTCCGGGCAGGGCCATGGTGAGCGCCAGGCCCAGGGCCGTCACCGCGCCGAGCCGGTCGGCGCGGCGCCGCCGGCCGTCCTTCGCTCCTCGTCCCCGCACCCTGCGCGCACCCCAGGTGAATGCCGACATCCAGACCCCTCTGCCGCTGCTTGCCCTGCCTCGGGTCACCCCTCGTGACGGGCCACAGCTTCCGGCCACGGCCGCGGCAGGGCCTCGGCGGCTCGCCGGGCGCGCACCGCCGGAGACGGGGGTTCCACCCGACCGCCGTACACGGCACCCCTGGCGGTTCCAGCGGTGCTTCCCGGGTGCACGAACCCCGGCGATCCGGTCCGAACCTGTCGCCGGACGGGCCCGCGGTGGAGGTGCGCCGCACTCGTCACCCGCGGCGCCGACGCCCGCGGCGCGCTCATCCGCGCCGAGTCGCCCCGGCGCGCAGTTCCCGTTCGGCGACCACCCGGAAGGGGGTCGGCGGGCGGCCGGTGAGGCGCTCGACGGTGTCGGTGGTGCGGTCCTCGGCCCCCTCGGCGATGGCGCGGTCCATCGCGGCCAGCATGGCGGCGAACTCCGGCGGGATCACGGCGGCCAGCCGGTCGTACATGTCCTCGTGGGTCAAGGGGTGGTGGACCACGGGGCGGCCGGTGACCCGGCTGACGATCGCGGCGATGTCGTCGTGGCTGAGCGCCTCCGGGCCGGTCAGGACGAGGTCGGTGTCGGGCGCCCGGTCGTCCGTCAGGGCGCGTACGGCGACGGCGGCGATGTCGTCGGCGTCGACGAAGCCGACCCGGCCGGTCCCGGCGGCCGTCCGGATGAGCCCTTCGGTGCGGATGCTGTCGGCGTGCGCGTGCGCGCCGGTGAAGTTCTGCATGAACCAGGAGGGCCGCAGGACCGCCCACTGCTCGAACAGGCCGGGCAGGGCCCGGTGCACCGCCCCCACGGCCGGCCCGCCCTCGGGGATGGCCGAGGAGCTGAGGAGGACCGCGCGGCGTACACCGGCGGCGACGGCCTCCCGGAGGAAGGGCAGCATGACCGCGGCCGGGTCCGGGTCTCCGATCGGCGGGACGAGGTAGGCGCGGTCGACCCCGTCGAGGGCGGCGCCGAAGGTGGTCGGGTCGTACCAGTCGAAGCGGACCGGGTCCGCTCCCGGGAGCGGGGTGGCGCGACGCCCGGCGGCCCGTACGCGGTGGCCGGCGGCGATCAGCTGCGCGGCGGTGCGGCCGCCGGTGGTGCCGGTGGCACCGATGACCAGGGTGGTCGCGGTGGGGTTCATCGGGCGCCGCTCCCCGTGAAGTCCGTCCCGGGCGCCTGGACGGCGAGGGGGTTCCAGTAGTCGCGGTAGGAGGTGAAGCGTCCGTCCCGGACGGTCACGACGGCGACGTACCTCATGTCGAAGGGCCTGTCCGTCGCGACGAGGCGGCCCACACCGCGCATCTCGACCACGATGGTCCCGGGCTCGGTGCTCTCGTGGATCCGGACGTCGGGGAAGTCGTGCAGGTCGATGTGATCGGGGTAGTCGCGCATGTACGCGGCGACGGCTTCCCGGCCGTCCAGCCGATCGGGCCAACCCGAAGGGGCGAAGGGGAACTCCATCACGCCGTCGTCGGCCCACAGGCCGACCCAGCCGGCGATGTCCTTGGCCAGGAGCAGGCGCAGGCCGTGGCGGTACAGATCCGCCGGTGCGGTGGTCGTGGGCATGGGGGTACTCCGTCCCGTACGATACGGACCAGCGGTCCGCTTCTTCCGTGAACGATACGGACCGCCGGTCCGCATCGCAACCGGAGGATCATCCCGATGACCGAACAGCGCAGTCCGCGCAAGGACGCGGCCCGTAACCGGGCAGCCGTGTTCGCCGCCGCCGACGAACTCTTCGCCCACTGCCGGAGCCCCGAGGACGTGACCATGGCCGACATCGCGGCCGCGGCCGGCGTCGGCAAGGGAACGCTCTTCCGCGCCTTCGGCGACCGCACCGGGCTGATCGGCGCGCTGTACGAGGCACGGCTCGAACCGGTCAGGACCGCCGTCGAGAGCGGTCCGCCACCGCTGGGGCCCACCACCGCGCCGCTCCGGCGCGTACCGGCCCTGCTGGACGCCGTCCTGTGCTTCAAGCTCGACAACCGCCACCTCGCGCTGGCCCTGGAGGGGACCGGCGCGGACAGTCCCTACCGGACGGCGCACTACGGGCGGTGGCACGCCCTGCTGCGCGACCTGCTGGAGCAGATCCCCGGCCCGGCCGACACCGACTTCACCGCCCACGCGCTGCTCGCCGCCACCCGGGCCGACCTCGTCGCCCACCTCGCCGGGGACAAGGGGGTGCCGCGCGAGGAACTGCGCCGGCAGCTGGCGGAGTTCACCGCCGGGATCCTCGACACCCGCACCCGGCGGGGTGCGTCCGACGCAACCTGACCCCGGCGGCCGGGGGCGGCGCCCCCCCCCGCGCCGTCACAGCCGCCAGTAGGTACCCGTACGGGAGTCGACGTGCACCACGTGCCGGCCGACGCGCACCACGTGGTGGTCGGGACCGGACCAGGAGCCGGTGACGCCGTCCGCGCCGGGCAGGGGGGTCCAGACCTCCAGGAAGGTGCTGCCGTCCGGGTTGGTGCCCCACTCGACGAGGTTCGCCCCCTCCCGTCGGAAGGTGCCGGTGTCTTCGCCCGGCTCGCCCGTCAGGTGCCGGAAGTGCACCCGGGAGCCGTCGAACGACGTCGTACCGGCGAAGCCGCGACTGTCGGCGTAGCAGGACCCGACCTGCAGCCACACCACTTCGCTGTCCTCGGTCAGGGGTCCGCCGTCGCGGCTGATGCCGCGCCGCAGCCAGGCCCCGCGCGCGGGCACCGGGACGCCGGGTCCGCCCGGGACGGGCCCCACCGGCACCGGCTCAGGCGCGGTCATCGGCGGCGGGGTCGTCCACGGCCAGCAGCGTCAGCGGGACGTTGCCGCGCACGGCCTGCGAGTAGGGGCAGACGGCGTCCGCGCGGTGCAGGAGGGGCTGGAGGTCCGCCGCCCGCCACCCCGGCAGGCTGACGGTGAGGGCCACCGCGAGGCCGTAGCCCGCAGGGGTGTCCGTGGTGCCGAGCTGCACTTCGCAGGCCACGCGCGCGGCGCCGGCGTCCGCCCCGAAGCCGGCCGCGACCTCCGCGAGCGCGGAGGTGAAGCAGGCGGCGAAACCGGCCGCGAACAGCTGCTCCGGGTTGGTGGTGCCCGGGACCTTCTTGCGCGGCGGGGCGAGACGGACGTCCAGGCGCCCGTCGTCCGTGCGGACGGACCCGGTACGGCCCCCCGCGGCATGCGCGGTCGTCCGGTACAGGCTGCTGGTGAGTGGCACGGTCATGGCGTTCGGCCCATCCTGCTCGACGAGGACGCTGCCCGGGGACGGACAGCGTGAGGCGCCGCTGGTGCGGCACCTCGCGCGTCGTCGTGCGTAACCGGGTACGGCGCGTCTCGTCCGGGGCCTCGGATCCGGCCGCCGGACAATCTAGCAACGCCGACGGTCCGCCGGAGCACCGCCCGCGGTGAGGTACCTCACCCGCCGCCGGTCCCGTCGGGATCCGGGGGCGCGGGCCGGTGCCGCAGGCGGTACGCGCCGGGAGGCAGGCCCTCCCACCGGGTGAACGCGCGGACGAGGGCCGTCGCGCCGCTCAGGCCGACGAGGGGGGCGATCCGGTCCAGTGGCAGGTCCGTGGTCTCCAACAGCCGCCCGGCCCGGCCGTGGCGGGCGGCGTCGAGGAGCGCCCGCCACGACGTGCCCTCCGCGTGCAGGGCCCGCCGCAGCGTCCGGACGCTGAGGTTGAGCTCCCTGGCGGCGCCCTCGGGACCCGCGTCCTCCAGCCCGGCGTGCTCCAGCCACCGCCGTACGCGCCCGGCCGCGGTCGCGCCCGCGGACAGTTGGTCCAGGAGCCGGTCGGCGTAGGCCCGGTGCAGGGCGTTCAGCGCGGGATCGTAGAGCGGACGGCGCCGGTCCAGATCCTCGTCGGCGACCGTGATCGTGTTCTCCGGGGCGTCGAAGGTGACGGGGCAGCCGAGGACCCGGGCGTAGGGTTCGGCCGAGCCCGCACGCGGGTGGGCGAACGACACGGCCAGGGGCGCCCAGTCGTCGCCGGCGATCCAGCGGGCCGCCCGCACCATGCCGGCGACGACCGCCTCCACCTGCTGAGGGTGCATGGCGGCCGGGGCGACGGTCGGCCGGTAGCGGATCCGGCCGACGCCGCCCGCACGGTGCAGGGTCACCGTGCCCGCCTGGCTGACCAGGGGGTGGTAGCGCTCGGCCGCCCGCGCGGCGTCCGCGAGACCGGCGCTGGTGAGGACGAGGTGGCCCAGGATGTGCAGGCCTTCGGGCCGGATGCGGTCGCCCACGAGGAGCCCGGTGTGCGGGCCGGCGTCCCCGGCGTCGAGCACCGAGTCCCACAGGGCGCGCATCTCGCCGTACTCCAGCCGGTCCGTGGGCAGGTCCCAGGAGGCGGACGGCCCGCTTTCGCCCTCGGCCGTCGCGTTCAGGACGGCGTGGGCGTAACACGCGGTGACGGAGGGCGACGCGGTGGCGGACACGGTCGCCAGTCAATGCGGGCGCACCACCCCCGTCAACACCGTCCGGCTACGGCCGCCGACGGGCGGGCCCGGCGAACGGGGCCAGAGGAACGGCTGCGGAGAGCGGTCCGGGGAGTCAACGACGTGGCCGCCGGAGTGGATGACGGCGCCGCGCGCCGCTCCTAAGGTCGGCCTTCGGACACCCCGGGGACCAGGGGCCCGCGGAGTGCCGGGGAATCCGGGGAAGCCGGGGAAGCGCGCTGCCCCGATCACCACCGCACAGAGGAGTACCCGCCGTGATTCTCTTCCTGCTTCCCGCAGGCGACTACGACCCCACCGAGGCGGCGGTGCCCTGGGCCGCGCTGCGGGACGCCGGTTTCGAGGTGCGGTTCGCGACCCCCGGCGGGAAGGTCGCGCTCGCCGACCCCCGGCTCACGGACCTCGGGTTCTCCTGGCTGTCGCCCTGGCTGATGACCCGCCGCGCCGATCTGGCCGCCTACCGGCGCCTCACCGAGGACCCCCACTTCCTCGCCCCCTCCTCGTACGAGGAACACGCGGAGCACGCGGACCGGGACCCGGCCGCCCTGACGGGCCTCTTCGTCCCCGGCGGGCACGCCGCCGGCATGCGGACGCTGCTCGAAGACGCCACCGCCCAGCGGCTGTTCGCCCGGCTCTTCACCCGGGGGCTGCCCGTGGGAGCCGTCTGCCACGGCGTGCTGCTCGCCGCCCGGGCCAAGGACCCCGCCACCGGGCGCTCGGTCCTCCACGGCCGGCGGACGACGGCACTGACGTCCCTGCTGGAGCTGACGGGATGGAACCTCACCCGGCTCTGGCTCGGGCGCTACTACCGCACGTACCGCACCACCGTGCAGCAGGAGGTCACCGCGGCGCTCGCCGATCCGCGTCATTTCCTGGCCGGCCCGCCGCTGCCGGTGCGCGACACCGCCGCCCGGCCCGGACGGGGATTCACCGTCAAGGACGGCAACTACGTCTCCGCGCGGTGGCCCGGCGACTGCCACCGCCTGGCGGCGGACTATGTGGCCCTGGTCCGCGCGCACGCGGCGGGAGCGGTGCACCGGGCGGGCTGACGCCGGGCCCCGGCGTCGCGCGGGGCCCGGCGGCCGAGCGGTACTCCGTTCGCGGCTTATCCGCGCGAAAGGGCGCCCCCGGCACGTGCGGCCCGGGGCGCCCCTCAGGGCCGGGCGCTCTCGAAGGTCCGCAGCAGGTCCGCCGCCACGCTCAACGCGATCGTGGCGGGCTCCTTGCCGGTGATCCCGGGGATGCCGATCGGGGTCTTGATCCTGTCGATGGCGGCGCTGTCGTGGCCGCCCTCGGTGGCCAGACGCCGACGGAACCTCGCCCATTTGGCGGCCGAGCCGATCAGTCCGATCGAGCCGAGACCCGCGGTGCGCAGGGCGGCGTCGCAGAGCGCGGCGTCCTCGGCGTGATCGTGGGTCATGATCAGTACGTGGGTGCCGGGCGGCAGCACCCCGAGCACCTCCTCCGGAAGCAGCGGCGTGTGGTGCACGTGGACCTGCGCCACCGCGTCCGCGAGCACGCCGAGCCGTTCGCCGGTCAGCATGTCGGGGCGGCTGTCGATCAGGTGCAGATCGAGGTGGTGGCGGGCCAGGACGCGGGCCAGCTCCAGGCCGACGTGCCCGACGCCAAAGACCGCCACCGCCTCGACGACCGGCAGCGGCTCCAGCAGTACGGTGACGGCTCCGCCGCAGCACTGGACGCCGTGCGGGCCGGTGACCTTGTCGTTGAGGGCGAACTCCATCAGTTCCGGCTCCGGCCGGGCCGCGCCGGTCAGCTCGCGCGCCCGGTCGATGGCGACGGCCTCGATGTTGCCGCCGCCGATGGACCCCCACGTCTCGGTGGCTCCGACGAGGAGCTTGGCGCCGGCCCGGCGGGGCGCGTGGCCGCGCACGGTCGCGACGGTCACGAGCACGCCGGGTTCCCGGCGTTCCCGCAACCGCGCGACCGCGGCCACCCACGTCATGTCAGACATTGCTCAAGGCGCTTGCTTCGGCCCGGGCCGCGCCGGCGCCGGGGGCGTGACCGCCGTGCCGCGCACCGCCCCCGCGTACCGCCTCGATCGCCCAGTACACCGCCTCCGGTGTCGCCGGGGAGGCGAGTTCCACACTGACTCCGGCGGGCCCGAACTCCCCGGCCGCCTGCCGCAGGGCCTCCCGCACCGAGAAGGCCAGCATCAGCGGAGGCTCACCCACCGCCTTGGACCCGTAGACCGCGCCCTCCTCGGTGGCGTTCTCCAGCAGCCTGACGTGGAACTCCTCGGGCATCTCCGAGAAGCTCGGCAGCTTGTACGTGCTCGCGGCCTGGGTCAGCAGCCGACCGCGGTTCGGCCCGTCGCCGGTGTCCCACCGCAGGTCTTCCAGCGTCAGCCAGCCCGCGCCCTGCACGAAACCGCCCTCGACCTGACCGATGTCGATCATCGGGGAGAGGCTGTCGCCGACGTCGTGCACGATGTCCACCCGCCGGATCCGGTACGCGCCGGTGAAGCCGTCCACCTCCACCTCCGTCGCGGCGGCGCCGTAGGAGAAGTACTTGAACGGGGAGCCGTGGAAGGCCTTCGCGTCCCAGTGGAGGCCCTCGGTCCGGTAGAACCCGGCCGCCGACAACTGGACCCGCTGGAAGTACGCGGTGCGCACCAGCTCGTCCCAGGCCAGCTCCTTGTCGTTGCCGAGGACGCGTGCGATGCCCTCGACGATGCGCACGTCCGAGGCGTTCGCACCGAGCTGGGTGCCGGCCACCCGCAACAACCGCTCGCGGATCTGCTCGCAGGCGTTCTTCACGGCCGCGCCGTTGAGGTCCGCCCCGGCACTGGCGGCGGTGGCAGAGGTGTTGGGCACCTTGTCCGTGCGCGTCGGGGCCAGCCGCACCTTGTGCAGCGGGATGCCCAGCGTGGTCGCGGCGACCTGCAGCATCTTGGTGTGCAGGCCCTGCCCCATCTCGGTGCCGCCGTGGTTGATCAGGACCGAGCCGTCCTTGTAGACCAGCACCAGCGCGCCGGCCTGGTTGAAGGCGGTGAGGTTGAACGAGATGCCGAACTTGATCCCGGTGACCGCGAGCGCCCGCTTGGTGTGCGGGTGCGCGGCGTTGAAGGCCGCGATCTCCCGCCTGCGCTCGGCGATGGCGGCGTCCTCGCGGACCTGCCGCCAGACGGTGGAGATCCGTTCGGGATGCAGGACCGGCTGCCCGTACGGCGTGGACTGGCCCTGCCGGTAGAAGTTGCGCTCGCGCAGCTCCATCGGATCCAGGCCCAGCAGCGGAGCGCACCGGCCCATGATGTCCTCGATCACCAGCATGCCCTGCGGTCCGCCGAAGCCGCGGAAAGCCGTGTTGGAGACCTTGTTGGTCCTGGCGATACGGCCGGTGACACGGGCGTGGGGAATCCAGTAGGTGTTGTCGATGTGGCACAGCGCGCGGGCGACCACCGGCTCGGACAGGTCCAGGCTCCAACCGCCGTCCGCGGTCAGGGTGGCGTCCAGGGCCTGGATGCGGCCCTCGGTGTCGAAGCCGATCTTCCACGTGGCGTGGAACCCGTGGCGCTTGCCCGACATGGTCAGGTCCTGGGTCCGGTTGAGCCGTACCCGGACGGGCCGGCCGGTCAGCCGGGCGCCGAGCGCGGCGATCGCCGCGAACCCGTGCGGCTGCATCTCCTTGCCGCCGAAGCCGCCGCCCATCCGCAGGCACTGCACGGTCACCTCGTGGCTGTGCACGCCGAGGACGTGCGCGACGATCTCCTGGGTCTCCGAGGGGTGCTGGGTGCTGCTCTGGACGAACATCTGACCGTTCTCGTCGACGAGGGCCAGCGCCGCGTGCGTCTCGAGATAGAAGTGCTCCTGGTCGGAGAACTGGAATTCGCCGGTGAACACGTGCGCGGAATCGGCGAAGCCGGCGTCGACGTCGCCGGTCACCATCACGGGCCGGGCGCCGTGGAAGCTCTCCGCCGCGATCGCCTCCGTCAGCGTGATCACGGAGGGCTTCTCGTCGAGTTCCACCTCGACGGCCGCCGCCCCGAGCCGGGCCGCCTCCAGGGTCTCGCCGAGCACCCAGGCGACGGCGTGGCCGTGGAACATGACCTCGTCGGGGAAGAGCGGTTCGTCGTGCTTCATCCCGGCGTCGTTGACGCCGGGTACGTCGGCGCCCGTCAGCACGCGGACCACACCGGGCACGGCGAGCGCGGGCGCGGTGTGCAGCGCGGTGATCCTGCCGTGGGCCTTCATCACCTGGACCGGGTGGGCGTGCAGGACGTCCTTGGTGCGGTGGGCGAGGTCGTCGGTGTAGAGCGCGGCGCCGGTGACGTGCAGGTGCGCGCTCTCGTGGGGCATCGAGAGGCCGACGACGGGCTTTTCGGGACGTTGGGACAACTGGCTCATGACGACACCGCCTCGGTGGTTCGCGCGTACATCTTCAGCAGGCTCTGGCCGAGCATCGCGGAGCGGTAGCCGGCGCTGGCGCGATGATCGTCCAGCGGAGTGCCCTGGGCCCGCAGCACCCGGGCGGCGGCCTCGACGGTCTCCGCCGTCCACGGCTCGCCCTCCAGGGCCGCCTCGGCGGCGAGGGCGCGGATCGGGGTGGCGGCCACACCGCCCAGGCCGATGCGTGCCTTGCGTACGGTCCCGTCCTCGATGTCCAGCGCGAAGGCGACCGCCACGCTGGAGATGTCGTCGAAACGCCGTTTGGCGATCTTGTGGAAGGCCGTGACCGGCGACAGCGGCAGCGGGACGCGCACCGCGCGGATCAGCTCGCCGGGACGGCGCACGCTCTGCCGGTAGCCGGTGAAGTAGTCGCGGAGGGGGACCTCGCGCTCGCCGTCGGCGTCGGCGAGCACCAGCGACGCCTCCAGCGCGAGCAGCACCGGCGGACTGTCACCGATGGGGGATCCGGTCCCGAGGTTGCCACCGAGGGTGGCGCTGTTGCGGATGAGCCGGGACGCGAACTGGGGGAACAGCTCTGCCAACAGGGGGACGCTGCCGTCGAGGCGGCGTTCGATCTCCGTGAGCGTCAGTGCCGCCCCGATCTCGACGTGGTCGGATTCGACCCGCAGTGCCCGCAGTTCGGGCAGACGGTCGACGGCGACGACGCAATCCGCCCGGCGGGCACGGATGTTCACCTCCACGCCCCAGTCGGTGCTGCCCGCGACGACCACCGCCCCGGGCCGCTCGCGCAGCAGCCGCAGCGCGTCGGACAGGGTGCCCGGCCGCAGGAACGCACGGTCGTCGCGGGTGTACGCGGTGGCGACGGAGGCGGGCGGAGCCTGCTCGCGACGCTGCGCCAGGGGGTCGTTCTCGGGGGGCGTGCCGACGGCGAACGCGGCATCGCGGATCGGGCGGTAGCCGGTGCAGCGGCACAGGTTTCCGCTCAGCGCGTGCAGATCGAAACCGTTCGGACCGTGCTCCGGGTCGGCGGCGGTGCCGTCGGCGGCCTCCGGCTGCGCCTGCGTCCGCGCGCAGCGGTCGGGCCGGTAGTACTCGGAGGCCATGCTGCACACGAACCCCGGTGTGCAGTAACCGCATTGGGAGCCACCGCGGACGGCCATCTCCTCCTGTACGGGATGCAGCGCGGCCGGCTCACCGGGCGCGGCGGCGGTGGCCAGGCCCTCGGAGGTGATGACCTCCTGGCCGTCGAGGGCCGCGACGGGCACCAGGCAGGCGTTGACCGCCACCCAGTCCGTGGGCTTGTTCACCCCGGGACGGGCCACCAGGACCGCGCAGGCGCCGCACTCACCCTCGGCGCAGCCCTCCTTGGTGCCGGTGAGGCCGCGCTCGCGCAGGAAATCCAGCACCGTGGTGTGGGGTGCGGCCGGTGAGATCGGTGCTTCTTTCCCGTTGACCGTGATAATCGCCATGTAGAGGAGCTTTCTCTCTTCGTGGTCGCGGCAGGGCATACCGCAGCGCGACACATCGGCACACGAGGAAGTGCCGTGGGTGAGGGCAGAGATGAGAAGGCGCCGGGGCCACGAACGGGCACTCCGGCGAGGGGGGCTGTTCAGCAGCCGTGCGCTACACGACCCGGAGCCCAGGCGATCTGGTGTGCGGGGCGGGGCAGTTCGGAGAAGGTGGACATCCGGCCTCGCCTCCTTCCAGCGGCTCATGGGCGGGTGCGGTCGAAGTTACGTTGCCGCCGGTTGATCGGTCAAGCGGCTCCAGGTCGATTCCACGAAGGCCGGCCACCTCGTGCGGCGGGTCTTCGTACGCGCAACCAGTTGTGTCCCCATCGAACCCGCCGCACCCCTTCCCGTCACACTCGCTTCACGCAGCGTAGCGGCGTCCCCTCCTGCGGACCGCGTTCCGACTCGCCCGAACCGTCCCGGGCGCGAAGCATGGAGGGAGAGGGCGTACCGCGGGACGTCCTCGGCAGGAGGCGACACGGACGGTGACCAGACATCGCTTTGCGTTCTGCGGGGCCGAGCTCGCCGCTGTCTACGTGGTCGCCGACCAGGACAGGGAACTCCATCTGGCCGAGCTGACCGGAAACCGCGGGATCCTCTACGGGCTGCCCGCCGTCCTCGCCGTGGCCGGCCACTCACCCGCCGCCAACGCCTTCCGCTCCGGCCGCCCGCTGTGGCTGACGCCCAAGGAACTCGCCACCTTCATCGAGGACGACCCCCACCACGTCCCCACCCGGGTCGGAAACGGTGCCCCCCCGTCGCCGGCCCGGATCTCGCTGGGCGCGCTGCCGCTGGGACACGGCGACCAGGAGCTCGGGTGCCTGGTCGTCGCCGGCGAGGTCGGGGACGACGGCTTCGGCGCCGACGACCGCAGCCTCCTGGAGCTCTACGCCGATCAGGTGGCCGCCGGACTCGAATCGGTGGCCGCCCGCTCCGCCGGACGCCAGGCCCCGCAGGCACACCTGGGCCAGTCCCTGGTACCCGACCAGGGCGGCGCGTTCATCCTGGAACTGGGCACCGGCCGCATGGAGGCCCACGCGCACGTGCTCGAACTGCTCGGGCTGCCTCCCGAGCAGTTCGACGGGCAGGTGGAGACGCTGCTCGCCTGCGCCGTCCCCGACGACATGCCCGCACTGATGGCGATCGTGGAGCCGGACCGGCTGGCCGCCACGGGCGGACAGCAGCTGGCCTTCCGCATCCGCCGGCCCAACGGCGAGCTGCGCTGGCTCGGGCTGCGCTGCCGTGTGGAGGTGGACTCCGCCGGCACCCCCCGGCGCGTCCTGGGCGTGGTGGCCGATGCCACCTACCTGCGCCCCAGCGCCGACGAGGTCTCCGTCGTCCAGCGGCTGTCGGCCACGCTGGCGGGAGCGGCGACGATCCGCGAGGTCAGCCGACTGGTGGTCGCCGCCCTGCGCGAGCCGCTCGGCGCCTGCCGGGTGGCGGTCGGCGAACTGGAGCTCGACCGGCTCAGGGTCACCGCCCTCGACCCTCCCGAGCCCGACGCGTGGCCCGACGTCTGGCGCGCCGAGTGGCGCTCCGAGTGGCCCGACGTGTCGCTCAGCGACCTGCCGACCCTGCAGAGCGCGCTGCGCGGCGGACACATGAGCCTGTGGCCGCCCGGCGCGGATCTCGAACCGGGGCTGCTGGGCGTCGGTCCCGGTGGGCTCGCCGTGCTGCCGCTGCCCGCCGAAGGCCGGATGATCGGCGTGTGCCTGGTGGGGTGGGCCACGGAGCACCGGTTCGGCCCCGAGGAGCGCTCGCTGCTGACCGCGACCGCGGGGCTGGCGGGACAGGCACTGGTGCGCGCCCACGCCCTGGACGCCGGACACGAACTCGCCACCATGCTCCAGCGCAGCCTGCTGCCCCGCAAACTCCCGGAGCTGCCGGGCGGGGTCGCCGTGGCCCGCTACCTGCCCGCGACGGCCGGCCTGGAGGTCGGCGGCGACTGGTACGACGTCATTCCGCTCGGTGACGCCCATGTGGCCCTCGTCATCGGGGACGTACAGGGGCACAGCGCGGGAGCCGCCACCATCATGGGCCAGATGCGCACGGCGGTCAGGGCCTACGCGGTGGAGGGCCACCCGCCCGACGTGGTCGTCGCGCGGGCCAACCGGCTGCTCGTCGGCATGGAGACCGACCTGTTCGCCACCTGTACGTACGTGGACCTCGACATGGAGGAGGGCATCGCCCGGGTCGTACGGGCCGGCCACCTGCCGCCGATCCTGCGCCACCCCGACGGCGTCACCGAGGAGCTGGCGGTCGAGGGCGGCCCTCCCCTGGGCGTGCTGGAGGCAGCCGAGTTCCCCATGACCGAGATCGGGTTGCTCCCCGGGACCCTGCTCCTCCTGCTGACGGACGGTCTGGTCGAGTCCGCCCGGCTGCACCTGGACGAGGGCATGCGGCGGGTGTGCGACGTGACCTCCGAGGCCGACCCGGTCGATGTCGGGGGACTGGCCGACGAGTTGGTCATGCGCGTGGGCCGTCGCGATGACGACGTGGCCTTGCTGCTGCTGCGCTACGACGGCACCCGGGGCCGGCCGAAGCGGAGCCACTGGACGGTGTGGCGGCTGCCCAAGGCGGTCCTGCACGCGCGCCGCTTCACCGCGCGCACCCTGCGGGCCTGGGGAGTGGTGGAGGAACTCGACACGGCCCTGCTGATCGTGTCCGAGCTGGTCACCAACGCCATCGCGCACACCCAGGGTGAGGTGGGGATGGATCTGACCCTGTCGACGGACCGGCTGCGGATCGCCGTGAACGACGCGTCGCCGCGCAGCCCCGTCAAACCGGTGTCGGTGAGCTGGGAGGCGACCGGCGGTCGCGGGCTGCTCATCGTCGAGGCGACGGCGATGGCCTGGGGCTCGGTGCCGCTCAGCGGCGGCAAGCAGGTGTGGGCCGAGATCCCCTGGCACCGCGCGGACCCGCCTCAGTGAGCGCGCTGCCCCGCCCGCACGGGCTCGCCGTGTCCTCGTACCGTACGGACCCGACTCGGGTGCCTCGTGCGCTGTGCGGGGACGGCCGGGCGGGCGGCCGCCGCCCGGCGGGCGGGTGCGGCCGGGGCGGCGCCAGTCCCGGTCACCCCCGCCCGCGTGCCCGCGCTACCGGAGCGCCTCGAAGGAGGCGACCAGGTCGGTGGGGGAGGGGAGCGCGGATATGTCGGCCTGGACGGTGGCGGCGGCCTTGCGCAGGTCGTCGTCGGTGACGAGGCGGCCGAGCAGGTCGGCGTCCACGCTGTCGCCGCTCGCGCGGAGGGCGAAGCCCAGGTCCGTCGCGGCGTCGACGTTGATGAAGTGGTCGGCGCCCTGCGGGAGGATCAGCTGGGGGACGCCCCGGGCGGCGGCGGTGAGCATGGTGCCGGAGCCGCCGTGGTGCACGACCGCGTCGGCGGTGTCCAGCAGTTGGGCCAGCGGCACCCAGGGCAGGGGCCGGACATTGGGCGGGAGGGTGCCGAGCGGGCTCAGGTCGGTGTCGCCCACGGCGAGCAGGAACTCGGCGTCTACGGAAGCGGCTTCGGCGACCACCCGGCTGACCGGGTCGACGCCCGCGAAGGCGGTCACCACCGTACCGAGGGTGACGGCGATCCGGGGCCGGGAGCCCCGGGCCACGAGATCGCGGGGCACCGTGCCGCCGCCGTTGTAGGGGACGTAGCGGACGCGCAGGCCGGTGCCGTCCCCGCCGAGGGAGGCGGGCACGACGTCGAGGACGGTACGGGTCGCCGGGCCTTCGAGCCCGCGGGCCCGGTACTCGTCCGCCAGGACGTCGGCGAGCCGGCCGACCATCTCGAAGCCGGACATCACGCCGAAGTTGTGCACCACGGCGGGTATGTCGAGGGCCGCCGAGACCAGGGGTGCGGCGGCCTGGAAGGCGGCGTGGACGATGAGGTCCGGCTGCCAGGCGGTGGCGACCGCGAGCAGGCCGTCGATGGTGACCCGGCTGTGCTCCGCGAAGCCGGCCGCGGCCTGTCGCTGGAGGTCCTCGGGGTGCTTGCCGTCCGTGACGAACTGCGGCTCGGTGTCGTCCGAGGCGCGCCGGAAGGCCTCCATCAATGACGAGCCGTCGCCAATCTCGACGGTGGGGATGCCGGTCTGCCGCAGCTGGTCGAGCGGGACCGAACCGGCGAACAGCACCTGGTGCCCGGCGGCCTGGAGCGCCTGGGCGGTCGGCACCATCGGGAACAGGTGGCCTGCCGCAGCGGGGCCGGTGAACAGTACGCGCACGGCGTTACTCCTTGGGTGGAGCTCCATGATTCTTCTTCCAGATCTTCGAACGCGTGTGCCGCGACGTCAGTTTCCGCTGGGGTGGGCGAATTTCAGCCGATTTCGATACGTGGTGACCGACATGCTTCCCCGGGCTCCCCGTTCCGCAGGACCGCATCGGCGAGAGGGGCGCGCGAGGGAGTACATCAGCACGTAGCGCGCGGCCTGCGCGGTCACGAGGACGTGCCCGTGGGGATGCCCGCCCCCGTAGAGTTGGCTAAGGCAAGGCAAACCTATGCATCGAGCAGGGCGGGCGGTAGCGGGATGGTGCAGGACGGCGCGGACGCGAGGCGTCCGCACGGTGAACTCGTCGCGGACGTGCTGGCCGTCCTGTGGGCCGCCGAAGGTCCCTTGACGCCGCAACAGATCAACGCCGCGCTCGGCCGCGACCTGGCGAGGACGACGGTGACGACGATCCTGACCCGCCTGTACGGGAAGGGTACGCTCGTCCGCACCCGCGAGGGCAGGGGCTTCGCCTACGCCGCCGCGGACGACGCCGCCGGTCTGGCGGCCGGCCGCATGCGCCGCGAGCTGGAGAAGGAGCCGCGGCGCGACCTCGTGCTGAAGCGGTTCGTGTCCTCGCTCTCCGGGGACGACGAGGAGGCGCTGCGGCGCCTGCTCCTGGAGGCCGAGGACAACTGAGGAGCCTGGCCCTGGCGCTGCCGTGGGCAGCGGCGCCGGCTGACCGGGACGGTGCGGTTGCCTCTGCTGCGACCCGTCCCCGTCCGCCCGCGCGCTCGCCGGCCCATCGGGTGACGACTCCGATGTAGACCGATCCTCGGGGTGCAAGTAAGCTCAGGCCGGGTCTACTTCATCTGCCTCCTCAGGCCGGAGCGCCTGCGGGTCCGCGTGTCCTGGGTCGGAGGTGACGCCCCCTCCCCAGTGATTGGATGCGACGTGTACGACAGGGGGAGCGGGTCGTCGAGCCCCGCCGAGCAGACCGTGCATCTCCTGGCGGCGGCCGGCCGGGCCGTGGACGTGCTGCTGGCCGAGCGTGCGGACGCGCGCGGGATGAGCCCTTTCCACCTGACGGTCCTCAGGACCCTGGCCGACCTGGGGCCGCACGCCCGCCGCGATCTGGTCGAACGGATGGACGCCCCGCCGGCCGACGTCACGCGGGTGATCGGCGACCTCCTCGCGCGGGGCCTCGTCCAGGACATGGTCGTCACCATCGGCGGCCGGCACGAGGTGGTGACGCTCACCCCGGCCGGCACGGCGGCGCTGGCGGCGACGCAGGACGACACGCTGTCGGTGCAGGACGTACTGCTGGCCTCCCTCACCAAGGGCGAGCGCACCCAGCTCCACTACCTGCTCCGACGGGTGTGCGCGACGGCCGCCCGCGCCGGCGCCGCGCGGTGAGCACCGTCCCGCATATCGTGAACGTATCGAAAACCGCATACGCCCCCGCAACCGCCCTCCGGCTCCAATGAGGGCATGAACCACACCGCATCCCGGTCGGCACCGTCCCGCCGCGCGCGCCGGACCGTGCTCCTCGGCCTGGCCGTCCTCGCCGTGGCGAGCGCCCTCTTCGTCGTACGGCGGCCGCTCATGATGTCCGCTCCGCAGTGCATGGCAGGGCGGTGGCACGGCTGCTTCGACACCTTCAACGGTGTGGTGCTGATGACGCTGGTCGCGGTGCCACCGGCCGTGCTGGTGGCGTGGGCCCTGGCGCACCGTCGGCGGGCAGCCGGTGTCGGGTCGCCGTGGCGGACGTCGCTGGCCGAGGTGGGCATGGTCCACGGGACGGTGCCGTTCGTCTGGATCACCATGATGCCGGGCGGCGGGGCCGGCGTCGTCCCCGCCCGGGTGAGCCTGGTGCCGCTGCGGGACCTGATGACGATGGGGCCGCTCGGGATCGGGGGCAACCTGCTGGTCTTCGCGGCGCTGGGGTTCTTCGCCCCCATGCGGTTCGCCTCGCTGGCGTCCGTGCCGCGGATCCTGGCGCTCGGGGCCGGCTGCTCGGCCCTGGTCGAGACCGCGCAGTACGTCCTGCGGCTGGACCGGGTGTCCTCCGTGGACGATGTACTGGTCAACGCCGTCGGCGCCGCGCTGGCCGGACTGGCGTCGCGGCGCTGGTGGCGCACCACCACGGCACAAGCCCCGTCGGACCGTCCCCGCCCCGTACCGGCACCGGTTGCCTAGGCTTCGGACATGCGCGTACTGATCGTGGAGGACGAGCCCTACCTGGCGGAAGCCGTCCGTGACGGTCTGCGGCTGGAGGCGATCGCCGCCGACATCGCCGGCGACGGCGACACCGCCCTGGAACTGCTCAGCGTCAACTCCTACGACCTCGCGGTCCTCGACCGCGACATCCCCGGACCCTCCGGCGACGAGGTCGCCCGGCGCATCGTCGCCTCCGGCAGCGGCATCCCGATCCTGATGCTCACCGCCGCCGACCGGATCGACGACAAGGCGTCCGGGTTCGAGCTCGGCGCCGACGACTACCTCACCAAACCGTTCGAGCTGCGGGAGCTCGTCCTGCGGCTGAGGGCGCTCGACCGCAGACGCGGGCACGCCCGGCCCCCGGTCCGTGAGATCGCGGGACTGCGGCTCGACCCCTTCCGTCGCGAGGTCTTCCGCGACGGACGCTACGTCGCGCTCACCCGCAAACAGTTCGCCGTGCTGGAAGTCCTCGTCGCCGCCGAGGGCGGGGTCGTCAGCGCCGAAGAGCTGCTGGAAAGGGCCTGGGACGAGAACGTCGACCCCCTCACCAACGCCGTGCGGATCACCGTCTCCGCCCTGCGCAAACGCCTCGGCGAACCGTGGATCATCGCCACCGTGCCCGGCGTCGGCTATCGCATCGCCACCCGGCCGGAGGCCGCCCACGAGGGAGCGGACCATGGCGAGGGAACGGACCGTGGATAGGGCGCGCGGGCTCAGCGTCCGCTCCCGGCTCACCCTCAGCTACGCCGGCTTCCTCATGCTCGCCGGCGTCCTGCTGCTCGCCGCGGTGTGGGTGTTCCTCCTGCGCTACGTCCCCGATCGCGCACTCATCGTCCCCGGCTCCACCGGCAACCCCACGCACGGCGTCTTCCCCGTCCGGTCCAACCTGCTGCGCGTGTTCGCTCCGAGGGCCGCCGCGGTCCTGGTGTTCCTGCTGGTGCTCGGGCTCGTCGGAGGGTGGCTCCTCGCCGGCCGGATGCTCGCACCGCTGACACAGATCACGGACGCGGCACGGAAGGCCGGGAACGGGTCGCTGTCCCACCGGATCCGCATCCGGGGCCGCCAGGACGAGTTCCGTGAACTCTCCGACGCGTTCGACCTGATGCTCGAACAACTCGAGTCCCACGTCGCCGAGCAGCGGCGGTTCGCCGCGAACGCCTCCCACGAACTGCGCACCCCCCTCGCCATCTCGCGGACGCTCCTCGACGTCGCCCGCAAGGACCCCACGCGCGACCGCGACGAACTCATCGCACGCCTACAGGCCGTCAACACCCGGGCGGTCGACCTCACCGAGGCCCTCCTGCTGCTCAGCCGCGGCGACGGCGGGAACTTCCGCCGCGAGAGCGTCGACCTCTCCCTCCTCGCCGAAGAAGCCGCCGAGACGCTGCTGCCCCTCGCCGAACGGCGCCGGGTCACGCTCGACGTCACCGGCGGCGCGGCCCGCACCAGCGGCTCCGCGGAGCTCCTGCTGCGGATGGCGACGAACCTCGTCCAGAACGCCGTCGTCCACAACCTCCCCTCCGGCGGCACGGTGACGGTCCGCACCGAGGCGCACGGCGACACGAGCGTGCTGCGGATCGAGAACACGGGCCGTGTGCTCCCACCGGAACTGGTACCGACCCTCATCGAACCCTTCCAGCGCGGAACGGAACGCGTACGCACCGACGAGCACGCCGGCGTCGGCCTCGGCCTGGCGATCGTGCACAGCATCGTCCGCGCCCACGACGGGACCCTCGACCTGGTCCCCCGCCCCGGCGGCGGCCTCCTCGTCACGGTCCGGCTGCCCGGCACGCCGTAGGTCGCGAGGAGGGAGCGGCTGCTCGGGACGTCAGGGACGCCGCCGGGTGTTGAGACGGGCTGCCCGGCGCGTGAGGTGGTCGCGCTCGGCGGTGTCGGGGGCCTTGAGGGCCGCCTCCGCGTACAGCCGTGCCGCCGCTTCCAGGTCGCCGTCGCGCTCGTGGAGGTACGCCGCCACCGCCGCGTACCGGGGCAGTGCCCCGTCCAGCGCCGCGAGTGCCGCCAGACCGGCGCGCGGACCGTCCGCCTCGCCCACGGCCACCGCCCGGTTGAGCCGGACGACCGGGCTGTCGGTCAGGCGCGCGAGCTCGTCGTACCACTCGACGATCTGCACCCAGTCGGTCTCCTCGGCGCTGCGCGCGTCGCCGTGGAGTGCCGCGATGGCCGCCTGGGCCTGGAACTCGCCCAACTGGTCGCGGGCGAGGGCCGCCTGCAGGATCGCCACCCCCTCGGCGATCGAGGCGGTGTCCCACCGGCCCCGGTCCTGCTCGGCGAGCGGCACCAGGCTGCCGTCGGGCGCGGTCCGGGCGGCGCGCCGGGCGTGGTGCAGCAGCATGAGGGCGAGCAGCCCCGCCACCTCGGGGTGGTCGATCGCGGCGGCGAGCTGCCGGGTGAGCCGGATGGCCTCGGCGGAGAGGTCGACGTCGCCCGAGTAGCCCTCGTTGAACACCAGGTAGAGGACGCGCAGCACGGTGGCGACGTCGCCGGGCTGGTCGAACCGCACGCCCGAGACGGTGCGCTTGGCCCGGCTGATGCGCTGCGCCATGGTCGCCTCGGGCACCAGGTAGGCCCGGGCGATCTGCCGGGTCGTCAGCCCGCCGACGGCGCGCAGGGTCAGCGCGACGGCGGCGGACGGGGACAGGGACGGGTGGGCGCACAGGAAGTAGAGCTGGAGCGTGTCGTCCACGGCGGGCGCGGGGCCGGGCGCCGGTTCCTCCTCGACGCGGTCCTCGCGGCGGCGGCGGGCGGTGTCCGCCCGGGTCGCGTCGAGGAACCGGCGCCAGGCCACGGTGACCAGCCAGCCCTTCGGGTCCCGCGGCCGGTCGTCCGGCCAGACGCGGACGGCCTCGACCAGCGCGTCCTGTACGGCGTCCTCGGCCGCCGCGAAGTCGGCTCCGCGGCGGACGAGGACGGCGAGCACGCTCGGGGTGAGGCTCCTGAGCAGGACCTCGTCCATCAGTGGCAGGACTCCGCGATGGTGGGCGGCGCGGACAGGAAGGGGCGCAGCTCCAGCCACTCGTGGATCGGCTCGCCGCCCGCCCCGGGGGCGGCCGACAGCTCCCCGGCCAGCTCGACGGCGCGCTCGTAGCTGTCGACGTCGATCACCATCCAGCCGGCGATGAGGTCCTTGGTCTCGGCGAACGGGCCGTCGGTGACCGGCGGCCGGCCCTCGCCGTCGTACCGGACCCACGTCCCCTCGGGGGCGAGCGCCTGACCGTCGACGAACTCGCCGGTCCCTTCGAGCCGGGTCGCGAAATCGCGCATGTACTGCACGTGCGCCGTGATCTCCTCCGGCGTCCACTTGTCCATGGGGACGTCGTTGCCGGCAGCCGGCGCGCCGCGGTAGTGCTTGAGCAGCAGGTACTTTGCCATGGTGACTCTCCTCGGTGCTGTGCGACCCATTGTGGTCGCCTTCACCCCTGGGACGGAGCCGGTCACGGGTTCTCGACATCCTCGCCCGAAGTCTTTTTTCCGGCCTTCCACGCCGTGCGCCTCTAGCATGCGGGAATGGAGATCAGTGGGGGCTGGGTGCCGGTCCACTACGTGGAGCACGGGACCGGTCGGCCCGTGCTGGTGCTCCACGGTGCCGGAGTCGACCACCGTGAGACCGAGGCCTGCTTCGAGCCGGTCTTCCAGGGCGCCGCGGGGCTGCGGCGGATCTATCCCGACCTTCCCGGTATGGGCCGCACGGCCGCCCCCGCAACGCTGCGCAGCGCCGACGACGTGCTCGACACGCTGCTCGACTTCGCCGACGGGGTCACGGGCGGGGCCGCGTACCTCCTCGTCGGTCACTCGGCGGGCGCGTACTTCGCGCAGGCGATGGCGGCGAGGCGCCCGGCGCAGGTCGCCGGTCTGGCGCTCGTCTGCCCCTTGGTGCCGGGACTGCGCGACGTACCGGAGCACCGCGCCGTCGTCGGATCGGGGGAGCTCGGTGACGAGGCCTTCCGGGGCTACTTCGTGATCCAGACCCCGGAGATGCTCGAACGGTACGAGCGGTACGTGGCCCCGGCCGCCGCGCTCGTCGACGAGGCGGCGATGGAGCGCATCGGCGCACGGTGGGCCCTCACCCCCGACCGCGCGCCCGGCCACCCGGCGGGCTATGCGGGGCCGACCGTGGTGGTGGCGGGGCGGCTGGACTCCGCGGTCGGGTACGCCGCCGCCGTCGACCTCCTCGACCACCACCCGCACGCCTCGCTCGCCGTGGTCGACGACGCGGGACACGCCCTGCCCCACGAGCAGCCCGACTTCCTGCGCGCCCTCCTCGCCGAGTGGCTCGCGCGCGCCGGGCGCTGACCCCGTCGGCGGTGGCGCCCGGCCGGGCCGACGTCCGTTTGACAGGGTCCGAAGGGGTGGCAGGGTGGTAGCTGGGGGTCATTCCCGGGAGGTTCCTCATGGCATTCGGTTGGGCATGGGATTCCCTGGCGCGGCAGCTTCCGCTCAGGTTGACGGCCGGCACGTTCTTCCTGAGCTCCGGCCTCTCGAAGCTCGGTGCGGACGAGGACACCGCCGAGGGCCTGCAGCAGTTCGCGGCCACCACCTACCCGTTCCTGGGCGAGCAGGACGCGCGGAAGTTCGTCCGGATGCTCTCCGCCGGAGAGATCGCCATCGCCGCGGCGCTGCTCGTGCCGGTCTTCCCCGCCGCTGTCGCGGGGGCCGCCGTGACCGCCTTCTCCGTCGGCACCCTGGGGCTGTACCTGCGGACGCCGGGGATGCGGGAGGAAGGCAGCCTGCGTCCCACCGAGCAGGGAATCGGCCTCGCCAAGGACGTGTGGCTGCTGGGCATCGGCGTGGCCCTCCTCGTGGACGGTGTCAACGAGCACGGCTGTCACCGAGGTCACCGAGGTCACCGCCGTCACCACTGTCACCGGTGACCCTGGTGGCGCACCGCGGACACGAGCGCGAGCACGTCGGCCGGGAGCGCACATGGCCATGACCGAGTGGTTCTTCGAGCCCGGCCACACCGCCGCGGAGTTCCGCGCCCGGCACATGATGGTCACCCACGTGCGCGGGCAGCTCAAGAACGTGCAGGGCCGGCTGGAGGTCGATCCCGACCGACCGGAGGAGGCCCGGGTCGAGGCGACGGTCGACGCGACGCAGGTGTACACCGGGCAGCCCCAGCGCGACGCCCATCTCCGCAGCGCCGACTTCTTCGACGTCGACCACCACCCGACCTGGACGTTCGTCGGATCGGGCGTACAGCAGCTGAGCGGCACGGAGTTCGAGGTCACCGGTGATCTCACCGTACGCGGCGTGACGCGTCCCGTGACCTTCGACGTCACCTACCTGGGACAGTGGGACACCCCGTGGTGGGAGGACGGACGGGACCTCGGGCCCAGGCGGCGCGCCGGTTTCACCGCGACGGCGCGGATCAACCGGCACGACTTCGGTGTGAGTTGGAACGACGTGGTCGACCACGGTGGGGTGGTCGTCAGCGCCATGGTCGATGTCGTGGTCGACGTCGAGGCCGTTCTCGGCCCCGGCGCAACGGCTGCCTGACCAGGCGGGCCGCTCTCTACGCGCGTCAAAACGGCCCGCGGCATGTCGTAACCCACAAGCGCGGGACGTCCCGGTTGGATCATCGACCACACATGTCCCCCGAGAGGAATCAATCGCTTCGACATCGGGAGATGATTCCGGCCACCGGGCCGCCGGGCAGCCGCCCTTGGCCGGGTGTGCGACGAGCAGCGACATCCGAGCGACATCAGGGGAACACACCCGTGCGACGAAAGACCTTCGGCACGGCCGCCACCGCGGTCGTGCTCGGCCTGCTGATACCACTGTCGGGATGCGGCAGTTCGGGAGACGGCGCGGGGGACGGCGGTACGCTCCGCCTGGTGGCCGCGGAGTACGGCGATACGCCCGCCACCAGTTCCAAGGCCTACTGGGACAAGGTGACCGGCGATTTCACCGCCGCCCACCCCGGTGTCAAGGTCGAGGTCCGGCTGCTGCCGTGGGCCGACATCGACCGCGAGGTCTCCCGGATGGTCAAGGAGGGCAAGGCGCCCGACATGGCGCTCATGGGCTCCTACTCGGACTTCGCGGCCCAGGGCAAGCTCTACTCCGCGGAAGAGCTCCTGTCGGTCGGCGCCGAGGCGAACTTCCTGCAGCCGCTGGCCGAGGCGGGGACCGTCAACAGCCACCTCTACGGACTGCCGTTCGTGGCGAGCACCCGGCTCCTGTTCTACAACGAGGCGCTCTTCGACAAGGCCGGCGTCAAGAAGGCCCCCAGGACCTGGTCGGAACTCAAGGCCGCCGCCAAGGCGCTCAAGGACAAGGGCGTGAAGTTCCCGTACGCCATGCCGCTGGGCCCGGAGGAGGCACACGCGGAGGCGTTGATCTGGGAGCTCAGCAACGGCGGCGGCTACGCCGACGGCAGCGGCAACTACAGCCTGGACTCCGAGAAGAACGTCCGGACCTGGCAGTGGGTCAAGGACAACATGGTCACCCCCGGTCTGGTCGGACCCACCCCGCCGTCCCGGCTGAACCGCGCCGACGCCTTCGCCGCGTTCCTGCGGGGCGAGGTCGGCATGCTCAACGGGTACCCGTCACTCGCGCACGACGCGGCCGCGAAGGGCATCACGGTCGGCGCGATCGCCATGCCGGTCTCCGACTCGCTCGGCACCGCGGAGAGCCCGCCGACGGTGGGCGTGGCCGACTGGATGGTGGCCTTCAGACAGAACGGCAAGGGAGCCGAGATCGGCCGGTTCCTGGAGTACGTCTACCAGGACAAGAACCTGTCGGACTTCGTCGGCCGCTACCACCTGTTGCCGGCCACCGCCTCCGCCGCGCGCACCCCGGCCGGCGGCGGCCTCAGCCAGACCGACGAGGACTTCCTGAGCGCGCTGCGCACCGCCCGGCTCTACCCGGTGAACGACCCGTCGTGGGTGACGGTCAGCGACACGATCAAGCGCAGCATCGGACGCGCCGTGGAGCCGGGCGGCGACCCCAAGGCCGTTCTGGAGGAGATCGCGGACAAGGCGGTGGAGGCCGGCGGCAAGAGCTGAAGGCCTCGCCGCCGGCCCCTACGCGTTGGCGATGACCAGGAGGGTGCGGGCGGGGGAGGGGCCCGCCAGGCGGCAGCGGTGGGGGACCTCGCCCCGGTGGTGGGCGCTCTGCCCGGCGCGCAGGGTCAGCGGGGCCTCGCCCTCGACCTCCAGGACGACCTCGCCCTCCAGGACGTAGAGGAAGTCCTCGCCGGGATGTTCGAACCAGCCGCGCTCGCCCCGGCCGGGCTCGAAGTGGTGCTCGTACGCTTCCATCAGCGCACTGCTCCCGCCCGGGATGAGCACCCGCGCGACCTGCCCCGCCGTCTCGCTGACCCGGATCACCTGCGGATCGCTCTCATGGCTGACCGCTCCGGGGCGGCCGGGCGGCCTGAGGAAGGTGCCCGGCGTGACGTCGAGCGCCTCGGCGATCCGGTAGATCGAGCTGAGGCTGGGCGTGGCCAGGCCGCGTTCGAGCTGGCTGAGGAAGGGCTGCGAGAGGCCTGAGCGGGCGGCGAGGGCGGCCATGGGGACGCCGCGCTGCTTGCGACAGCTCCGGATCACACGTCCGACCTCGATCGCCTCGGGCGTGGGTTCGGGTCGAGGCACGCAGGTGAACGTACCGCATCGCCGATCAAGGGCCGGCGGCCCCGGCGACATTTCGCACTGCCGCAACACTCCCTTCATAAGCGTGGTCAATTATTGACCTCACTTATCGACGACGGAGGAGCCGCCCCGTGCAAGCCACCCCCTCACCACCCGGCCGGGCCTTCGGCCGGGTGGGCCCGGCCCTGGGCGCGGCAGGCGCCGTGCTCGCCCTGTGGTACCTGCTCAGCCGGTCCGGCGCGGTGGCCCCGGGACTCCTGCCCACACCCGCCGAGACCCTGGCCGCGCTGGCGGACAGCGCCCGCAGCGGCATCCTGGCCGCCGATCTCGGCGCCAGCCTGGCCCGCGCCGGGCAGGGTTTCGCGCTGGGCGCCCTCATCGGCAGCGCACTGGGCTTCGCCACCGGCTACCTGCCGCGGCTCTCCGCCGCCGTCACCCCGGTCGTCTCCTTCCTGCGCCCGATCCCGGCCATCGCCCTGGTACCGCTCGCCACCGCCTGGTTCGGCATCGGGGAGACCGCCAAGCGCCTGCTGATCGCTTACGCCGTACTGCTCGCCGTGTGGCTCTACGTACACGACGGGGTCTCCCGGGTCCCGGTCTCCCACCTCCGCGCGGCCCGGTCACTGGGCGCGCCGCTGCACCGCCGCTTCACCGAGGTGCTGCTGCCCGCCGCCGCACCCGCCCTGCTCGCGGCGCTGCGCTACGGGGCCTCGGTGGCGCTGCTCGCCCTGGTGGCCGCGGAGCTCGGCGGAGCGGACAGCGGACTGGCGTACCGCCTCCAGGTCGACGGCCAGTTCCTGCGCGTGGACCGGATGTTCGCCGGGCTGCTCGTGCTCGGCCTGCTCGGCGTGGCCGTCGACCTCCTCCTGGCCGGGATCGGCCGCCGGTTCGTGCACTGGAGCACGTCATGAGCCTGGCTGTACGGCTGGAGGGACTGACCCTCGGCTACGGCGCCGCCCCCGTGCTGGAGCGGACCGACCTGGAATTCCCCGCAGGGTCGTTCACCGCCCTGCTCGGGCCGAGCGGATGCGGCAAGTCGACGGTGCTGGGCGCCGTGGCCGGCTTCGTACCGCCCGCCACCGGCGCGGTGACCGCCGGTGCCCGGCCGGTGCGCGGACCGGGCCCGGACCGCGGCGTGGTCTTCCAGCACTACGCGCTCTACCCCTGGCGCGCCGCCCGCGGCAACGTCGAGTTCGCCCTCAAGCGGCTCGGTCTGCCGCGCGCGGAACGCCGGCGACGCGCTCTGGAGGCGCTCGCCGAGGTCGGCCTGGCGGGCGGCACCGACAAGTACCCGGCGCAGCTCTCCGGCGGCATGCAACAACGCGTGGCACTGGCCCGCGCCCTGGCCGCCGAGCCCGAAGTCCTCCTGATGGACGAGCCGTTCGGGGCCCTGGACGCCCTGACCCGCACCCGTATGCAGAGCCTGCTGCGGGAGCTGTGGCAGCGCAGGGGCACCACCGTGCTGTTCGTCACGCACGACATCGACGAGGCCCTGGCCCTCGCCCAGCGGGTCGTCGTCCTCGGCGGATCCCCCGGACGGGTGCTGGCCGACCACCCGGTGCCCGACGGACCTCCCGACCCGGACCTGCGCTCACTGATCGCACGTCACCTCGGCTCCGAGTGAAGCCCGCAGGAGCCCCACGCTTGCGCCGTTCCACGACCACCACCCCACCACCGTCCCCGGAAGGACCCCCCATGCCCGGACCCCGCGCGGCCACCGTCGTACTGATGGCGGCGCTGCTCAGCGTGCTCACCGCGGGCTGCGCCGGCGGCTCCACGCCCACGGGCGGCGACCGTCCGGCCGTCTCCCTGGCCGGCAGCGACCACCTCGGCGGTGCGCCCGTCTACGTGGCCCAGGAGCGCGGGCTCTGGTCCGCGGAGGGCATCGACGCCGCCGTGACCACCCGGCCCACCGGGCGCGACGCCCTGAACGCCGTGCTCGGCGGCCAGGCGGAGCTCGGCGTCGTGGGCGACCTGCCCGCGGTCACGGCCGCGCTCGGCGGGCGCGACCTGCGGATCGTCGCCGACCTGTCCCGCTTCTCCGACTGGCGCCTGCTCACCCGCACCGACCGGCAGATCACCGGATTCGCCGCTCTGAAGGGCCGCAAGATCGGAGTTCCGCAGGGCACGAACGTCGAGTACGCGCTCTCGCGCATGCTCGCGTCCGTACAGCTGACGGCCGCCGACGTGACCGTGGTCAACCTCGCCCCGAACCAGGTCACTTCGGCACTGGCCCGGGGTGACGTCGACGCCGGCGTCACCTTCCCCGGCTTCTACGACGCCGCGCGCACCGCCCTCGGCGAGCGGTACGCCGAGCTCCCGTTCACCGGCTACACCGCACGCACCCTGTTGATCGCGGGCCCCAAGGCGACCGAGGAGACCACCACCGCCGTCCTGCGCACCCTGCGGCGCGCCCAGCACGCGATCGGCGAAGACCCGGCCGGCGCGCGGCAGGCCCTGGTGGCCCAGTCCAAGGGCGCTCTCCAGGCCGGCTACGTCGACACCTACGAGCCCCGCTACACCTACGGCGCGACCCTCACCCCCGAGCTGCTGACGCAGTTGGAGGAGGAGGCCGCCTGGGCCAAGGCCGCCCAGAACCTGCCGGGCGCCGCCGACCGCACCGCACTGCTGCGGTACCTGAACCCCGGCCCCCTGACGGCGGTCGACCCCGCCGCCGTCACCGTCCGCTGAACCCACACCCACCCGAGGAGAGCCCGATCCCCATGACCGTCGACCAGAACACCCTGCGCCGCCGCGGCACCGGCCTGATCGCCCACGACCCCGAGCGCAGCCACGGCGGCCTCACCCTCTACACCCCGATCACCAGCGCCGGCGAGATCCACCTCGTCGACATCGAGGGCCGGTCCGTCCACACCTGGAACTCCCCGCACCCGCCCGGCCGTCAGGCGCAGCTCCTCCCGAACGGGAACCTCTTCTACGCCGCCAAGGACACCGACAGCCCGACGCTCTTCCCCATCTGGGACGTCTACCACGGCGGCATCTTCCAGGAACTGGCCCCGGACTCCACCGTGATCCGCGAGGTCAGGCACCCCTTCCACCACCACGACGCCTCCGTCCTGCGCAACGGCAACCTCATCGTCACGGTCGTCGAACCGCTGGACCCGGCCGACGCGGCCCGCATCCGCGGCGGCATCCCCGGCTCCGAGGCGCCGGGCGGGGTGATCTACGGGGACGTGGTGTACGAGCTGACCTGGGACGGGGAAGAGGTGTGGCGCTGGGCCGCCATCGAGCACCTCGACCCGGCGGAGTTCCCGCTCAACCCGCACTTCGGCCGCGAGCACTGGCCCATGGCCAACACCGTCAACGAACGCGCCGACGGCTCGATCGTGGTGGGCTTCCGCAGCGCGTCCTCCACCGTGGCCGTCGACCGGGCCGACGGGTCCGTGCTGTGGCACATCGGCCCCGACGTCCTGGCGCAGCAGCACCACCCGCACGAGCTGCCGGGCGGAAACATCCTGGTCTTCGACAACGGCACCTACCGCGACACCACCTCCGTGCCGTACTCGCGGGTGCTGGAACTGGACCCGCGCACCGGTCGGCAGGTGTGGTCCTACCAGGACAACCCGCCGCAGAACTTCTACAGCCCGTACATGTCCAGCGCGCAGCGACTGCCGAACGGGAACACCTTCATCGCCGAGGGCTCCTTCGGGCGGCTCTTCGAGGTGACGCCCGACGGCGACGTGGTCTGGGAGTTCGTCGTGCCGCAGTTCCGGTCCTTCGGCGAGGGCGTCGGCCTGGAGTCCTCGGCCGGCGCCCAGAACTCGGTCTTCCGCGCCTACCGTTACTCCGCCGACCAGTTCCCCTGGCTGACCGGAGGGAATCCCGCGCAGCACGGATGAGCACGTCCGCACCGGCGCCCGGCGCGGGACGCGGAGCGGACGGCCGTGGCGGGGCCCGTCCATCGGAAGTGATCGCGTCCGCCGTCTCGGCCGTTCGCGACGGGCCGGCTCCGGTCCCCGTTCCCTCAGTGGTCGTGGCGCGCGCCGTGTTCCAGTGACCGGGGTCGGCCCGCACCCGCACCGGGGCCGGGGCCGAGCGGCAGCTCAGGCGCGTGCTCGCCGGGTCCGGTCGCGGTGAGGGGGATGCCGAGGCTCTGGCACATCCGCTGTGCGCGGGCCAGCGCGCTGAAGGTCATGGGGGAGGGGGCGTCGGTCGGCAGCTCGACCGTGACCCGGGAGGGGCGGTGCGCGTGGACGAGGGACTCGATCTGCAGGGCGGCCGCGGACCGGTTGGTGACGTCCAGCTCCTGGAGGATCCGCACGTGCAGGGTGTCCTCGGCGATGCGGTGACTGATGACCATGCTGCGCCTCCCGCCCACCGGGATCCGGACGGCACCGCCGTGCGGGGTGCCTGGCGACCAGTGTGGCGCAGTCGAGCCCCCGCCGCGCGCCCCGGAGACGACCTAGCGCATTTCCGGCCGGGGCGCCACCGGCCGGCGAAGGGGTGCGGCCGGAACTCATCGGAGCGTGAGCACCCGTTCACGCGCCGCGAACGGGGCCGCCACCCCGCCGACCTCCCGCTACACCGCCGGGCGCCGCGCACGGGGCCGCGCCGGCGCCGGAATCCGGCGCTGACCTTGGCGCATATCGGTTCCTCCGGTCCGATGAACTCCAACGAAACCACACGTGCGGGAAGTTGGGCGTAGTTATGCTCCCGCCCACCGGTCAGAAGGCCCCCCTTTTTCGATAGTTCGAGGACGCCGATGGAGCAAAGAGACATTCCCCCCGAAAGCGCCCACGTGGAGGGGAGAGCAAGCCGGATGATGCCCGCGTCCGCGTTCGTGGGCGCCGCCTGCCTGGTCGGCGCACTCGCCTCCGCCACGGCACCGGTCGGCACCGCACTGATCGCCGTGGCCGCCGTGTGCACCGCAGTGGTGTTCGTCGAAGCCTTACGGCGCGGCCGCGCGCTCGCCGCCGAGCGCGCCCGGGTCGCGGCCATGCAGCACGCGCTGTCCCGGCAGGAGACCGAGGCGGCCCGCCTGTCCCAGGTGGTGCTGCCCGAGGCCATCGAGCGACTGCGCAGGGGCGAGCTGGCCGAGGACGTGCTGACGGCCCTCGGCGGGCGCGGCGGCCAGGGCGACCGCTGGGGCAACGACGAGGCCCTGACCCCGGGCTTCCGCGCCGCTCTGCAGGCCGTGCTGTCCCACGTCATCGACGCCGTCGACAACGAGGAGAGCCTGCGCGACTCGGCGCAGCGGGCCTTCGTGAACGTCGCCCGCCGCGTGCAGGCGATCGTCCACCAGCAGGCCCACGAGATGCGCGAGATGGAGGACCGGCACGGCAGCAACCCCGACGTGTTCGGCGACCTCCTGCGACTGGACCACGGCACCGCCCTCATCGGCCGCCTCGCCGACTCCATCTCCGTCCTCGGCGGCGCGCGCCCCGGCCGCCAGTGGAGCAGGGCCGTCACGCTGTACAGCGTGATGCGCGGCGCGATGTCGCGGATCATCGACTACCAGCGCGTGGAGCTCCACTCGGTCTCCGAGGTCGCGGTCGTCGGCCCGATCGTGGAGCCGCTGATCCACACCCTGGCGGAGCTGCTGGACAACGCCACCCGGTACTCGCCGCCGCACACCCGGGTCCACCTCACGGCCGTCGAGGTGCAGTCGGGCATCGCCGTGGAGATCGAGGACGGCGGCCTCAGCATGAGCGAGGAGGCCCGCGGCCGAGCCGAGAAGATGCTGGCCCAGGCACAGTCCGGGATCGACCTCAACGACCTGGGCGAGACACCGAGGCTGGGCCTCGCGGTGGTCGGTCGGCTGGCACAGGCGTACGGGTTCCAGGTCTCCCTGCGCTCGTCCGCGTACGGCGGCGTGCGCGCCGTCGTCATCGTGCCGCAGCACCTGATCACCACGGCCTCCTCGGCGACGGGTCTTGCCCACGGCATCGGCTCCTCCTCCGGCCCCAGGGCGGTGGCCGCCACGCCGCGCGAGCACCCGTTCGACCGCTCGCCGGCCGGCGTGTCCGCGCCCCGGCAGGCACCGGCCCCGGTGCCCAGGCCGGCGCCCGCCGCCGGCGGGCAGCCGGAGATCGGACGCACCGCGACCGGCCTGCCGCAGCGACGCCGGAAGGACCGTGCCACCACCTTCGACGTCCGGCCGGCCGCGGAGCCGCAGCCGGCCGACGGCCAGGGCCCCGGGATGTGGCTGGAGGCCTTCCACAGCGGACTGTCCGGCGCGCCCGGCCACGACGCGCCGGGCGCCGAGGGCGCGTCGGGTTCAGCGACCAAGGGGGCGTAAGCAGTGATGACCCAGCGAATCAGCAGCATGGACTGGATGCTCAAGGACCTGGCCGCCGGAGTGCCGCAGACACGGCACGTGATCGTCCTGTCCGCGGACGGGCTCTGCGTGGCGCAGTACGGGGCCGAGACCGACACGGCCGACCGCCTGGCGGCGGCCTGCGCGGGCCTGCAGAGCCTCGCCGGAGCGGTGGCCGCGGAACTGCCCCGCTCCGAGGGCAGGATGCGCCTGGTCGTGATCGAGATGGACGGCGGGTTCTTCTACCTGATGGCCGCCGGCGACGGCTCGTACCTCGCGGTCCTCGCCGACGAGGGTGTGGACGCGGGCCTGATGGGCGCGCAGATGCGCAACCTGGTGACCCGAATGGGGGACCACCTGAGCAGCCCGCCCCGACATGACGGGCAGCCCGCGTGAATGAGCCGCCCACAAGCTGGGAGGACGGCAGCCCCGAACGGCTCTACGTCATCACCGGCGGACGCAGTGGACCCTCCACCGCCGTCCATCTGGACCTCGTGACCTTAGTCGTGGCCAAAGGGCACGCCCGGCCCGAGATGCAACCCGAGCAGGCGGCCATCCTCCGGATGTGCCAGTCACCGCTGTCGGTGGCCGAGATCGCCGCGTACGCCGGCCTGCCCGTGAGCGTCGTCACCGTGCTGGTCGGAGACCTGATGGCCGCTCAGCGCGTGTACGTCCGCCCGCCCGTCCCCGCCGCGCAGCTACCCGACCTTGCTCTGATCGAGGCAGTGATCGATGGACTTCAGAAACTCTGACCTGGCCGCCGGGCCGCGCGAGGCGGACATACTCCCGCAGACGGCCGCGGCCGCCGTGAAAGTCGTCATCGTCGGCGGCTTCGGCGTGGGCAAGACGACGATGGTCGGTGCGGTCAGCGAGATCAAGCCGCTGACGACGGAGGAGACCATGACCCGGGCCGGTGTCGGCGTCGACGACACCTGGGGCGTGGCACGCAAGATCACCACCACCGTGGCCATGGACTTCGGCCGCATCAGCATCAACGAAGAACTGGTCCTGTACCTGTTCGGAACCCCCGGTCAGGAGCGGTTCTGGTTCCTGTGGCGCGGACTCTTCGAGGGCGCGCTCGGAGCGGTCGTACTCCTCGACACCCGACGACTGGAGATCAGCTTCGACGTCATCGGACGGCTGGAGGAGCGGGGCGTCCCCTTCGTCGTGGCCGTCAACTCCTTCCCCGGCGCGCCCGAGCATCCGGTGGAGGAACTGCGCCAGGCCCTCGATCTGCCCCCCGCCGTCCCGATCCTCGTCTGCGACGCCAGACGGCGGGACTCGTCCCGCGATGTCCTGCTGACCCTCATGCGCTACCTGCACTCCCAGGCAGCCACCCAGGAGGCAATGTGAGCACCACCCCCACCCCACCGCCCGAGTGCCCCGCCCACGCCGCGGCGGCGACGGCGGGCGGCCTGTACCGGCTCCACGGAGCCGAGGCCGAGGCCGACCCCTTCGCGCTGTACGAGAAGCTGCGGGCCGAACACGGCCCGGTGGCCCCCGTACTGGTGAGCGGGGACCTTCCGGCCTGGCTGGTCCTCGGCCACCGGGAGAACCTGGACGTGGCGCGCACGTCCTCGCGCTTCGCCCGCGACCCCCGGGGCTGGCGCGACATGAGAGAGGGCCGGGTCCCGGCCGACACCCCGCTCGGCCCCATGGTCTCCTGGGTGCCGGTGTGCAACTTCACCGACGGACCCGTCCACGAGCGGCTGCGCTCGGCCGTGGTGGAGTCCCTGGAGCGCTTCGACAAGCGCGGCATCCGCCGCTACGTGACCCGCTTCGCCAACCAGCTCGTCGACCAGATCGCGGCCGAGGGGTACGCCGACCTGGTGTCGGCCTTCTCCGACCAGCTCCCCATGCTGGTCATGACGCAGCTCATCGGCGCCCCCGACGAACACGGACCCCTGCTGGTCAACGCGGCGCGCGACATGCTCCAGGGCACCGAGACGGCCCTCCAGAGCGACCGCTACGTCACCGCCACACTGGAGAACCTGGTCGTGGAGCGCAAGGCCCGGCCCGCCCGCGACCTGGCCTCCTGGCTGATCGAGCACCCCGCGAACCTGAGCGACACCGAGGTGCTGATGCACCTGCGCGTCGTGCTGATCGCGGCGTACGAGACCACCGCCAACCTGATCGCCAACACGCTGCGGACCGTACTGACCGACCCCCGCTTCCGGGCCAGCCTCTCCGGGGGCCACATGACCCTGCCCGACGCCCTGGAACAGGTCCTGTGGGACGACCCGCCGATCAACACGATCATCGGGCGCTGGGCCACCGGCGACACCCTGCTCGGCGGCCAGCAGGTGAAGGCCGGCGACATGATCCTGCTCGGCCTCGCCGCGGGCAACGCCGACCCGCAGATCCGGCCGGACCCCAACGTCTCCGTCCACGGCAACCGCTCCCACCTGGCCTTCAGCAGCGGACCGCACGAGTGCCCGGGCCAGGACATCGGACGCGCCATCGCGGACACCGGCATCGAGGTCCTGCTGGACCGGCTGCCCGACCTCCAGTTGGCCGTCGACGCGAGCGAGCTGCAATGGCGGGGCACCCTCATGTCACGCCACCTGCTCTCGCTGCCGGTACGGTTCGCCCCGCACTCCGCGCCGGTCCCGCAGCCCGAGGAGGAGCAGCCCGCCGGGCACCCGGTCCACGCGCTCATCCCGCCGCAGCCGACGGCGGCGCCCGCAGTCGGCGGCCGCCGTCGCCGTGGCGTCAGCTGGTGGCGCCGGCTGTTCGCCCGCCGCTGAGGCAGGCCGTCCGAACCGAGGGCCCCGGCCGCACCGGCCGGGGCCCCGTGCTCAGTCGCGTACGTGCCGCCACCAGGAGGCGAGGGCCGGCACATCCGGTGGCTCCGTACCGTCGACGCTGGGGGCGTCGGCGTACCGCAGGGCGAACCTGGCCTCCGACAGCGGCAGTTGATGCCGGTTGCGGGGGCTCGCGTACCGGGGGGCGCGGCTCTGCCAGGCGATGGAGCCGGCCACGTAGTGACCCAACGCGGCCAGATGACGCCGCAGTTCCCCGCCCGAGCCACCCGCCGCGTCCGCGCTGCTTTCCCCCTGCGCCCGCAGTCTGGTGAAGAGGACCATCACCTGGTCGCGCAGGGCCACCGCCAGCGGCACGGCCGCGGCGGGCGAGCAGTTCTCCTGGTGGGCCAGGACGTTGACGAGGTTCACCTCCCGCGGCTCCAGATGGTCGTCCTTGTCGTAGGAGAACAGGTCGTTGTCCGCGCTGACGACGAACCCCGCCGCGTCCGTCAGCGCCATCAGGGCGGGGGAGCAGAGCACGTCCGCCGGCAGCCGGTCCCCGCGCGCGACATCGGACCAGGTCAGCGAGAAACGCGTACCGTTCGCCAACGGCCCCATGGCGACGAAGTCGTTCAGCCCCGGCATGGTCCCCGCCTCGGCCTGGGCGGCGCGCCAGGCCGCCCCGAGCAGCCAGTCACGCGTCCCCTCGACGAACCGGCGCAACTCGTAGGGGGTGAGCAGGGCATGGGTGCGGCCCACCAGGTCCAGCAGCGCGCGGGTCATCGGTCCGTCGGGCAGTACCGACGCCCCCGGGTCCTCGATGGTCCGCAGCAGCCGCGCCCCGTGTTCGACGACGGCGCCGGTCCCCACCTCGTCGGAACCCGAATCCTGCCAGTCGTCGACGGCGTTGGCCCAGTAGTTCCACTCGGTGAACAGCAGGAGCGCCTCCACGTTCCCGTCGGGGATGATGCGGCACGAGAAGTCGGCGCTGTGGGTGGCGAGTCCCCACGCGCGCTCGACCGGATCGGGGTACAGGCCGAAGGCGTCCAGCCACTCGATCGCGCGGGCCTCCACCTGCTTCGCCTCGGGATGGAGGAGGTCGCGCTCCAGGGGGCAGTAGAACGACGGCAGGCGCGCACCGAGCAGCGAGGGGCGCGGCACCGGTGCGGACGACACCGTCATCGGCCACCCCCCAACCGGAATTGCAGCAGTCTGGTCTGCACCGCGTGGTCACGCCAGAGCCGGAAGAACCTGCTGTGCGCGAGCGTCGACTGTTCGAGTCGTTCGCGGGTCCACGCACCCGGCTCGGCACGGCCCGCCCGGAGACGGTCGAGTTCGGCGGTGTTCCACGCCATGGACTGCACCCAGAACTCCGCCACCGAGTCCGTCACGTCCTCGTCGTGCACGAGTTCAAAGCCGGCCGCCTCGGCCGCGGCCAGGTATTCCCCGCGCAGCCCCAGGCGCGTTCTGTAGTAGTCGTCGATGAACTCGCGCCACTCGGAACGGCCCATGAAGTGTTCCTGGATCCCGAACCATCCGCCGGGCTCCAGTGCCTTGGCGACGACGTCGAAGAGCCGGGCACGATCGGTGTAGCCGCTGCTCTCGTTGGCGTAGACGGCGTCGTACGCACGGGTCTCGTCGAGGTCGTGCACGTCCGCCAGTACGGGAACGACCCGCCCGCCGACCCCGGCGTCCCGGGCGAAGTGCCGCACGATCGGGATGTGTTCGCCGGCGACGGTGAGGCTGGTGACCGATGCCCCGTGCTCCTGCGCCCAGTACAGCGACGTCCCGCCCAGGCCGCAGCCGATGTCCAGCAGCCGCCGGGGAGGTGCCTCGTACGCACCCCAGGACCGGGCCGCGTGGTCGACGATCCGCTCCTGGGCGTCGAGCATGCGTTGTTTGAGCATGTTCTGGGAGACGGTGGTGTCCGGCGGGCCGTCCGGGTACAGCCCCACGTGGAAGTGGACGCGGGGGCCCGGGCCGTACTTCTGGAGGATCTCCTGGGTCTTGTGGCTGTAGTAGAGCCGTATGTCGTCCGTGGCCGAGCCCTGCTCGCTGGCTAAGGACGATACGAGAGGAGTGACGCGCATGGGGTGTCCGCCCTTTCGTGGGGTAGGGCTGCCACCGGGACGCGCTGTCACCGCTCACCGCGTCCCGAACGGCACACTGTTGAAGCACGGATCATCGTGGCACTTCAGCAGCCCCACGTCAGCCCACTGGAGCAACACGAAGCCGCATCGGCGGCGCGCGTGATCGGCCCGGTGGAGCGCCGCCCCAGGGCCCCGACGCGCCTGCGCGAGGGGTCTTAGAGCGTCCGTTCGGGTGGCGTCTCCCCTTCGCGGACCGCAAGTGCCGCGGGAAGCAGGTCGGTCCGTGCTCTGCTGTGGCCACGGCCCGAAGGGGGTCGTAGGCGGCCCGCCCGCTGTTCGCGGCAGGTCCGCCCCAACAGCGAAGGAGGACTGATGTCGTGCAACCGGAAGGACCGGCGCAGCCGGCGCATGCTCGGCCAACTGCTCGCTTCAGCGGTCTTGTTGACCGTGGCCTTGTGGGACGCGTCCGGGGCTCACGCCGCCGCCGTCCACTCCAAACCCAAACCCGACTGGGATGCCATCGCCCGATGTGAGTCCGGCGGGAACTGGCGGGCGAACACCGGCAACGGCCATTACGGCGGGCTGCAGTTCACCCAGTCGAGCTGGAAGGCCGCCGGAGGCGGCCGATTCGCCCCGCGCGCCGACCTCGCCACGAAGTCGGAACAGATCGCGACGGCGCGCAGACTCGCCAGGATCCAGGGCATGGGGGCCTGGACCTGCGCACGCCGCCGCTGACGGCCCGCGGAACGGCACGGATCAGGGAGCCGGGTGTCGGGGAGCGCTGGCCACCCCGGACTCCCGCCCGCCGAGTTCGGCGTCGAGGGTCGCCTGGGCGATGCGCATCGACTCGGCGTACTTCGGCTCGGACATCCGCTGCCAGGCCCGGTCCGGTGCGACGTCCTCGACCCGGCTCGTCACCCACCAGATGTTGCCGAACGGGTCGCGCACCCGCCCGCCGCGGTCGCCCCACGCACTGTCGACGGCCTCGGTGACCACCCTCGCCCCCTGCGCCACCGCGGCGGCCATGGCGGCATCGGCGTCGGGTACGTAGACGCGCAGGAGGGAGGGCATCACCGGCCAGTCGGGCCTGCGGTCGAAGGCCAGTACGACCGTGTCTCCGACGCGGATCTCGCCGTGGCCGATGGTGCCGTCCTCCAGCGGCACGCGGGAGATCTCCTCGCCGTCGAAGGCGGTGGCGATGAAGTCGAGCAGCGCGCCGGTGTCGTCCGTGACGACCCACGGCGCGACGCTGGTGTATCCCTCGGGTGCGGTGTGCTTCATCGGAACGTCCTCTCCGTCGATTCCTGCTGACGTGACGACAGTAGGACGCAATCAGGTCAGGTTCCGTCCTAGAAGGGCGGAGTCGTCGTGCCACGGCTCCGTGCGGCCGGGCGGGTGGGTCAGTGGGTCAGGTGAGCGTGTCCTGGGGCGCCACCACGGTGAAGAGCGCCCCTTCGGGATCGGCGAGGACGACCCAGCGGCTCGTGCTGGACGACTGCACGGGTGAGGCGGTCCGGCCGCCCAGGCGGATGGCGGCGTCGACCGCGGCTTCGAGGTCGGGCACACGGAAGTGGACGTGCCAGCGGGGGCGCACCTCGGGGTCGGGCGCCGCTTCGAGCGCGCCGCCGCTGATGCGGGCGACGGTGTCGCGGCCGTGGCGCAGGACGACGTGGTCGTGCTCGTAGGAGACCGTGCAGCAGGACGGCCGCTCGCTGCCCCAGTCGAGCACCTCCCCGTAGAAGATGGCCGCGGCGAACGCGTCGCGGGTCCGCAGCTCCAGCCACGCCGGGGCGCTCCCGCGGCCGACCGACCAGTCGGGGACGACCTCGCCCTGCCAGAAGCCGAAGACGGCCCCGTCGGGGTCCGCCGCGAGGGCGGCCCGCCCGGTGCCGAAGGCCAGGGGACCGACCGCCATGGTGGCGCCGCGTTCACGGATCCGCGCGGCGGTCACGTCGGCGTCGTCGACGGCGAAGTACGGCGTCCACACCACCGGCGCGCCGGCGCTCCCGCCGAGCGTGCCGACCCCCGCGACGGGAGCGCCGTCGCGGAAGGCGACCATCATGCCGTGGCCCAGGTGCGTGGTGCGGAATTCCCAGCCGAGCACGGCGCCGTAGAACTGCTGGGCGGAACCGAGATCCCGGGCCATCAGGCTGACCCAGCACGGGGCACCGAAGATCTCGTGGCTCGACGTCGACACAGCTGTCAGCCTCATCTGCCGCTCAGGTGGGACGGGACCCTTCCACCGTAGACCCGGCCACCGCGCCGGGCCGTGACCTGCGGTCCGAACCGGGCGGTGGGCGCGCCGCATGGTCACCGGGCCGGGACGGACGGTACCGGTTCCGTGTGATCCTCCGAAGATCCACGCGTTCGTGGATGGGGTCCGTCTGACGGGGCAGCCGCACAGTCCCATCCGTCATTCGGGTCCGCCACGCCGGACCCGCCCTCGACCCCGGAGGTACGCGGTGTCCAGTACGGCTCTCACTTCGGGCACCCTGCCGCCCGGCCTGTTGGCGCTGCCGGGTGTCTACCGGCCCCAGGCGGACACCCGCCTCCTCGCGGACGCGCTCGCCCAGGAGGAGCTCGGGCCGCGGACGGACGCCCTGGAGATCGGCACCGGCACCGGGGCACTGGCCCTGCACGCCGCCGGCAGGGGAGCCCGGGTCACGGCGGTCGACGTCTCCTGGCCCGCCGTGCTCACGGCACGGCTGAACGCGTGGCGCCGACGCCTGCCCCTGCGCGTCCTGCACGGCGACTTCGCCGCCCGCACCGCCGGGCGCCGATACGACCTGGTCGTCGCGAATCCGCCGTACGTCCCCGCCCCGGCGGACCGGCTCCCGTCGCACGGGCCGGAGCGGGCCTGGGACGCCGGCCCCGACGGTCGCGTGATCATCGACCGGATCTGCGCCAGCGCCCCCGACCTGCTACGACCCGGCGGTGTGCTGCTCCTGGTGCACTCGGGCATGTGCGGAGCCGAGGCGACCGTGGACCGGCTGGCCGGCGCGGGCCTGGCGGCGGAGGTCACGGCCAGGGCGTCCGTGCCGTGGGGGCCGGTCCTGCGTTCACGACGGGCCTGGCTGCAGGATCGGGGACTGGCCGGCGAGGCCGAGGAGTGGGAAGAGCTGGTGGTCATCCGTGCCCGGAACCTCTGAGAGCGCCCCCCGCCCGGACATCCGCGCGGAATCCCGCCCGGACGCCCCCGCGGAATCCCGTCCCGACACCCACGCGGACTCCCGCCCGGACGCCCGCGCGGCCTCCGGCCGGGACCCCCGCCGGGTGTCCGTGGATCCCGAGGGCCCGGTCCTCGTCGAGGGGCCGGTCGAGATCGTCCTGGGCGACGGGACGGTCGCCCGCTCCGACCGCTTCCAGGTCGCGGTCTGCACCTGCCGCCGCAGCCGTACGTACCCCTGGTGCGACACCAGCCACCGCCGTCGCGAGCGGACCGATCCGCCGCCTTCCGAGGACAGGACCCCGTGATGACCCTCATGACCCCTCCCAGCCCCGGCACGACGGCCCCCGCCCCCGGCCCCCGCCTGGCCGAGGGGCGGGGCCCGCTGTCCACGGCCGTGGCCGAGGCCCTGCGGTCCGGCAGCCCGCCCGCGTACGCCACCGGGTCCGTACTGAAGGCCGACCCGTGGGGCGAGGACCTCCAGCTCGCGCTCTACCTCCTCTACGAACTGCACTACCGGGGCTTCGACGGCGTCGACGACGAGCGCGAATGGGATCCGGACCTGCTGCGCCTGCGCGGAGCCCTCGAAACCCGCTTCCTCCACGCCCTGCGCACCGAGCTGTCCGACGGACCCCGATCGGTCGACGAGGCCTTCGCCCCACTGCTCGTCGAGCCCGTCGACCTCTCCGGCAGCCTCAGCCGCCACCTCGAAACGGACGGCGAACTCTGGCAGTTGCGCGAGTACGCCGCCCTGCGCTCCCTCTACCACCTCAAGGAGGCGGACCCGCACGCCTGGGTCATCCCCCGGCTCACCGGACGGGCCAAGGCCGCCATGGTCGCCATCGAGTACGACGAGTTCGGCGCCGGCCGCGCCGACCGCATCCACGCGGAGCTCTTCGCGGCCCTGATGACCGACCTCGGCCTGAATCCCGAGTACGGCCACTACCTGGACCGCGCACCCGCGCCCCTGCTCGCGACCGTCAACCTCATGTCGCTCCTCGGTCTCCACCGGGCTTCACGCGGCGCCCTCATCGGCCACTTCGCGTGCGTCGAGATCACCTCCTCGCCCGGGTCCAGGCGCCTCGCCAAGGCCATGCGCCGGTGCGGGGCGGGACCCGCCGCCGAGCACTTCTACGCCGAACACGTGGAGGCCGACGCCGTCCACGAACAGGTCGTACGCCACGAGGTCGTCGCAGGCCTCCTCGCCGCCGAGCCCAGCCTCGAAGCGGACGTCGCCTTCGGCTGCGCGGCGACCGTTCTGCTGGAGGACCGCCTCGCGGCCCACATCCGGGCGGCCTGGGACCAGGGGCGCAGCGCGTTGCGTCGGCCCCTGCCGGTCCTCGCGGTCCCGGCTGCCGAAACCCGTGGGAGGCGGACATGAACCGCGCCGCACTGTTCGACGTCGACGGCACCCTCGCCGACACCAATCACCTCCATGTCGTGTGCTGGTGGGAGGCCTTCCGGCAGGCGGGCCACGATGTCGCCATGCACGACGTCCACCGCGCGATCGGACTGCCCGGCGAGGACCTCCTCGCCCATCTGCTGGGAGAGGACCGGGACACGGACGAGGACGACGCCCTCAGCGCCGCGCACACCACCCTCTACGGCACGTACTTCGACCGGCTGCCCCCCTTGGACGCGGCGGCCGAGCTGCTGCGCGAGCTGGACCGCAGGGGCTGGCGGGTCGTGCTCGTGACCTCGGCGAAGGACGCCGAGCTCGACGCGCTCAGGAGGGCCATCGGGGCGGACGACGCCATCACCGCGACGGCGAGCTCCGAGGACGTGAGCGAGGGCAAGCCGGCACCCGATCAGGTGCACCACGCCCTCGGCCTCGCCGACGCCGCCGCGCGCGACTCCGTGTTCGTCGGCGACACGGTCTGGGACATGCGGGCGGGCTCCCGGGCCGACGTCACCTGCGTGGGTCTGCTGTGCGGCGGCATCCCGCGGGGGGACCTGGAGGAGGCCGGGGCCCGCGCCGTCTACCGGCACCCCGCCGACCTGCTCGCCCACCTCGACAGCAGCCCTTTCGCCGAGCGACGGCGGTGAGCGGCGGGTCCGCGGCCGTGAGCCCGTGCGGTCGTCCGTGAGCCGGTCCGGGGGCGGCGGTCAGCGGTGCGGCCGTCCCCGAACCGGGGCGGCCGTCACACGGGGTGGCCCGGAGAGATGTCCTCGACGTCGCTGAGGCGCAGCAGCCCGCCGCCCTCCACCCCGTCGGCACCGTCCCCGTCCTCCGGCGGGCCCTCTTCGACGGGGGCCAGCAGGAAACCCACGTGGTCGCCGCCCTCGATCTGCCCCTCGATCCTGCCGACGAACCAGGTGCGCACGTCCGTCAGCACCGGACTGCCGTGCCTGCTCGGCCGCCAGGCGACCTGCGCCAGCTTGTCCACCCGGTCGCCGGTCTCGCCGCCGAACAGCTCCGCCAGCGCGTGCTGGTTCCGGCGCAGTACGTGCACGGTGAGGTACGTGGCTCCGCGCGCCACGCGGTAGGTGCGATTGGCCGTGGACAGCCACACGACGAAGCGCGGCGGGCGGACCGAGCACTGGGCGGCGAATCCCACCAGGCAACCGCCGCGCTCGCCGTCGGCCGCGACCGTGACCACGTACATCGGACCGTCCAGTACGTCGGTGAAGGCATCGAGCCCGGTCTTGGGCATATGCAACTCCTCTCGCCGCTGAGCGGCTACCCGGCCGTTCGTCCTCGAACCACGCGCACGCCGCCCCTCCGCGGCGCGCGGGTTTGCCCGGGGTTTGCCCGGCGCGGACAGGGGCAGCCGCGTCAGTGAATCCGACGAGGCACCGAAGCCGACGAGGCCCCGGGAAAATGGAGGCCGCACATGTCAACCAGCACACTCATAGCCGTCATCGTGGTCGCAGCGCTCATCGTGATCGCGCTCACGGTCGCCCTGTGGATGATGGCGCGACGACGACACCTGCAGAACAGGTTCGGACCCGAATACGACCGCACGGTCGAGGCGGAAGGTGGCCGCAGGGCCGCCGAGCGCGAGCTGCGCGAGCGCGAACAACGCCACGACCAGCTGGAGATCAAGGAACTGCCCGCCGAACGCCGGGACCGGTACGCGGCCGAATGGAGCACCGTCCAGGAGCACTTCGTGGACCGGCCGGAAGGCTCCGTGGAGGAGGCCGACGAACTGGTGTCGCGGCTGATGCGCGAGCGGGGGTACCCGACGGACGACTACCACGGCCAACTGCGTGACCTCTCCGTCGAACACGGCCGGACCCTGGAGCACTACCGGGCCGCCCACGACGTCAAGGTGCGCAGCGCCGACCAGCGGACGACGACCGAGGAACTCCGCGGGGCGATGGTCCACTACCGCGCCCTGTTCGACGACCTCCTGACCGACCAGAGGAGCCGATGAGATGCGCAACCACGGAAGCAACGAGGACCAGGTCGGCGAGGCCGGCATCACGACGGCGGACATCGCCCACCCGGTGCCGACCGCGGACGCCGACAGGGAAGCTGACCGGGGTGCCGACAGGGACGCGGGCACGGATGACGGGCGGACGGCGCCCGTGTACCCGGGGGAGGCCACGCTGGACACGGCCACCGATGAGCCCGGGACCCGCGAGAACGGCGACGAGCGCCTGACGGACCGGACCGCGGACCGGACCCCGGAGGGGACCGGCGGGGCGGGTGGCGCCGCAGGCGCAGGGGTCGCCGACGAGCCGCTGCTCGGCGCCGAGGACACGGCGGACTACCGCAAGGCGTGGAACGAGATCCAGGGCCGGTTCGTCGACGACCCGCAGGAGGCGGTCAGGTCCGCGGACGCCCTCGTCGCCGAGGTGATGCAGACCCTCGCCCGTACCTTCTCCGCCCACAAGCAGGGGCTGGAGGGGCAGTGGGGCCAGGGCGAACAGGTCGCGACCGAGGAACTGCGGCTCGCACTGCAGCACTACCGGTCCTTCTTCAACCGGCTCCTGAACACCTGAGGGGGCCGCGCGAGCAGAGGCGGGTCGCCTGGGCCGACCGGGCGACACGACGTGAGCGCCGGCCGGCGGGCGACCGACGGCCTTGAGGTGCGGCTCGCGGCCGGCGGGGGCGGCGAGCCGGGCCTGCTGCTCATCCGGGTGGGCTCGACGCGTCCGGTGGTTCGTCGGAGGGGAGCAGGTCCCTGGCCCGGCGTTCCATCAGGACCGGCAGGTAGGTGCGGACGCGTGCGTACCTGAGCTCGTCGTACGCCGTCTGGACGGACGCTCTTATCAGGCCGGTGTCCAGTTGGGGGTGCGCCTCCATCAGCCGCTCGGCCACATGGCGGATGGCAAGGGCATCCTCCGGATCCGCCATCTGGCACCTCCGCCTTCCGTCGGGGACCGCGTGGGCCCAGTCTCGTGGAGCGGCCCGCAGCCGGGAAGTCGATCTTCCGCCGCTCTGCGGGACCCTCGGCGGCCCCCACCGGCCGAACCCGTCGCACCCGGATCCCGCTCCGCGTCCCGGTCGCCTCGCGCCGTGCCGGGCCGGGGAGCAGGATGGAACAGGTGATGACGGTGTTGGTGGTCGGGGTGCCCGACGGCGAGCAGGTGGAGCTGCTGCGCTCGGGGATCCAGCGCAACCCGCACTTCCGGGTCGTGTCGCACGCCCGTGACCCCGCCGTCGCCCTCGCGCACGCCCGTGTCCTCCTGCCCGACATCACGGTCCTGTCCCTGCCGGCCGGGCTCGACAGCCTCGACGCGGACCCGGGCGTCCTGCGCGTCTTCCACGGGGTGCGCGCCCTGGACCCGCCGAGCGCGGTGGTGCTGCGCACGGCCGCGGCCCGCATGCCCCGAGGGGTGTCCGGCCTCGCAGTCGAGGGGGCCGTCCATGTGGTGCGCGAGGGAGATGCCGAAGCCCTGATGCGGGCCCTGCGCACGATCGGGCTGCGCCGCGCCAGCTGCGACCCCGACGAGATGCCCTGAGGGGCCGCACGCGGTCCACTGACCAGGCACTGAAAAGGCGCCGCCGGCACGCTCAGGGGCCGACGGCGCCGAACCACGCCCGGCTGCGGGTCAGTTCTCGGTGAACTCGGTCCACGGGCGGAGCTTCTCCGGGTTGCGGACGGCCCAGATTCGGGTGACGCGGTCGTCGTTGAGGCCGAACGCCGCCACGGTCACGGTGATGCCGCGGTGTTGGGCGACCAGGCCGGGCCGGCCGTTGACCGTCCGTTCCAGGAGGGTCAGTCCGGGGGCCTTGTCGGCGATGTGGATGAGGTACTCGGCGATCCGCGCGCTGCCCACGACAGGGCGCAGGACGGTACCGACGAGGCCGCCGCCGTCGGCGGTCATCGTGGCGTCGGGGTCGAGCAGGCCGACGAGCGCCTTGATGTCCTTGGCTTCCCACGCCTTCTTGAAGTCCCGTACCAGGCCGGCCTGTCCGGCCGTCGCGGTCGTCGGGGCCTGCGCTGCGCGCATCCGTCGGCGGGCGGAGGAGGCCAGTTGGCGGCAGGCCGCGGGCGTGCGGCCGACGATCCCGGCGACCTCCGGGAAGGGGTAGCGGAACACGTCGTGGAGGATGAACGCCACGCGTTCGGCCGGCGTCATCGACTCCAGCACGACGAGGAAGGCCATGTTCACGGACTCGTCCAGGGTGATCCGGTCGGCGGGGTCGTCCGGCTGGCCGCTGCCGCCGCCGGCCCGCCCGCTGAACCACTCCCTGCGGTCGGGCAGCGGCTCGGGTATCCACGCGCCGACGTAGCGCTCGCGCCGGGCCCGCGCCGAGCCGAGCACGTCGAGGCAGATGCGGCCGGCCACGGTCGTCAGCCAGGCACCGGGCGACTCGATGGCCTCCTGCTGCTGCCGCGACATCGCGTACCAGCGGGTGTACGTCTCCTGCACGGCGTCCTCGGCCTCGGCCAGCGAACCCAGCAGCCGGTAGGCCAGGTTGATCAGCTGGCGCCGCTCGCCCACGACCACGCTCAGGTCCGGCTCGGACCGGCCGTGCCCTGCCTCGGATGGGGTGCTCATGCTCGTGACCGCTCCCTGGTTCGTCTCGTCCGCTTCGGCTCTCGGCCCTTCGACGAAACACCGCACCGGAGTGTGAGCGCCGACGCTCCGCCTCACACCTCACACTTCGGGGGCCCGCGTCGTCGGACGGACGAGACACTACCGATCCACCGCCGCGAGGCAGACGAGGGGGGCCACGCCATGGCCACACAGATGACGGCAGCACCGGGCAGAGTCACGTTCCAGCAGGTCGCGATCGCCCTGCAGACGGCGGGCATCTTCTTCCAGGCGGCCACGGCGGGACTGCTGCTGTCCTCGTCCCACGGCGAGTTGCTGCACGGCATCGGAGCACGCATGATGTACGGCGCGTCGATGCTGTACGTGCTCGCCGCGGTCCTGGCGTGGCGGCCGGGCGGCGGTTCGCCCCGCCCGATCCTGTACGCGTCCGGTTTCCTCGTACTCGCCTCGGTGCAGGTGGTGCTCGGCATCGCGCGCGTGCCGTCGGTCCATGTCCCGCTGGGCGTCCTGATGTTCGGCCTGAGCGTGCTGGACCTGGGCCGGGTGCTGTCCGTCCGCCGGCCGGAACGGGCCGGCAGGCGCGCGTAGCCGCCGCGGACACCCCGGTACCCTGCCCGCGGGGATCGGGCAGGGCACCGGGGACGCGGGTCCGGCCGGCGTCCGAAGGCGGAGTGCTCCACGGAAGAAAGGGCGATCTTCATTCTATTGCGGCATCCGAATTGCTCTTGATCATTGCCGAGTTCTTCCGTGCTTATGATTCCCGCGCTATGAGAGAAAGTCAGAATTGCCAGGCGTTATGTGAAGCGGCCGATGTCGTCGTTCTCGGAGCGGGCCCCGCCGGCCTGTTGCTCGGGAACCTCCTGCTCGCCGCCGGGATCGACTGCGTCGTCCTCGAACGCGCCGCCCGCTCCCATGTCCAGACCCGGGCCCGGGCCGGATTCCTCGCCCCGAACACCGTACGGATCCTGGACCGCCACGGTCTCGCCGACGGGCTGCACCGCGACGGACGCCCGCACGGCACGTGCGAGTTCCGCACCGGGGACGGCCGTTTCCGGCTCGACTACGGCGCCCTGGGCCGTGGCGAGCAGCACACCGTCTACCCGCAGCAGAACCTGGTGACCGACCTCCTGACGCGCTACCTCGACGCCGGCGGCCGCATCCGCTTCCGCACCGAGGCGATCGCCGTCCACGACGCCGACGGCCCCCGGCCCTACGTCACCACCCGCGAGCCGGACGGACGCCCCACCCGCTGGGACGCCCGGTACGTCGCCGGCTGCGACGGCCGGCACGGAGCGGCCCGCCGCTCGCTCCCGCCCCGCGCGGTGCGCCACCACCACGACCACGGAGTGAGCTGGCTCGGTCTGCTCGCCGAAGCCCCGCCCAGCCTCGACGCCGTCGGCTACGCCGTCCACGACCGCGGTTTCGCCGGCCACATGGCCCGCAGCCCGCAGGTCACGCGCTACTACCTCCAGTGCCGGCGCGGCGCGTCCGCCGACGCTTGGTCCGAGGAGCGGATCTGGGACGAACTCGACGTGCGCATGCGCGCCACGGAGCACGGCCCGCTGCACAGGGGTCCGATCATCGAGCGCGGCGTCGTCGACCTGGCCTGTGACGTCGTCGAACCGCTGCGCCACGGCTCGCTCCTGCTGGCCGGCGACGCGGCGAGCCTGACCGCCCCGGCGGCCGCGAAGGGCGCGAACCTCGCCGTCCTGGAGGCGGAGATCCTGGCCGGGGCCCTGACCGAGGCCCTCGCCGGAGGGGACGGCACGGCCCTCGACCGCTACTCGGCGCAGTGCCTGGCGCACATCTGGCGCGCCCAGGAGTTCACCCAGTGGATGACCGGGCTGCTGCACGCGGTCCCCGGCCAGGAGCAGTCGGGCGGATCGCTCTTCCACGCCTCCCTGCGGCGGGCCCGCCTCGACTCGCTGCGCACGTCCCGCGCCCACCAGGACTGGTTCGCCGAGAACTACGTCGGCGTGTGACCACGGCCCCACCCGGCCCCACCCCCGCCACGCTCCACCCCCGCCACGCTCCACCACGCCACGCCACGCTCCACCCCACGACGCCCCAGCACCGGCCCTAGGACACCTGCGCCATGATGACGACCCTCCCCGACGAATCGATCCTCCCCGCCGGAGCGGCACCTCCCGGCGAAACGGTCTTCCTCGACGACACGGCCCGCCTGCGCGCGGCCACCGCCTTCGTACGGGAACACGACAGTGCCACCCTGCTGCCCCTCCTGCTGCCCGGCCTGCGCGGCCCGGAACTCGCGTCGGTGGCCGCGCGTTGCCGGTTCGCCCACGTCGGTCTGCTGCTCTTCCCCTCCGACGCGCAGGACCTGCGCCACCGGTTCGTCGAGTGCGGCCTCGCCGCCGACACCCCGGCACGGCCCAGCGTCGTCGTACGGGCCCGGCTCGCCCGGCGCCACCACCGCGACGCCGCCGAGCTCGACGTCCGGATCCTGCGCCCCCGCGTCGACGGCCCGGCCGGGGAGCGCCGCGTCGTGGAGGTGTTCACCCTGCCGGTGCCCGCGCACTCGGACCTGGCACCGATCGCCGCGCACGAACGCGCCCGCGGCCACGAAACCCATCTGGCCTTCGAGCTGGAGCACCCTGACCCCCTGATGCTGAACGGCCTGTGCGCGGTACTCGCCCGGCACGGCGCCCGCCCCGACGGCGGCGGGTACAACCCGCACGAGGACGGCACCGTCCTGTACTTCACCACCCCCTCGGACGCGGCGTGCGGCTACCGGCGGCTCGAGCTCTACGCGCCCGGCGACCACCGCGACGCCCTCGCCGCCCACCTCGCCGGCCTCGACGAGCACCCGGACGCAGACGCGCACCAGCCAGCTGAAACGCTCCTCCGCCTCCTCACGGGAGCGTGGACCACCCAGGCCCTCGCCGCGTTCGCACGGCTGCGCCTGCCCGAGGCCATGGAACCCGGGGTCGCCGTCGGCACCCGAGAACTCGCCCGGCGCACCGGAACCCACCCCGACAGCCTCGCCACGCTCCTGCGCTACCTCGCGATGCTCGACGTCGTGGCCGAGGACCCGGAGGGGCAGGACGGCTTCCGCCTCACCCCGCTCGGCGGCCTGCTGCTCGCGGACTCCCCGGACACGATGCGCCCGCTGGCGCTGATGTACGCGGGCCCCTTCTACCGGTCCTTCGCCGCGCTCGACCACACCGTACGGACCGGGAAACCGGCCTTCGACGAGCTCTTCGGCGAGAACCACTTCGACCACTTCGCCCGCGATCCCGAACTCGCGGACCTCTTCGACCGTTCCATGGCGGCCAGTTCACGCATGTTCCGGCCGCTCCCCGCCCATCCGGTGATCACCGCCGCGGCCCGGGCGCCCGCCCCCCGGACCGTCGTCGACGTGGCCGGCGGGAACGGCGAGCTCCTCGGCCGCATCCTGACCGCGCATCCGAGGCTGCGCGGCACGCTCCTGGAGCGCCCGCACGCCGTCGAGACGGCCCGCCGCTCGCTGGACGCCGCGGGGTGCGGCGCCCGCTGCGACTACCGCAGCGGAGACTTCGCGGACGTGCCCCACGGGGGCGATGTCTACATCCTCTCCCGCGTCCTCCACGACTGGGACGACGACCGGTGCCGGGAGATCCTGCGCCACTGTGCCCGCGCGATGCCGGCGCACGCCGACCTGCTGATCGTCGAACGCCTCTTGCCCGCCGACGGGTCCCCCTCACTGGCCACCGCCTGGGACCTCCACATGATGTGCAACGTCGGAGGCCGCGAACGCCGTGCCGACCAGTACGCGCGACTGCTCGCCGACGCCGGCCTGGAACTGTTGGACCGCACCCCCCTGCCCCTGGAAGCCCACGTCATGCACGCCCGCAGGGCACCCGCCCGGTCGGCCGGCGCCCCCTCCCCGAACGGTGGAGGGGGCGCGTACGGGACGGCCCGAGGCTGACCCGCGCACGGTCGGCCGCCCCGCCACCGGGCTGTCCTCAGCCTGACGTCCGGGGCCGGCGGGTCGCCCGCCAGGTCGGCCGACGGCGGGAGAGGCGGGGCCCCCGGCCCGCCCGCGACGGCGTGGCCAGGGCGAACGTCACCGTGATGTGCGCGCCCCCCAGGGGCCCGCGGGAGATGCGCATCGAGCCGCCCGTGGCGCTCGCGGCCCGCTGCGCGATGTCCAGCCCCAGCCCCGTGGAACCGGTGCTGCTCCCGCGGGACAGGGCCCGGTCCGGATCCGGGATGCCCGGCCCGCCGTCCTCCACGACCAGCTCCACCGCGTGGGCCGTGCGCACCACCTGGACGCCCAACGGCGTCCCGGACGGGGTGTGGCGGAAGACGTTGCCGATGAGCGCGTCCACGACGGCGGCCACGTCGTCCTCGGAGAGGCCCACGCCCGTGGGTTCCTGCGTGAGGTCGAGGCAGCAGGGCCGCTGCTGCTGCTCGGCCAGCACCGCCCAGAAGGCGGTGCGGCGGCGTACGACGTCGGCCGCCTCGCAGCGGGGACCGGGAGCCCCGTTGCCGGCGGGGCGGTCGCCCGTGACGGGTTCCGCGCCGAGCATGCCCTGGCCCATGGGGCCCACGGCGAGCGGGGTGCGCGCCGTGGCGATGATGGCCTGGAGCTCCGTCTCCAGCTCGCCGACCGCAGCCTCGACCCTGGCCGATTCGGGGGTGCCGGCCATCCGTTCCGAGGCGAGGTGCAGGGCGGTCAGCGGGGTGCGCAGCCGGTGGGACAGGTCGGCGACGAGTTCGCGTTCCACGGCGAGCAGTTCGGTCATCCGGTGGGCCATCGCGTTGAAGGCCACGCCCGCCTCACGCAGTTCCTTGGGGCCCATCGGGTCCACCCGGGTGTCCAGATCGCCCTGGCCTAGGGCGCGCGAGGCCTGCGCGAGCCGCTTCGAGGACCTGACGACCTTCGCGCCGAGGCGGTCGGCGACCAGGACGGAGCCGCCGATCAGTCCGACGGCGAGGAAGAGCATGACCGCCCAGGACTCCTTGACCCCCCGGGTCAGTTCCTCCTCGGGAACGAAGTTCTCGATGACGGCGACCTGCTCGCCGGGGAGCACCACCGGCTGCAGGCAGATCCAGCCGTGCGGAACCTCCTGCGAGATGGACTCGCGTCCCCGCTGGGCCCGTTCGAGCAGCGCGGCCGGCGCCTTGGAACGACCGAGGGGCCCGGTGTCCGGCAGGTGGACGACGAGGTGCTCGGCCGCGTCCAGGCTCGCGGCGGACTCCCGCAGGGCCACCGGGTCCGTGGTCAGCGCGAGGACGGGCGCGAGGGCGGCGGCCCGCTGCTCGGCCGCGGTGACGCCCTGTTCCTTGACCAGCGACATCACCAGTGCGGCCAGCGGTATGAGGAAGGAGAGGGCCACCATGGAGGTCACCGCGAGGGCCACTCCGGCCAGGGAGCGTCTCACCGCGGGGCCACCAGTTTGATGCCGACGCCGCGGACGGTCAGCAGGTAGCGCGGGGCCGCCGCGCGTTCGCCCAGCTTGCGGCGCAGGGACGACAGGTGCACGTCGACGGTCTGGTCGTCCACGTACGGCTCGCGCCACACCTCGGTCAGCAGGCGGCGCTTGGAGACGACCTGCCCGGTGTGGTGGGCGAGGAACGCCAGGAGGTCGAACTCCCGGCGGGTGAGGCGCAGCTCCCGGCCGGCGAGGTACGCGGTGCGCGCGCCCGGGTCCACGGACAGTTCGCCCACGGTGGTGGGGCGCAGCGGTTCGGCGGCCGGTGCCACCGGTGCGCCCGCGGGGGCGCCGGCCGGCGGGACGTGGCTCGTGCGCCGCAGGACGGCGGAGAGCCGTGCGACGAGCTGCCCGCCGGAGAACGGCTTGACCAGGTAGTCGTCGGCGCCCGCGTTGAGGAGCTTGATGATCTCCGTCTCGTCGTCGCGGGCGGTGGCCACCAGCACCGGCACGGAGGATATGCCGCGGATCATCCGCAAGGCGTCTCCTCCGTCCAGATCGGGCAGTCCCAGGTCGAGGACGACCGCGTCGACGGGCGACTGGGTGACCTCGCGCAGGGCGCCGAACCCGTCGCCCGCGCTGCGCACGGCATACCCGTGCTCCGCCAGGACCTCGATGAGTGACTGGCGGATGCTGGGGTCGTCTTCGACGACCAGGACGCTCGGCATGGGCACACCTTAGGGGCTCGGCCGGGGAAGACGGACCCTAAGGGGCTTCGAAGACCGGGCCGTCGCCGGTGACGCGCAGCCGCACGGGGCGGTCGGAGACCGGGATGGTGCAGCCGTCCTCGGAACTGCAGCTCGCGTAGCCGAGCAGCAGGGTCGCGTCCCCGTTCCCGTCGGCGCTGACCGGGAGCGTGGTGGTGACGGGTCCGTCGGGGTAGACGGGGACCGGGGCGTCGACGCCGGGCACGCTGATGGACCGTACGTCCTCGGCGGCCGTCAGCCTGCCCTCCGCTCTGAGGACCCCGGACACGGTCACCGCGGTCGGCCGGCCCACGTCCTCGATGCCGGTGGCCGGCAGGTCGATGCTGTAGAGGTGGAAGCCTTTGCGCTCGGGCGTGAACACCGCGGTGACGGTGCCCTTCGAGGCGCGCCAGTCGGACACCGAGAGCGTGACGGTGACGCCGTTCTCGGTGAAGCGCGTCGTCGGCGCGGCGGCTTCGGCGCCGGCGGGGGAGCCCTCGGCGGGCTGCGGACCGCAGGCCGCGAGCGCGGCCAGGGAGACGAGGGCCGCCGCGACGCGGACCTTCCGGGAACGGCTGACATGTACGGAAAGGTTCATGGGTGTCCCTGTACTTCTGAGTCACGTATCACGTGTCACGGATCGAATCGGTGCTTCGGGCGATCTCTCGGGGCGGTCCCCGGGGCGAACGGCGGCTCTAGGCCGTCTCTTCCGGATCTTGCCGGTCAAGCCCGCGTCGTCCGGTGCCGTGCATCGGCGTGTTCGCGGGGCGCCCTTGTACTGGACGTACCGGGGTGCTCCGCCAACACGGCGAGGTGCGGTGCCGGGCGGCGCGGGCGAGGCAAGATGCGGAAGAGACGGCCTAGAGGGCCGTGCCGAAGTTCGCGCTCCACAACTGCAGCCGGTACACCAGGTCGTTCCACACCCCGGTGGCCAGCAGCACGCCGACGAGCACGAGCATGCCGCCGCCGATCCGCAGCACCCACGGGTAGTGGCGCTTGACCAGGCCGAACGCGCCCAGCGCGCGCCGGAACGCCAGCGCCGCGAGCAGGAACGGCAGACCCAGCCCCAGGCAGTACGCCACCATCAGCAGGGCGCCGCGGGCCGCGCTCGCCTCCGTCCACGCGAGCGCCTGTACGGCGGCCAGCGTCGGGCCGATGCACGGGGTCCAGCCGACCGCGAACACCGCCCCCAGCAAGGGCGCCCCGGCCAGTCCGAGCGCGGGGCGCCGGTGGCTGCGCAACTCCCGCTGGGTGAAACCCGGCAGGAAGCCCATGAACGACAGCCCCATGAGCACCGTGAAGACGCCGAGCACCCGGGTGACCGCCTCCTGATGCACCAGCAGGGTGCGGCCGAAGTAGCCGAACAGGGCGCCGCCGGAGACGAGTACCGCGGTGAAGCCGAGGACGAACAGCAGCGCCCCGGCCGCCATGCGGCTGCGGCGTCCGCCGCGCGCGTCCGCCAGGTCGGCGACCGACAGGCTGGTCACGTAGCTGAGGTAGCCGGGTACGAGCGGCAGCACGCAGGGGGAGAGGAAGGAGACGAGCCCCGCGACGAACGCCACGGGGGCCGCGATCGCCAGGGTGCCGTTCACCAGGGAGGGCGCGTCCGCGACGGCGAGCGTCCGGTACGCCTCCGCCACCCCCGTCACGACTCCTCCTCCACCACGCGCGCGAGCAGGGGCCGCAACTGCTCGTCGGTGACGGCGCCCCCGATGGCGACGGCGACGCGTCCGCGGCGGTCGATCACGAGCGTCGAGGGGACCGCCCCGGGGTTCAGCAGCTCCGGCGGGAAGCGGAGCAGGAGTTCGCCGGCCGGGTCGTGGAGGCTGGGGAAGCCCATGCCGTGCTCGCGTACGAACGAACGGGCCGCCGCCCGGTCCGGGTCCCGCGTGTTGATCCCGAGGAACCGGACCTCCTCGCCCGGGGTCTCCCGGCTGAGCCGCGCCAGGTCCTCGGCCTCCGCCCGGCAGGGGCCGCACCAGGAGCCCCACACGTTGAGGACGACGACGTGCCCGCGGAGCCCGGCGAGGCCGGCCGGCATCCCGTCCAGGTCGTCGCCGGACAGCGCGGGCGCGTCCCGCCGGGCGCCGGGCTCCAGGACCCTCGCCCCGGCGGCGGTGCTGATCCCGCCGGCCCGGCCGCCCGGCGCCACCCTGGCGTCGCCGTCGTCCGTCAGGAGCCCGACGAGGAGCAGGACGGCCGCCACCGCGAGGCCCGCGCCGGCCGGCGCGAGCACGGCCCCGCGGACCCGTCGTCTCATGACGCCCACTTGCGCAGGAAGGCGTTGATGCCGTCCGCGGTCAGGGACGGGTTGCCCGTGACGTGGGTGTCGGTGCGCACCGTGCCGGAGGGGGAGACGACGACCAGCACCGGCATCGTGTACGTGCCGCCCGACGGGCTGTACTTGCGCAGGAGCGCGGAGTTGGCGGAGCTGTTGCCGCCGATGTCCACCTTGACGAGGTGGTACGAGGCTCCGAGGATCGCCGTGGTCTGCGACTGGGCGAACACCTTGTCGGCGGCCTTGCAGTTGCCGCACCAGTTCGCGCCGAAGTCGAGCAGCACCGCCCGCCCGTCGGCCTTGGCCGCCCGCAGGGCCGCCTCGATCTGCTTCTGCGCGTCGGCCGAACTGTCGTAGCCCGGGCCGGGTACGCGGGCCGGCTCGGGCGCCGCGGACGTACGGGCCGGCTTGGAAGGCGTCCGGGCGGGGGCGGCCGAGGCGGTCGCCGCGGCCGAGGACGAGGCAGACGCGGACGGCGAAGCGGAGGCGGAGGCGGAAGCGGACGCGGAGGCCTCGGGGGACGCGGTCGCCGGATCCGACGCGGAGGGGAGGGCGGCCTCCGAGGACTGTCCGGCCTTGACCGGCGCCGCGGAACCGACGGGCTGGGAGGACGGCCCGCAGGCGGCCGTCAGCCCCGCCGCGACCACGGCCACGGCGACCAGCGGCAGTCGCGTCCCCAGGGGCGCGGCGGACCGGGGCGCCGTCGTACGGCGGTCGGCGCGGACGGGTCGGAGCAGGCGAGAACTCATGGCGAAGACACCCCAAGGCACGATGCGGACTGCGGGAAGGGCCGAATGCCTTCCGGCACGGCGGAACCGACGGCCCGGGGGTTCACCGGATGCGTTTCCCGGCGCCGAGGGCCGCTCGGCTGACGCGAGCATAGGCGCCGGCCGGGCCCGTGGAACGGCCTCGGCACGATCTTGAGGTTGCCCTAAGGAAGCGCTCACCTTCCGCTTCGCCGGAGCGGTGCGCATGAGGGCGTACAAGACGTGAAACGCGCAAAAGGGATCGGTGTCAGAACGACGACTCGCGGACGCTCGCCTTCGCCGCCGGGACGATCGTCGCCGTGACCACCGACCGGTGGTCGGCGGCGGAGAACGTGACGGTGAGGGTGTCGTCCGAGGTCTGCGCGGTGGTGGCCTTGAACCCGCGGCTGGGGATCGCGGAGATCAGGCACACGCCCCGGCTCCCGTACCGCACCGTGACCTTGCCGCCCTGCGAGGGGACGGTGTGCAGGCCCGCTCCGCCCTCCTCGCAGTCCACGGAGGTCTTCGGCGCCGTGGTCCGGGGGGCGGCCGGCGAGGCCTTGGCGGGCGTCGCCGCCGAGGGGGTCGGTCGCTGCGTCGGGGTGGGGGAGGGGCTCGCGGACGCGGACGGTTCGCTCGGCGCGGGGCTGCCCGCCTCCCAGGCCGGCGGAGTGTCGATGACGACCGGGGCGGACCGCGCGACCGGGGGTGTGTGCCTGGTCGAGCCCACCACGAACTGCACCGTGGCGAGCACGGCGGTCACGCTGGTGGCGGTGCACGACAGCCATATGAGCAGGTAACGCGGAATCCGGGGCACGGCTGCATTGTGGCCGACCCGCCGGCCGGCCCGTCACCCCTCCCCCCGACAAGCCCCGGAGCCCCGGGTGTCGGCCCGCCGGGCGCGGCCCGGAGAACGCCGACGTCCTCCGATCCGCGGGACGGGTCGGAGGACGTGGACGTGGGGGGTGGCAGGTGGGGGTGGCAGGTTGTGGTGGCGCGTGGGGGGTGGCCGGTCCGGGGGGCGGGGCCGTCGGCCCGGGGCCCGCTACTTCGCGGTGCCGAAGTCCTGCGTCCACCACGGGCCGCCGTCGCCCTTGTGGACACCGATGCCGATCTCCTTGAAGGCGCAGTTGAGGATGTTGGCCCGGTGGCCGGAGCTGTTCATCCACGCCTTCATGACCGCGTCGGGGTCGGCCTGACCCCGGGCTATGTTCTCGCCCAGGCGGGACCACCCGTATCCGGCGGCCTCCACCCGGCTGGTCATGGTGGACCCGTCCGGGCCGGTGTGCGACATGACGCCGCTGCGGGCCATGGTGTCGCTGTACGTCCGTGCGGCAGTGCTCAGCTTGGCGTTCATGGTCAGCGCACCGCACCCGGCGGCGGACCGCTCCTTGTTGACGAGGGCGAGGACGGCGGACTCGGCATCGCCGTTGACGGTGCCCGAGCCCCCGGAGCCCCCCGAGCCGCCCGAGCCCCCGGAACCGCCGCCCGTGGTCGTGGAGGGCTTGCGCGTCGGGTCGGCGGCCCGGGTCGAGGCCGACTTGGCCGGGGCGCTGCTCTCCTCCGCGTCGGGCTTCGGCGCGGCGGCGGATTCGGAGGCGCCGGCCTCCGGCGTGCCGGACGGGCTCGGGCTCGCCGTGGCCGTGGCGTCGGTGGTGGGCGTGGGGGCGGCAGGGGAGGGTGCCGCCCCTACGCCGTCACCGGTCCCCGCGGTCCCGGCCGCCTGACCGGCGAGGCCGTCGGCCCGCTTGTCCCTGCCGGCCTCACCGTCGGAGTCGGCCACGGCGACCCCGACCGCCACTGCCGCTGCCGCCGCGGTGACGGACAGGACGATGCGGGTGCGCACCGTCCTCTTCCGTCGCGCCTCGGCGCGGGACGGCGTTTCGGGAGTGTGGCTGCGGCTCATGGCGGTTGCACCTCACGGGGAGAGGGGGAGGAGGGGAGTCCGGCTGAGCCTAGGTCGCCGACCAGTGAAAAGAGCCCGCTGGAGGGGTTCTTCAGGTTCCCCTAAGGAAACCCGCAGGACCAACACAGGGACGAGCCGGGCAATCGTCCCAACTCGGCTGCTCGGGCAGGCGTGTTACCCCGCGGGTGAAGGTGCGACACCGGCCTCGACGCGATGCCCCGCGCGTTCAGGGCCGTGCGGCGAGCCGGTGCAGGACGACGTCGTGCAGGGCGCCGTCCGCGACCGTGAGGGTCAGGTACGTGTGGTCGGGCTGTCTGCGACGGTCCGTCGGAGAACCGGGGTTGAGCAGCCGGAGCCCGTTCGGGGCCGTGGAGTCCCACGGGATGTGGCTGTGGCCGAACACCAGGACGTCCGCGTCGGGGAAACGGGCCGCACAACGCCGCTCGCGCCCGTCGGCCGGACCGGTCTCGTGGACGACCGCGAAGCGCAGGCCGCCGAGTTCGGCGCGGGCGATCTCGGCCAGTCTGCGGCGCAGGGCGGGCCCGTCGTTGTTGCCGTACACGGCGAGCAGGCGCCGCGACCTCGACTCCAGCACATCGAGCGTGGCCTCGTCGGTCCAGTCACCGGCGTGGACCACCACGTCGGCTTCGTCGACGGCCGTCAGCAGCGCTTGCGGCAGGTACCGGGCCCGCGCGGGCACATGGGTGTCGGAGGTCAGCAGCAGCCTCATGGGCCCACCGTAGACGAGGCCGCCGTCGCCCGCGGCGCGTACGCCGCGGTCGTCACTCGGCGGTGAGGTCGATGGCGTCGGCGGCCTCGCGCACCTCGGCGTCCGGGTGGCGGCGCAGGACACGGACGGCGGCTCTCCAGGGCCCCGGCCAGTCCAGGCGGGGGCCGAGCGCGGCGGCGAGGGACGCGGCGAACAGCCCCTCGGGGCCGGTGCCGTCGGACAGGGCGCGTACGGCCCCGAGCGCCCGTTCCGGGTGCGCCCCCGTGCGGGAGCCGTACCGGTGCCGCCCGAGCAGCTGCTCGGCGCAGCGGCCCGCCAGCGCGGGGCGGTCCGCGACGGCGGCGCTCAGCTCGCGGCAGGCCGCGGTCAGTTCGGCCTCCGGCGCGGCCGGGTCGACGGCCCGGACGAGGAGGGATGCGCGCAGGCCGGTCAGCCGTGGTTCGACGGCCAACTGTCGGGCGAGCGGGGCGCACAACCGCTGGGGCACCGTGACGCCGGACGAGGAGAGGAGGTGCTGCAGCCGGTGGCGGGCGGGCAGGTCGAGCCCGTCGGGGCCGCCGCCCACCGGCTCGTCGGACGCCATCGCGGCCAGCAGCCGGGCCACCGCCTCGTGGAGCGCGCTGCCGGGGGCCGCTCCGCCCGACGGACGGGGCTGCTCCGATCCGGCGATGCACAGGAGGGTCCTGCCGGCCGCCTCCCACATGAGGGAGGAGCTCAGGTCGGCGACCATGTCGGCGAGCGTCCCGGTGACCGTCGGCGCGTACGCGGCCCATTCCTCCAGCGCCCAGAGCACGCTCTGGGTCGTGAAGTCGTCGGCGGTGGCGAGCAGACCGGTGACCAGCCGGCCGTAACGGGAGCGGTGCGCGGGAGCCACCTCGGCCGGGCCGCACAGCACGGCGCGGCGGGCGCCTTCCGGGCCGTCGGCGACGGCGGACTCCAGCAGCGACCAGGCCGCCTCGGCCGGGAGCAGGGCAGGGGCCAGGGCGACGGCCGCGGTCCGCAGGTCGGGGTGCGCGGAGGCGTCGAGCGCCGCCCGGGCCAGCACCCGCGCGGCCTCGGCCGGCGGAAGGTGACGGGCCGCCAGCCGCGCGGCCGACTTGCGGACGGTGAGCTTCACCCCGCGTTCCCGGGTGAGCAGGTCGTGCAGCAGGGCGGCGAGGGCGTCCGGGCGGGCCCGGAGCGCCACCTGGTCGGCGACCGCCCAGACCGCGGCCGCGTCGTCCTGGCCCGCGCTGTCGAGCAGCAGGCGCAGGGCGGCGTCCGGACCGGCGGCGACGGCCGCGGCGGCCGACGCGGCAGGGTCCGGCCTGCCGGGGTCCGCCGGCGTGGCGGGGTCCGCACCCGCCGCGTCCGCGCCGCCGTACCGCCGGACGAGGTCCCACCCGTACCCCGGGACCGTGGCCGCCTCGCGCAGCAGCGCGGCGCGTTCGTCCAGGGACCGGCCGGGGTCGGCGAGGGCCGCCTCGGCCAGGCGCACGGCAGCCCGCTGCTGGCGGGGCAGCCACTGGTCCGCACGCCGGAAGCGGGGCAGCGCCCGGGCCGTGCCGGGGGCCGGGAAGCGGCCGGCGGGCGGCGGGTCGGTCAGGGCGCGGTCCAGCAGGTCGGTGCGGTGGGCGGCGAGCACGTCGAGTACGGGGCCGAGCGCCACCGCGGTGGGCTCCCGTTCCAGGAGTACGGCGACCCGCCCGGCCCGGGTCGCGGGGTCCGCCAGCCAGGCCGCGGCCAGGTCGGCGAACGCGCCGTCGGGGCAGTCGCGCAGGCCGTCGGCGAGGCGCTCCTGGAGCTCGGGTAGCAGGCGGGCCCGGGGGCCGAACGCCTCGACCAGGGCGAGCAGCGGCGCGTGATCGCCCCGCCCGGCCGCGGCGTCCAGCCAGGGCCGTACGGCGTCGAGCACGGCGCGTTCGCGGCCGTGCCGCAGCGCCCGGTCCAGCCGGACGGCCGGCGCGGCCAGCGCACCGGTGCGGGCCGTGAGCGCCCCCAGCAGGCGCACGGCGAGTCCGAGGAGCTCTTCGTCGGCCGAGGAGTTGAGGAGGGTGACGGCGAGGGTGTGGACGGCGGTCCGGGTGGCCGGCGCGCAGTCCCGGGCGCGCAGGGCGTCCAGGCAGACCCCTTGCAGGTCGTCGCGGCCGGCGCGGCCCGAGGGCCCGGTGAGGGCCGCCGCGAGCAGCGGCGCGGACAGGGCGGCGAAGGCCTCCAGGACGGCCCGGCGCACCGGGTCGCGTTCGTTGCGCAGCCGGCTCGCGGCCAGGTCCAGTACGGCGGCCACTTCCGCCGGATCCGCCGCGTGCCCGGCGTTGGCCGTCACCTGCTGCCAGGCGAACGCCCGGTCGTCGGCGTCGCCGGAGCCGGTGGCGGCGAGGAGCTCCGGCCGGGCCTCGGCCGGGGGGAGCAGGGCGAGGGTGGGCCACACCTCGAACTCGGACCACCGTTCGGCACGGGCTCGCGCCACGTCCGCCCGCGCCCTGGGGTGCCGTTCGGCCGCCGGGAACAGGGCCAGTACGGCATCGGGTGTGCCCGGAGCGGAGGTGGGGTGGCTCGCGGCGGTGACCGCCGCGTGGAAGGCCACCCGGTCCGCGGGCGGTACGGCGCGCAGCATGGTGACGTAGGCACCCCGGTGGGCCCAGCGGGCGGCGAGCCGGTGCAGGGACGGCGGAGCGGCCGCCACCAGCCGGCGCAGCACCGAGGGGTGTGGGGCGCGCTCCCAGCGGCCGCTCTGCCGGCCGGGGTCGGCGAGCCAGCGGGCCGTCCGCTCGGCGTCCGCGTCGACGAGGTCGGCGAGCCTGTCGTGCAGCGGGTCGGGCAGGTCCCCGGGGCCGTGCCGCTCGAGGAGGTCCAGTACCCGGGCGGGGGCGGCGGGCAGGGCCGCCGCGATCCCGTTGGCGTGCCGCTGCCACCAGCCGACGCGCAGCCGGTGGGTCAGTGCGGCGAGGTCGCGCTCGGCCTGGTCGAGCACGGCCACCGGGTGACGGCGGGCCAGCAGGCTCCACCCCTCGAACGCGACGGCGCCGGCGAGCTCGGGCAGCATCCGGGCGGTGAACTCCGGTGAACAGCCCGGCAGCAGCAGGGCCGCGTCCCGGTCGCCGCGCTCGGTCCGCAGCCGCAGCAGCAGGCGCTCCGCCAGGGCGGGCCGGCCGCCGTCGCGCAGCAGCCGGGCGAGGTCGGCGCGGACCACCGCGGGGGCGTTGTCGTAGGCGGCCTCGACCGCCCGGTCGGGCACGGTCGAGGCGCGGGCGGCGCGCAGGGCGTAGCGGCGGACGATCGGGTCGGGGTCGGCCAGGCGCGCGGCGAGGTGGTCGGTGTCCGCCCCGGCCAGCGCGGCCAGCGCGCCGAGCCGCCGTTCGTACGGGCCGAGCCGGTCGAGAGCGGTGAGCAGCGGCCGGAGCTCCCCGCGGGCCGCCAGCGCGTGCGCGGTGACGGCGGTGTGCCGGAGACGGGCCTGGTGCGGGAGCGAGTCGAGTGCGGACAGCAGCTGTTCGACGGTGGTGATCATCAAGGCGGATTGTCACAGAGAGCCGCCCGCCGCTCCCACCGAATATCGGTGCGGGGCCTGCGGATCACGCTCAGCCGAGGACGAGGGGGAGCGGTAGCGGTGTGGCCGACCTTCGCAGTTCGGCCTCCTGCGCTCCGGTCGGCGCCCGCCGCCCGGTGCCGATCAGCAGGGCGTCCTCGTCGGAGAACGACGCGGGGAAGGCCCCACCGGCGATCTTCTCCAGCAGTGCGCGCGACCGGGCGAGCCCCTCGGCGGGCGGCTGCGCCGCGTCGGGGAGGTACGCGATCAGGTCGAGGTGGTGCAAGGTCCACTCCAGCACGTACGCGGTGAGGTAGTCGCCCGTGGTGAGCACCTCGTCCCGGGTGGCGACCGGGACCGTGCGGTCCGCGAGTCCGGCGGCGCGGCCCGCCGCGGAACCGACGTCGTCGAGGTGGAACCTGAGCAGCCACGGCTCCCCGTACGCGGCGGCGAGACGCACGGTCAGCGCGTCGAGCGGGTCGTCGCCGGTCGGGGGCTCGACGAGGTTCCAGTAGGTCACCGCGTCGCGGGTCGGGTCCGTCGCGGCGGGCGTGACGAGGGTGATCAGCACGTCCTGGGCATCGATGACGAGATGGCACACGAGGTCCCGCACGAGCCACCCGGCGCATCCGGACGGCCGTGCGAAGTCCTCGTCACGCAGGTCGGCCACCGCCGTGCGCAACGCCGCCCAGGAGTCCGAGAAGAGGCCCACGGCGGCAACCCTAGTACGCGGCAAGGGATGTGCGGCGCCGTCAGGTGAGCGCTGCCGCCAGGGTCCCGGCGGCCTTCGCGACCAGCGCGTCGGCACGCGGCGCGGCGGCCTCCGGCCTGGTGGTCAGGACGGACAGCACCACCGGCGGCCGACCCGGCGGCCAGGCGATGCCCACGTTGTTGCTGGTCCCGTACGACCCGGAGCCCGTCTTGTCCCCGATCACCCAGTCGACGGGCAGACCGGCCCGGAACCGCTCACCGCTCGTCGTGTTGGCCAGCAGCCAGCGCGTCAGGAGCTCCCGGTGCCGCGGGGCCAGGGCGTCGCCGAGTACGAGCCGCCCGTACGTCCGCCCGATGGCCCGCGGGCTGGTCGTGTCGGTCACCCGCGACGGCTCGGCCGAGTTCAGCGCGGGCTCCCACCGGTCGAGCCGCGTCGTACGGTCCCCCACGGAACGGCAGAAGTCGGTGATCGCGATGGGGCCGCCCAGCTCACGGAGCAGCAGGTTCCCGGCGGCGTTGTTGCTCTGGGCGATGGCCGCCGAGCACAGCTCGGCCACCGTCAGCCCCCCGGCGATGTTCTCGGGCCGCTCCGTCACCGAGCCGCCGCCCGCGGCCGTGACGTCGGCCTGCGTGTAGTGGATGCGCCGGGCGAGGAACGCGCCGTCACGGTCCAGGTCCCGCATCACGGCCGCCGCGGCCATCGTCTTGAACAGCGAGCACATGGGGAACAGCTCGTCGGCGCGGTACAGCACCGTCCTGCCGGTGGCCGTGTCCCGGGCGTACGCCCCCAGCCGCGCGCCGTACTCGCGCTCCAGCGCGCGCAGCTGCCGGACGACCTCGCCCTCCCCGCAGTCCCCGCCGTCCCCGCCGTGCGACGTCGCGTGCGCCACGCCCGCCGGCAGGGCCGCGGCCAGCGCCGCCCCCGCTCCCAGAGTCAGTACCGCTCGACGGGTCTGCTCCACGTCGGCTCTCCTCTTCCGTTTGACGATCACGTGGCGACAAAGACGCCGAAAATGATCAACACGGTTCCGTCCGGCCGCGGGTTCCCGCTCCGCCACGGGTTCTCGCTGCGCCGCGGGATGTCACTGCGCGCCGTCGAAGCCCCAGGCCTGGATGTCGCGGTAGTGGATGGGTCCGGGGCCCCGACCGGTGTTGCTGCCGACGAGGTGGAGCCGCCGGGTCTGCCACGTGCGGCCGGTGAACGCGGCCAGCCCGGCCGCGGCGGCCACCGCGCTGTTGCGGTCGTTGCGGCGGGAGCGGGCCAGGGTCAGGTGCGGGCGCAGCGGCCGCTCCTGGAAGTCGACGCCGCAGGCGCGGACCGCCGCGCGCACGTCGGTGGCCAGCAGGTGCAGCCCTTCGAGCTCTCCGTCGATCCCGGTCCACAGCACCCGTTCGTCGAAGTGCCCGCCGCCCCGCAGGGCCAGCTTCAGGGGCCGCCGGGCCGCGGCGAGGTCCGCGAGCGGCTCCTTGAGGAGCGGCACGGCGGCGACGGGGAGCTCGCCGAGGAAGGCCAGGGTGATGTGCCAGTCCTCGATGCGGTTCCAGCGCATGTCCGGGTACGCGGCGTACGCGGGCCGCAGCTGCTCGGCCAGCTCGTCCTTCGCGTCGTCGGGCGGGGCGAGCGCTATGAAGACGCGGACGGTCTCGGACTGGATCTTTTCGTTCACGGGGGACTTCGTACCGTGTCCGGGCGGGTCCAGTCATCTTCAGGGCCGCCCGCGCGGGAGTGTCGAGCCCATGGTGGGTCTCGCGGTGGCGTTGCGGGAGCTCGGCGCGGGCCGGCGGTGACCGGTGCGCGGTCCGTGGCCGAGGAGCCGGCGATCCGCTACGTGCACGCGAGCCACCAGCCGGTCGCCCTCCCGCCGCCGCCGGCCGCCCGGCCGCCCGGCGGGCGGCCTTCGGGCTGCCCCCGGTGGACGGCGTCCGCGACTACGCGTTCACGGACCGGCCGTGGCCGGCCACCAACCCGGTCCTGGACCCTTGGCCGCCGAGCGACCTCGACGTGGTGCAGAACGGCGCCTGGATCCGGCCCGACGAACGCCCGCTCCCCGCCGATCTGGAGGCGTTCCTGGACGCCGGCACGGCACCGGTGTACGTCGGCCTGGGCAGCACGCCCGCCGGCGCCCCGCAGGACTTCGCGCGGGTGGCCGTTCGACGCGGTCCGCGCGCAGGGCAGGCGCGTGGTCCTCTCCCGCGGCCGGGCCGGCCTGGACCTGGTGGACGACCAGGACGACTGCTTCCTCGTCGGCGAGGTCAACCAGCAGGCACTGTTCCGCCGGGCGGCCGCCGTCGTGCACTGTCGCTCGCGCTCGACACGGCCCTGGCGCCGCGGACCCGCGCACGGGCGGCCGCCGTCGCCGCCACGATCCGTACCGACGGGGCGACGGTCGCCGTGCCAGCTGCTGCTCACGGCGCGGGCTGAGCGGGGCGGCGACCGCGGGGCGGCCCGGCTTGTATCGGGCGGGTATCAGGGAGCGCTTGGTCGTCCATCGATCCCGTGCGCCGTGCCGTGGGCGGCCGGCCACGCCCGATGGCTGCCCTATCGTTCCCCTCAGGTCCCGTGTTCCCGGACCGTCCGAACAAGGAGTCATCCGCGCGTGTCCTCGTCCGCCCCGCCCCCGGCCCCCGCACCGGCCCCGGCCTCTCCGCGGCCCGTTCGCGTGCTGCTGGTGGAGGACGACGACCTGATGCGCCGGTCCTTCACCGTCGCCCTCGAACGCTACGGCTACCGGATGGAGACCGCCGCCGACGGGCTGGCGGGGCTGGAGCTCTTCCGCGAGCAGAGCTTCGACCTGCTGATCCTGGACGTGATGCTGCCCGGCCTGGACGGGATCGGGCTGTGCCGCCGGGTCCGGGAGACCAGCCTGGTGCCGGTCCTGATGATGTCCGCCCGCGGCGACGGACTCGACGTCGTCGCCGGTCTCGAGGCCGGCGCGGACGACTACGTGGTCAAGCCCGTGGACACGTACGTGCTCGTGGCCCGCATCCGCTCCCTGCTGCGGCGGGCCACCTACGCACCCGCGCCGCCCGCCGCGGATCCCGGCCGGACGGCCGGCGACTCGCCCGTGCAGGAGCGGGCCGCGTCCGAGGGCGAGTCCCTGGTCTTCGGGGACCTGACCATCGACACCGGTGGCCTGGAGGTCTTCGTCTCCGGAAGCCCGGTGGCGCTGACCCCGACCGAACTGAAGCTGCTGCTGGTGTTCGCCGCCCACCCGGGCATCGTGCTGGAACGCCACACCCTGCTGCGGGACGTGTGGGACTACGGCTGGGACGGCGACAGCCGCGTCGTGGACCTCTGCGTGCAGCGGCTGCGCAGGAAACTCGGCCGGGACCGGATCGAGACGGTCCGCGGCTTCGGCTACAAACTCAGGCGCTGAGGCCGGTGCGACCGTTCCACCGGCCGCGGCCGGCCCGCGTGTCCCTGCGCTGGAAGATCGCCGCGCTGGCCGCGGCCACGGCATTCCTCGTCGTGGCCGCGGTGGGCGTCCTCGTCCACCTGTGGACCGCGCAGGACATCCGCGGCCGGGCCGAAGCCCAGGCCTTCAACAGCGTGTACTCCGCCATGGCCACCTACCGGCGCACCGGAACGCTGATCGAGGGTGCCGAGCTTGATCCGGCCGAGCTGCCCGCCGTACTGCGCCGCCCCGCCGACGGCGTCCGCCACGTGGCCCACGACGGGCACGTCGAAGGCAACGTGGGGCCCACCGTCTGGGCCGCCCAGCGCACCGCCGGCCCGGACAGCCCGGTGCTCGCCGTCCGGGTCAACATGAGCTCGGAGCTCCACGAACTGCGCCGGCTCGACGTGAGCATGGCGCTCGCCTCGCTGTTCGCGCTCGCGGCCGCCGCGCCCCTGGCGGTCTACGGAGCCGGGCTGCTCGCCCGTAGGCTGCGTCGGGTCTCCGAGACCGCGGGCCGGATCTCCGCAGGAGACCTGGACGCCCGGACCGGACCCACCGGGGGCGGCGACGAGGTGGCCGACATCGCCGCCACCGTCGACCTCATGGCCGACAGCCTCAGCCGACGGCTGCGCACCGAGCGTCAGTTCACCGCCGACGTGGCCCACGAGCTCCGCACCCCCGTCGGCGGTCTGCTGGCCGCTGCCGACCTGCTGCCCGCCGGTGAGACGGAGGACCTGCTCCGGGCCCGGGTGCGCGATCTGCGCGGCCTGGTGGAGGACCTCCTGGAGATCTCCCGGCTGGACGCCGGCGCCGAACGGCCGGTCCGCGACCGTGTCCCGCTCGGCGCGGTCGTCTCCGAGGCGGTCGTGCGGACCGGCCTCGACACGGAGGTCACGGTCACCGCTCCCGCCGAGGCCGACGCCGACGCCGAGGCCGACGCCGACGCCGGCCGGCGTCGCCCCGGGACCGCCCCGGCAGGGGTGACCGTGGAGACCGACCCGCGGCGCCTCGAACGGATCGTGGGCAACCTCGTCGTCAACGCCCACCGGCACGGAGGCACCCCGGTGCGGGTCACCGTCCAGGGCCGTACGGTCGTCGTCCGCGACCACGGCCCCGGCTTCCCCCGGGACCTGCTCGTCGACGGCCCGCGCCGCTTCCGCACCGGCGCCGCGGGGCGCGGCACGGGCCACGGCCTGGGCCTCACCATCGCCCTGGGCCAGGCCCGGCTGCTCGGCGCCGAGCTGCGCTTCGACAACGCCCCCGACGGCGGCGCGGTCGCCACCCTGCACTTGCCGGCCTGACGGCCGCTTCCCACCCGACCGATACGGAGCGGAGCGGAGCGGCGGCCGATACACGGTCGTCCAGGCCCCGATACGTTCCCCGGACACCCTTCGAAGTGCACGTTCCCGCACCCGAAGAGGAGTCCTCCGTGACCGCCGACCCCTTTGCCCCGTACCCGCCGCGCACTCCGGCCGGGGCCGCGGCCGCCGTCACCGACCTGTCGAAGGTCTACGGCAGCGGCGACACCCGCGTCGTCGCCCTGGACCGGGTCGACGTCGCCTTCGGGGAGGGCGAGTTCACCGCGATCATGGGCCCCTCCGGCTGCGGCAAGTCCACCCTGCTGCACTGCGCCGCCGGGCTCGACTCCTTCAGCTCCGGCTCCGTCCGCATCGGCACCACCGAACTGGGCACCCTCGACGACCAGCAGCTCACCCGGCTGCGCCGCGACCGGATCGGCTTCGTCTTCCAGGCCTTCAACCTGCTGCCGACGCTGACCGCGCTGGAGAACATCACGCTGCCGCTGACCATCGCCGGCCGCCGGCCCGACCGGCAGTGGCTGGACCGCGTGGTCTCCATGGTCGGTCTGGCGCAGCGGCTCGACCACCGGCCCGGACAGCTGTCCGGCGGGCAGCAGCAGCGCGTCGCGGTGGCCCGCGCCCTGGTGACCCGCCCCTCGATCGTCTTCGGCGACGAACCCACCGGCAACCTCGACTCCCGCTCCGGGGCCGAAGTCCTCGGCTTCCTGCGCGACTCGGTGCGCGAGCTGGGCCAGACCGTGGTCATGGTCACCCACGACCCGGTCGCCGCCGGCTACGCCGACCGTGTGGTGTTCCTCTCCGACGGTCGCCTGGTCGACGAGATGAGCCGTCCCACCCCGGACCGGGTGCTGGACCGGATGAAGGAGTTCGACGCCCGCTCGCGCACCAGCTGACCCCCGCACCCCCCGACACCAGCCCCGCACGAGCCACCCCACGAGCCACCCCACGAGCCGCCCGCCCGCCCGCGCGCTCGCCCGCTCGCACCGGACGAGCCCACCTCCCCAGGATCCGCATCCCCATGTTCCGTACCGCCCTGCGCAACGTGTTCGCGCACAAGGCCCGCCTGCTGATGACCGTGTTCGCGGTCATGCTCGGCGTCACCTTCGTCTCCGGCAGCCTCGTCTACGGCGACAGTCTCCGCCGGGCCGCCTCCGCCCGGGCAAACGACGGCTACGAGCGCATCGCCGTCAGCGTCTTCCCCCAGGAATCCGAGGGCGCGAAGGACTCCCCGCGCCAGGACGACGGGCCGCCCGGCATCGACGCGGGCACCGTGCACGCCCTGGCCAAGGTCCAGGGCGTCGCCCTCGCCGCGGGCCGCGTCACCGGTTTCGCCGCCGTCGCCGACCGCGACGGCCGACTGCTCGGACACGGCCCCTCCCACCAGGCGGGCAACTTCGCCCCGGGGACGGACGGCACCGACCCCGCCTACCGATTCACCCAGGGGTCCGGCCCGACCGGCGGCGACACGATCGCCCTCGACGAGGTCACCGCCGCGAAGGGCGGCTTCCGGCCGGGCGACACCGTACGCGTCGGCACGCACCAGGGCGCCGCCTCCTACACCCTCCGCGGAATCTTCCGTACGGACGGGACCACACTGCCCGCCGGCGGCAGCCTGACGCTCTTCGACGACGCCACCGCACAGCGGCTCTTCCTCCGGCCCGGCCTCTACCAGACCGTGGACGTCACGGCCGCACCCGGCGCCGACGTACGGCAACTCCTCGGCCGGATCGAAGCGGTGCTGCCCGACGGCGCCGGCGCGGCGACCGGGGCCCAGCTCGCCCGGATCCAGGCCAACCTCGCCACCAACGACAGCGACACCATGAGCCAGATCCTGCTGGGCTTCGCCGCGGTCGCCCTGTTCGTCGCCACCTTCCTCATCTCCAACACGTTCACCATGCTCGTCGCCCGGCGCACCCGGGAGCTGGCCCTGATGCGGGCCGTCGGAGCCTCCCGGGGGCAGGTGCGCCGCATCCTGCTCACGGAATCCCTCCTCGTCGGCGCGGTCGCCTCCGCGGCCGGACTCGCCGCCGGCACCGGGACCGCCGCCCTGCTCCAGACCCTCTTCGCCCCGGCCGACGCCCCGGCCGGCCCGCTGGTCCTCACCCCGGGCACCGTCATCGCGTCCCTGCTGGTCGGCACCGCCCTGCCGATGGTCGCCGCATGGCTGCCCATCCGCCGGGCCATGGCCATCCCGCCGGTCGCCGCGCTCAGCGCGGCCGAGCCGACGGCCCCGGCGCGCACCGGCTCCCTGCGCACCGGCCTCGGCGCCGCGCTGCTGGTCACCGGCGTCGCCGCCGCGGCGTACGGGGCGCTCGGCACGGACCGTGACGCGCGCACCGTCATCGGTCTGGGCGCCGCCCTCACCCTCACCGGGACGATCGTCCTCATCCCGCTGCTGGCCCGGCCGTTCGTCGCCCTGGTCCGGCCGCTGCTGACCCGCCTCCACCCGGTGTACGGCGACCTCGCCGCCCGCAACACCGTGCGCGACCCGCGCCGTACCGGCGCCACGGCCGCCGCGCTCGCCATCGCCCTCACCCTCGCCTCGGGCCTGTCCGTCCTCGGCGCCTCCGCCGCCCACTACCTGGACCGGGCGACCACCCACGACTTCACCGCCGACTACCTGGTGAAGCCCGCCGAGGGCGGGATGCGGATGAGCGCCGAGACCGCCGCCGCACTCCGGAAGGTGCCGGGCGCAGCGGTCAGCCCGCTCAACCAGTCCACCGAGTACCGGCTGGCCGGCATCCCCTCCGTGCTGACCGGAGTCGACCCCGCCACCATCGCCCGCCTGCTGCGCTACGACGTCCTGGAGGGTTCCCTCGACCGTCTCGCCCAGGGCCAGATCGCCGTGGCCGACTTCAAGGCCGGGGCGGCCGGCTGGCACGTCGGCCAGACCCTGGCCCTGGAGCGGCAGGACGGCCGACCGGACAGCGTCACCATCGGCGCCGTCTACCGGGCGGACGAGCAGAGCAACCTGCTGCCCAGCATCACCGCCCCCGACTCCCTCGTCGCCCGCCACGACCCCACCCCGCACACCGCCGGGATCCTCGTCGCCCTGGACGGCGGACCCGGCCGGACCGCGCTCGCGGCCGTCACCCACGCCCTCGGGGACAACCCCGCCCTGGCCGTCCTCGACGAGGAGGCCATCCGGGCCGAGGACAGCGGGTCCATCGGCGACCAGCTGAACGTCTTCTACGCCCTGCTGAGCATGGCCCTGGCGATCGCCGCGCTGGGCATCGCCAACACCCTCGCGATGTCCGTCCTGGAACGCCGCAAGGAGATCGGCACCTTGCGGGCCCTCGGTGTGGACCGGGCCGGCGTGAGCCGGATGATCCGCCTGGAGGCCCTGGTCCTCGGCGGGCTCGGCGCGGCCCTCGGCACGGTCCTGGGCGTCTTCCTCGGCTGGGCGCTCGGCCGCACCCTCCAGGAGAGCGTCGCGGGCTACACGCTGGTCCTGCCCTGGGGGCGCCTCGCCCTCGGTGTGCTCGTCGCCCTGGCGGGATCCCTGGCCGCCTCGCTCTGGCCGGCCCGCCGGGCCGCCCGCGTCGACATCGCGGCCGCCACGGCGGCCCAGTGACCCCGCGTCCGGGCCCGCCGTCGTGGGCGCTCAGCCGACGGCGGGGCCGCAGCCCGCACCGGGCCGGCTGAGGAGCCGCCGGAGCCAGGCGGTACGGGCCCGGCGGGCGTCCCGGCTGAGGGCCGCTCGGGGCGCGAAGCCGTCGAAGCCGTGGAAGGCCCCGGGCCACACGTGCAGTTCGGCCTGGCCGCCCGCCTGCCAGATGGCGTTCGCGTAGGCCACGTCCTCGTCCCGGAAGGTCTCGGCCGACCCGACGTCGATGTAGGCGGGGGGCAGCCCGGACAGGTCCGTGGCGCGGGCGGGAGCCGCGTACGGCGGCAGGTCCGCGGCCCCGTACCGCTCGCCCAGCAGCGCCCGCCACCCGGTGGCGTTGGACGTCCGGTCCCAGATGCCGAGGCCGGCCATCTGCCGGCCGGAGAAGGTGGCGTCGCGGTCGTCGAGCATGGGGCACAGCAGCAGCTGCCCGATCGGCGCGGGCCCGCCCCGGTCCCGGGTGAGCAGGGCGAGAGCCGCGGCGAGGCCGCCGCCGGCGCTCTTCCCGCCGATGACGACGCGGTCCGCGTCGACGCCCAGTTCGGCCGCGTGCCCGGCCAGCCAGACGAGTCCGGCGTAGCAGTCCTCCACCGGACCGGGGTACCGCGTGTGCGGTGCCAGCCGGTATGCGACGGAGACGACGGCCAGCTCCAGGGGCAGGGCCCATTCGCGCAGCAACCCGGGGACGACGGACCGGGCGTTGCCCATGACCATTCCGCCGCCGTGCATGTAGTAGAGCACCGGGAGCGGGCCGGTGGTCCCGGCGGGCCGTGCGCTCACGAGCGTCACGTCCGGCTCGCCCGGCGGCCCCGGCACCCGCAGCTCGTCCACCTCGAAGAGGCCGTCGGCCCGGAGCTCCCGCAGGGTCGGCCTGGGCCGGGCCGCGGCGTCCTGCTGCTGCCGGGCGGCGAGGTTCTCCGGGGTGAACGGCTCCAGCGCCCCGTCCCCCAAGGCCGCCAGCGCCGCCCCGAGTTCCGGGTCGAAGGGGGGCGCGGTCCACGCCGTCGGGCCGGGCTCGCCACCTGCGGGGAACACGCGCGCGGAATCCATGCGGGGTAGTCAACCACCCGGCCGGACGCGCCTTCGGCCGGCGGAGGCGTACTCCTGTGCGCCCCCATGTGCTCCTTCGACGGCACCGGCCCCTCCGCTTACGGTTCCGGGCCATGAGTGGATACGCGAAGGAACCGGCCACGCCGACGGAGATCAGCACCCGGGACTTGCCTCCCTCCGACCGTTGGTCCACGACCCCCGTCATTCCGGCCCCGGTCTGCCGCTTCGAGAACTTCCTGGGCGCGGAGCGCGCCGCCGGCCTGCTGGCGTACGCGGTCTCCCGGCAGCCCGACTTCAACGCGGGAACGGTCCTGGACCCCCTGTCGGGTCAGGTCTCCCACAAGGGCCGCAGCTCCCTCGTCCTCCCCGTGACCAGCTCCGTCTTCAGTCGTCACCTCGCCGACTGCCTGCCGCTCGTCCAGGACGTCCTCGGTCACCGGGCCGCGCTGACGCAGACCCTGACGGTCCTGACGGCGCACGGCGACGGGGGCCACTACGGCATCCACACCGACGCCTCACGAGTCCGCGACGTCAGCACGGCCGTGTCGGCGGTGTACTACCTCCACCGGCGGCCCCGCGGCTTCGACGGCGGTCAACTCCGGCTGTACGACACCCACTTCTACCCGGGCGGGCCACAGCCGGCGGAGACGTACCGGACGATCGAACCCGAGCACGACACCATCGTGTTCTTCCCGGCCAGCGCCTTCCACGAAGTGGTCCCGTCCACCTGCCCCAGCGGACACTTCGCCGATCACCGGTTCACCCTCACGACGTGGATCAGCGGCACCGAGCAGGCGCCCGCGACTTCCGGCACCCCGTTTCGGATCCTGCCGTGGATGGCCCGCGCGGCCGAACACACCCGCCCGCTCGCGGAGGTCACGCACGACCACGACGGCGCCCGGCCGATCGCCCTCCCGGCCGCCGACCCGATCACCCGCCTCACCCTTCCCGCGCCCCGCACGACGGAGTGAAGGAGGTCTTCGAGGCATGAGCCGCGGCCGGACCGGCGGGCTCGGCGGGGCAGGGCCGGCCGGTGAGGTATCCGCCCATGGCGGTGAAATACGCGGCCGCGGGCAGCTCCCGGCCGTCCTCGGTCCGTACGCGGGTGATGGCCAGCCCGTGGTTGCGGCCGGTCCGGGCGTCGGCGCCCGCGACGATCACCACGCCCTCGCCCTCGCGGTAGAAGATCCGGCCGGGCGTGCCCCCGTACCGCCCCTGGGACACGCGGGCGGACAGCACCTCCAGCCGCCTGCCCTTGTGAAAGGTGAAGGCGCTGGGATACGGCTCGGACTGGGCGCGCACCAGACGGTCCAGGTCCGCCGCGGGCCAGGTCCAGTCGATCCGGCTGTCCTCGGGGGAGCGCTTGTGGAAGAAGCTCGCCCGGGTCCGGTCCTGCCGGGTGAACTCCGTCCGCCCGGAGGCGATGAGGGCGAGGGCGTCGACGGTGACCGGGGCGATGAGGTCGACGGTCCGGTGGAAGAGGTCGGTGGCGGTGTCGGTCGGCCCCACCGGCACGGCCTCCTGCCGCACGATGTCCCCGGCGTCGAGTTCGTCGTTCATCATGTGCGCGGTGACGCCGACTTCGGTCTCGCCGTTGATCAGCGCCCAGATCAGGGGGGAGAAGCCGGCGTACTTCGGCAGCAGCGAGTCGTGCACGTTCAGCGTGCCGTGGCGGGGGAGTCCGAAGACCCGCGGGGGCAGCCACGTACGCCAGTTGTTCGCGACGATGACGTCCGGGTCGGCCTCCTTGAGGCGCTGGAACAGCTCGTCGTCGTCCGGGCGGTTGCGGAGCAGCACCGGCAGCCCGTGCGCCGCGGCGAGGTCGGCGACGGAGTCGCTCCAGATCTTCTCGTAGGCGTGCTCGCTCTTCGGGTGCGTCACCACCAGCACCACGTCGTGCTCGGAGTCCAGGAGGGCTTGCAGGGTCCGGTGCCCCCAGGTCTGGTAACCGAACATGACGACCCGCATGGGGTTCCTCCTCGGGCAGGGGTTGGTCGCTTTCGAGTAAAGCAAGGCTTGCCTAACATTGCAACGATGTCTGCTGTGCTGGGAGTTGACGGCTAGTCAGTGTCAAATCGTGCTGATGCGGTCTCGACAGGCCCGTGCAATCAGCTTAGCCTTACCTAAATTCGGACGCGTCTCCGTCGGCGTGCCCGGTTTCCCGCCTTTTCCCGCGCATGATGGGAGTGACATGGCACAGGCTCGTCCTGGAGACCCCCCGCTGATCCACGACCTCCTAGGAATCGGCTTCGGGCCGTCCAACGTGGCCATGGCGATCGCGGTCGGCGAGCACAACGCACGCGTCGGCAGGGAGGAAGTGATCACCACTCACTTCTTCGAACAGCAGCCGCGCTTCGGCTGGCACCGGGGCATGCTCATCGACGACGCGACCATGCAGGTGTCGTTCCTGAAGGACCTGGTGACGCTCCGGAACCCGGCCAGCGAGTTCAGCTTCCTGTGCTACCTGAAGAGCAAGGGGCGGCTGATCGACTTCATCAACCACAAGAACCTCTTCCCGCTGCGGGTGGAGTTCCACGACTACCTGGAGTGGTCCGCGGCCAAGGTCGACGACATGGTGTCCTACGGGCACGAGGTCGTGGGGGTCTCGCCGGTGGTCCACGACGGATCGGTGGACCACCTCGACGTGACGGTCCGGTCGGCGGAGGGGCTCGCGCTCCACCGGGCCCGCAACCTCGTCATCGGCACCGGATTGCGCCCCCTCATGCCCGAAGGCGTGGAGCGCACCGCCCACATCTGGCACAACTCCGATCTCCTGACGAAGGTCGAGGGGCTGCGGGGCGCCGACCCCTCCCGGTTCGTCGTCGTGGGCGCGGGCCAGAGCGCCGCCGAGAACGTCGCCTATCTGCACCGCCGCTTCCCCGCCGCCGAGGTCTGCGCGGTCTTCTCCCGGTACGGCTACAGCCCCGCCGACGACAGCGGCTTCGCCAACCGCATCTTCGACCCGGAGGCGGTCGGAGAGTTCTTCACCGCGCCCGAGAACGTCAAGCGCAAGCTGATGGACTACCACCGCAACACCAACTACTCCGTGGTGGACATCGATCTGATCGACGACCTGTACCGGCAGATGTACCAGGAGAAGGTCCTCGGCACCGAGCGGCTGCGCTTCCTCAACGTCTCGCGGCTCACCGGCGTCACGGAGACGCCGGCCGGGGTCCACGCCACCGTGCAGTCCCTCGTCACCGGCGAGGAGACGCCCCTGGACGCGGACGTGGTCGTCTTCGCCACCGGCTACCGCCCCGCCGACCCGCTCGGCCTCCTCGGCGAGGTCGCCGACCGCTGCCTGCGCGACGACGAGGGCCGTGTCCGCGTCGCGCGCGACTACCGCATCGCGACGGACCCCGGACTGCGCTGCGGCATCTACGTGCAGGGCGGCACGGAGCACACGCACGGCATCACCTCGTCCCTGCTGTCCAACACCAGCGTCAGGGTCGGCGAGATCCTGGACTCGCTCCTCGACCGCGGCCTCACGTCCGATCCCGACGGGGTCCGGACGGTGGCCGACGGGACGGGCAGCACGGCCCGCTAGGCCGTCTCTTCCGGATCTTGCCTCGCCCGCGCCGCCCGGCACCGCACCTCGCCGCGTTGGCGGAGCACCCCAGTACGTCCAGTACAAGGGCGCCCCG